>SHZY01000039.1 GCA_009692065.1 Gemmataceae bacterium
GCATGAACGAAATTCTGCAAATATTGAGCCTCAACCTTTTCGAGAAAACCCCGCTTTTTTCGGCATTATCGGGTAGAATCGACCCGGATCCGGAAGGGCCTCGACATAACCAGTTGTCGCTATTCGACTTTTAACGGGACAGTTGTGTTCGGAGGCATCAAGTTTCGGGTCCATTTGCAGCATGAGGGCGATAACGCCCGTGGTAAACGGATTCGCCGCGCTGACCGCACTGGCCCGACCGTAGAGGCCCTTGCCATCGCTGATCAGATTCTTCTCAAACGTGGCCCAGTAAGAGCGAGGATTGTAGGTCGTGAAGACGCTGTCGCAAGGAGCGCAGCAGTCGATGCCGATCCGCCCGTCGGCCGTTGGGCCGACGCTGCTGTTTGTCCAAATCTCTCCGACCTTGCCTTCCTTGTCCTGCGTCTGACGCTGGCCCTTGACATCGGTCCATTCCGTGCGGTTGACATAGTCGCCCGGGCAGATGTTGAATCGTGCCGTGGCCCCATCCCAAATCGTGCCGACCTTAACGCGCTTGCCGTCAAGGACCGTCATTCGCTTATGTTTGCGATTGGTACCCTCGTCTCCCGGCCCAGTCACGAACACGAATCCCTTTTTCCCGGGGCCAACGGTCGCATCGATCTTCCGGCAGAGCGGACTGGTGCCGTCCGTCGGGTCGCTCGGGTCGCTTTGGGAGCCGAGGTTGAGGACCATCACACAGGGCAACCTCAGCGTGCGCGCCTTCGCGCAAATGAAGTCGATGGCGACGGGAACGCGCTCCGGCTTCCAGAAGACTTCCTCTCCTGGTTCGCCGCGGTGCTTCGGAATGGGGTCGGCGCAAATACGGACAACGAGGAGCGCGGCGTCCGGGGCAACGCCGCGGTATTTTTCCTCCGGACTGTTGCGCCCGCTGCCACAGGCGATGCCGGCCGTGGTCGTACCATGTCCCTGTCTGTCACGCGTTGCCAGCTGCTTTTTCTCCTTCAGGGCAGTGTCGATCTCCTTTTTCGTGTAGATCGTTCCCACCTTGTAAGGGTTGTCCGGCCGGTTTGCCCCCCGATCGTCGGTCAGGTCGAAGATGTACTCGATGCGAGTAGTGCCATCCTCATTGCGAAAGTCATCGTTTTCCCAGTCAATGCCGCGGTCCATGATTGCGACCAGGACGCCCCGTTCGGTGACCTTGAATTGGGCGACGGCTCTGTCCACACCGGCCTCGGTGCGGGCAAGGTCCATCGCGGCGGCGATATGGCAGAGCAAAGCCGCTGCGAAGAGCGCAAAGTACCACAGGCGGAACAGGTACATGATTGGCCTCGTTAGGATTGCTTGCGAGCGATCAGCCGGTGTGTCGCCGAACACGCATTGTAGCGCCCTTACAGGCAACACCGTGAAGGATTTTTCCCAGGGTTTTCCGGCCTGAAGGGCCGGTTCTGTCAACCCAGGCCGAAGGCCTGGGATACGGGTAGAGCCGAATCAGCGGGCCTGAAGGGCCCGTTCGACCTACCCCGCAGGGACTCGCCGAACGACACCTACAGGGTCGAATTGCCAAATCGCCCATTTCCCCAGGCCTTCGGCCTGGGCTGACCGAATCGGCCTTTCAGGCCGAAAAGTCCTTCACGGCGTTGCCTTACAGGGCTGGGTTCGTTGTTGACGCGGTTTCCCAGGGCGTTGCCCTGGGCTGATTTGTTGGGCCCCTTCGGGGGGGAAAAAAAAACCGCAACTTCAAGAATCGCGAGCAAGGGACGCGGTCCCTTGCTCGCGCTGCGGGCTCCGAATCACTCCGTCTACCGTCTGGGCAACTTCCAGCACGCGATCTCATCCTGGTTGCGGACGAACAACTGATCCCCCGCGACGGCCGGCGTGTTCCACGTTTTCGTTTTTGAATCCAGCACTTGAAGCCGCGCGAGTTCGGTCTCTTTGCCGGCTTCCGCGTCCAGCAACGACGCGACTCCCTTGTCGCTGACGACGAGCAACGTCTTGCCCGCCAGCAGCATCTGTCCCGGGCCATAGCGTTCGCCTTTCCAGAGAGCCTTGCCGTTGGCAGCGTCGAGACAGACGAGCACGCCGCCGACGCCGTTCAAGCCGAAGATGCGCTGGCCATCGGTCACGGGATTGGCGAAGCGCGCGCCGAGATTGCGATTCGACCAGACTGGCTCGACTCGCCACTTTGCGCTGTCGGCGTCGGGCGGCTTGATGTGCAGCAGGGCACAGCCGTTGTCGGTCTCGGAGGAGATGAAGACCTTGTCGCCGCCGACGATGACGGGCTGGATGTTGTTCATGTCGTACTTCGTTTCCCACGGATAGCTCCACAGCTCCTTTTGCGTGGCGGGATCGTAGCTGACGAGCCCCTTGCCGTCGAAGAGCAGAATCTGCGCCTGGTCGCCGAAGACAGCCAGCTGCGGCGAGCTATATCCCGCGGGCCGACTGCCGACGGCCCAGCGTTTCTTCCCGGTGGCTTGCTCGAAGGCAACTAGGGCCGCCCCGGCTGGCTTGTCCGGGTCGATGCCGGCATGGGCGATGACCAGGTCGCCGACTATCAAGGGCGAGCCGGTCATCTTCCACTGGATGTTCTTCGCCTGGCTGTCTTCGAGGATGTTGATGTCCCAGAGTTTCTTGCCCTCGACATCCAGGCACACGAGCTGGCCGGTGGCGCCGGTGGTGAAGATGCGGCCATTGTGAATCGCCGGCGTCGAGCGTGGCCCATCACCCATGACGTCTTTGGCGAAGGCACCGTAGGCGTACACCCAGCTTTGCCGGCCGGTGGCGCGATCGAAACACACCACGGCCTCTTGCTTGCCGCGCTGCTCGAGCGTGACGGCAATGTTGCGCGCGACGGCGATGCCGCTGTAGCCGCCGTCGCACGGGCGAGACCAGAGCAGCTTCGGCGCGTGCGTCCGCCAATCGGTCTCGAAGGTGATGTGCTGGAGAATGCCGTCGTAGTTTCGGCCGCGGTAGCACGCGAAGTCTTCGGGCCCGACCGTGGCATCTATCTTGGGCAGGGCGTCTGGGTTCGCTTTGTCGTTTTCAAGCTGCGCCGCCAGTCGATCGCGGACTGCAACGTCCCAGACGAAATGAAAAATCGGCACCAGACCGTATTCTCGCGTTGTGAATTCCACCTTTCGAATTAAGAAAAAATTGGCGCCGGCAACGGCGAGGCCGATGAAAAGCACGACCACAAGCTTCACCGAAAACCATAGGCCCGAGAAAAACAGGAACCAAACCGCCAGCAACAAGACGCCCAAGGGCAGTGCCAGTTGAGTCATCATGAGCAACGGCAGCACCGGCTCCGCATCAAGGCCGAGGGCGACGCCGACCCGAGGCACCGCGAGTATGGCGACGGCATACACGACGACGAACAGCGGAAAACGCAGGCGCGCGTACCATGGCCTGGCGGGCGCCGCCATCGTCTCTAACCCGGCCCGGTCGTACATCGCTGACATGTCCCAGTCTCCGATATGACGTGACTGAATTGGTCCATGTAATCGTACGAACGGACTACGCAGCTAGAAAGCACAGCTGGCATGTATTTGGGCTCAACCGAGTAATGCGTCTGGTGTGTCAAAGTCAGTTGTGAATCTGAAAAGAAAGTAACCAGAGGACGTCGCTCTCGCTCAATTTGGCATCTGTGCAGCGTTGCGCGTTCTGGGAGTTTGTCGCAACTTATTACGCCAGTTTGCCTTATGATCGAGTCGATTCTGTACAAGGTGGAGGTGAGCAGTTTGCACCAATGATGAACACGATCATTCGTTGGTCTACGCCATTTCCAGCGGATGATTTACTTGCGATCCGAAATCAGGATTGCGAGGCCGGCGAAGTGGCAGCGACCGATAGCGCACGGCGTTGCCTCCAGGCATTCGCGAGCCAGCAGCAGCGGACGCCAAGCAACACGGTCCCCAGCGCCATGCCGATTACGCTGATGCCGTAGATCAGCATGGCGACGACAAGCATCGCAATTGCGGCTTCAGGCGCCGCGGCCCGCGCGATCAGCCGACCGTGGCGGAAATAGGAGAACACGAGGAGGAAGATCGCAGCCAGCACCATCATCTCGCTGAAGGTGCGCCGCTCCAGGTACGTGCGCTCGGCCGTGAATTGCAAGGGGACGCGTGTCAGCCCCGGCGGCACGATAAGTAGCGTACCGGCGCTTGCCGTGCCGCTCTCGGACCTGACGAGCGGCACGAATTGCTTCTGCTTCTGGGCGCTCTTGCGGACATCGTCGTACTGTCGTTCGTTCGCCAGCGCCTCGTTTTTGCGTTTCAATTCGGCTACGCGCTCGTGCCAGGCGGCGGGCTCGACTTCGAGAATTGCCAGCGCATATTCCGCGTGGCGCAGACTGGCATGAAACTGCTGCTGCCTTGAAGCGATGCGTTTTGCCGTTTCGGCGGTGCGCGGCGATTCCAGCGCGAGCGCAGCGGTAATCTCGGCCTGACTGTCGGCTTCTTGCAGAAGCCTGGGCACAAGCGTCGGCACCGTCTCAAGTTCGGAGAGTTCGGCACGCATGCCGGCCGGGATCCAGAGCACGCGCTGGTGGGCCAAGAGCGGCGTTTGATCGATCTGTAGGCCGGCTACCGTCGGGGCAGCCAAACGGTCGGTGATCGCGGAGTGCTTCCAGCGCAGGCGGACCAGGCGAGGTTCGCTGCTGCCGTCCAGCGCCAGTACGAACTCCTTGGCCGCCGGGGTCCAGGCCGAATGCAGCCGCTCGCCGACCAGCGCGCTGAACGACTCAGCGGGGGCCGGGAACTTGATGCGCAGTTCCGTCCGTTCCGGGGCATGGACCCAGAAGGAGGCCTCGCGCAGCCAGGGGGGCTGCCCCGCCAGGCGCGTTTCCTCGGCCGAGGCAAGGATGCGGCCGTTGGTGCGAGCTGAACTTTTAGGCAGCTTGGCCGTGATTGGTCCCGTGGGCCGATCTGCGAACTTCCAGGCGGCACGATCCTCGAACCAGCGCCCCGAGGTCGTTCCCCTGGGGAGCGGCTTGGCCGGCGCTTGAGGCACGACGTTCTTTCCATTTGTTAGTTGCTGGACTTGCAGGTCTTGCCACGCCAGCAGATGTTCGCTCACGTTGGCTCCTGCCAATTCCACGCTGGGCAGATTGGCGGCGACGTTGGCATCCTTGGCGATCCGGCCGCGCAAGAGGATGTAGCTTTCGTGCGGCATTCCCGCTGGGTAGGTGAGCGTCCACGCCGACTCCTTGCCCGGCGTCGCCTGTACGTTGGCGCCCGGCGCACTCAGGACCATCGGGTCAAAGGGCCAATCCTTGACGAGCAGTTTAAGGGTGGGCATGCGGCCGCGTTCGCTCGTCAAGCGGATGCGCTGCCAAATCTCGATGCCGCCTTCGCTCGGTTGCAGCTTGGTCAACATCGAGGCTTGAGGCGCGAGCATCCTCGGGGTGAGGCGCACGGTCGTTTCGTAGGGGGCCGATTCGATGGCGAAGCGGAGGCTGTCCGCGGGGTCCGCGCGCAAGCTCTTCAGTTTTTCCATTTGCAACTGGATGTCGGCGGCAGCGTGAACTTTCAGGGCCGAATCGACCAGCCGAGTTGGGTATTCTTTCAGCGCCGAATCAACCAGGCGCCTCTCGATTGGATAGATGCCGGGCAGGAGTAGGGTTGCAGGCGTGGTTTTGGCGAGAGGAAGGCGCCAACCCGTCATTTCGATGGTGGTCTGCTGGCGCGGCTGGCGCAGCCAGACCTGGAGCAGCGCGCCTTGCAGTTGCCAGCGCTGCACGTCGGGACCCGCGATGTCCGCGAGTGTCAATCCCGGTTCGACCTGAAATTCCAGCAGGATCAGGTTCTCGTGCGCGCTGACGATCGTGAATTTTCCGCGCAGCTCGGCGAAGTGCCGATCGACGTGCCACGCCAGTTGCAGCCGAGCGTGGCGCGAGGCAGGCTCGATTTTCAGCTCCAGGCCGGCCTGCAACGCCTGACGCTGGAAGCTAAAGGTGCGCGAGGCGGGGGGGATAACCGCGGCGGCCCGTTTTTTCCACTGCTGGTCAAATTCCTCGGCGCTGATGCTCTGCACCCCCACCAGGTTTTGGGCCGCGGGAGTTGCCAGGGCATCCAGGTGATAGCCCACCACCCCGGCGCCGAATTTACCCTGGAGCGGCGCCGGCAGGGGCAGCAGCATCGTCGGCTTCTGCGCGAACGCAGGCGGGACGATCTCCAGATTCAGCGTCACAGTGCCCGTGACCGGTTGGACAAAATCGACCGCCAACCGGCGCTGGCCGCCTTTGCCGACGATGCTCCATTGCTTGAGGACGATAACCGATGCATGCCCTCCCTTGCCAACAGGGGGTTGGGGCGGGGTTGCCAGGGCCTCGACCGACCGGACGTGCAATCCTTCGGGCATGGCCACGCTGAGCTGCGTCAGACTGTCCTTGCCGATCGTGTACTGGAACGAACTGTGCAGCGCCAGCGAAGCGGGGCGCAGGTCCCAGAAGTGCGCCTCCTTGACTTCGGGACTCTTCACGACCGGTTGGGTCGCCGTGTCGGTCCATCGCAGGTGCACGGAGTCGACGTAGCCGAGTTGGCAGCGCCATTCTTTGCTGGCCGGCGGCGCCGTCGTGCTGAGCTTCTCCTCCCCCGTGCAGGTCAGGCACTCGATGATCTGCGCCGGCGCCAGCCCTTGCAATGTCATCTCATTCTGGATCAACTTGGGAATCTTGAAGGCTAAGTCGAGTCGCCCGCCGGCCAGGACGGCGCGAACGGTGAACGATAGCCGCAGGTGGTGGACTCCCTTGTCCCGAATCGGCAGTGCATATCCTTGCTTGTGCGGGACCGGGTAGACCGGCGCGCCGTCGAGGAACACCCCCTCCTGCAACTGGACGCCGGTCAGCGGGATCACCAGAGTCGCTTTGTCTTTGAAGCTGTGGAACTCGTATTGCACGTCGATCCTGGCCTGCCCGTCTTGAATTTTTCCGACGTACTTGGCCGACACGAGCACGACGTTTTGCGTTCCCAGCTCAGGCTGGTTTTCCAGCTCGTCGAGTTTGGCGAGCAAGCTCGGGGCCACCAGGGCGGCCGGCTTGGGGCCGTCGATGATCAGGACGGTATGCGTGGGGACTGCCGACGGCTGTGCCGGCGCTTCCCAGGTCAAGGCAAGGAAGCAAACGCTTAAGGTAACCGAGCCGGCAGCGTAGCTGACCGTAAAATCCTCGCGTGCCACCACCGGCTCGCCGCGCCGACTGACGAAGCGTACCAGATGCCAAAGGAAGCCCGCCGCCAGCACGAGAACCATTGGCCAGCCAAAGAACTCGCGCACCTGCATCGGCAGCCAGACGGCGATCAGGATGCCGACGGCCAGAAGCAGAATGTACGCGCGCAGGCTGGAGCGCGGCTCCAGGATCCGCCCAAGTCGCCACAGCGCCAGCGCCATCAACAGCGCCAGGAGCCAGCCCAGGACCCGTGCGGGAAACGGATCGACCACCAGAAAAGTCTTCGTGCCGCCGGCAACCGGAACAATCTGCCACTCCGTCATCAGCGGTGGATCGCCAACAGAACTGGCACCGGGCACTGCCGATGTTTGCGAAAACTCCTGCGCATCATCGGGGGGCAGCCTCAGCCAGGTTAGAATCAAGCAAAAACCGGACGATGAATCCTGGCCATGCAGGATCGCTTCCTGGAGGGCGTCATCCAGCTCGGGCGCCTCCGCGGGGCTGTTGATCCCCAGGCTCTGCAAATGCGGCAGCGACGTCAACAGGGCACCCCTCGAACAGGGGAGATACACCAGGCCGAGTGACTCCCAGAACGGACGCGCCGCCTGCGGACTCAGAGTTGCTGGCGACAGCGCCGTTTCGCTCGACAGCCCGAGGAGACGAAAGGCGACGCGATCAATCAGCAACGGGACGCCGTCCTTGAGTTGCTGAAGCGCCAGCCGCTCGAGAGCGTCGGCCAGCTTGGCCGGCTTGATCAGGTCGTCGCGCAGGCTTTTCTCCGCGAGCAGCACCGTTTGCTTCTGTTCGTCCAGCTTCCTGGCGAGCGGGGTTGCGAAAGCGCCGCGTGCGGACCACCATGTCTGGCCCCACTCCCATGCTTCGCGCAACGCCCGGGGTGTTGCCGTTTCGTTCGCGATGCGCGCCGGTACGCCGGCCGGCGTGAGCGTCTCCTGATGCAGCGGCGTCAGGCCGGCCTCGAGGAACCAGCGCGTTTGCAAGTCGATGGGGGCGACCGGCCAGTCGATGTGCGGGGTCTCGATCCGCATCATCCCGGGCAGGAAACTGCCGCGGGCCTCGGAACGGGCCACGATCTCATAGCGCACGAACTCCGCGTTCTGGTCGAAGGGCAAGGTCAAGCGGACGTGCGCCGGCATCTCTTCCGCAGCCACATTTGCCAGCCAGCGATCGTGCAGCCTGGCCGCGAGGATCTGCGTACCTACGGGGAAACGCAGGTCGAACGTGCGGTCGTCGAGATGCCAGAGCCGAAACTGCAGGCGATGATAGACGCGGCCGTCTCTGTGAATGAAGGAAGTGAGTTTCGCCTCATCGCAAAGCTCCAGGAGCGAGATCGAACGTTTTTCCGGGCGTGTGCGGACGGTGACCCGTGTACCAGGATCGATCGGACCGGCGCCGCCTGGATGCATCCGTAGGTGAATCGGGTCATTTTCGGACTGCGACGCCGAGGGCTTTGGCCGCAGGGAGCTATCCGCGGTTACCTTCGTGATCGGTCCACGCTGCGATTCGATCACCACGTGGCCATCGACGTTGGCACGCTGCACGGGCGTCATGAGCGGCAGAGGCCAGATTCGGTCGCCGGCGGATTTGGGCAACGCGCCCAGGGCCAGTGCGGCCGCGAGTCGCTCCCACGGGGCGGCGCCGGGCATCTGCAACGACTGGCGGCGCCAGTCGTCCTCGACCCAGCCGCCGGGAACGGCTGCTTCGAGCGTGAACTTCGCCTTCTTCCGCAGCGGCTCGGCGAGGTGGAAGCGCCAGTAAGTGCCCGTCGGCGTGAGCGCGTTCAGCGCCGCTGCCTGCCAGGCTGTTTTGCAACCGAGGTGCAACAGGTGCGGCAGCGATTCGTGCAGGTGGAGCCGTTCCCAGTGGTGGATGCGAACGCCTTCCTCACCCAGCACTCGCCACGCGGAGGGGAAGCCAGGCGCGAGGCGGAAGTCCAGGTGTTCCGGCGCGCCGACCAGCGGTTCCACTTCCCAGTGGAACTGCAGCCGGGCATTATCCTCTGCGAGCGTGATCCGGTGCTTGCCATGCAATTGCACCTGGACTGGCTGCGGAATCAGGCGAATGAGCGCGCTCACGGACTTATCGCGAAAGTCGAAGCGGAAACTTGCCGGCGTCGGCTGTTTCTCGGGCCCGCTCTCCTGGGGCGCAGCGAGCGGGATCGAGGAGCTCAAGAGCTGCGCCTGGAAAAACGGATCGACGTGAATCGCCACCGCGCCCCGACGCCTCGCGATGCCTAGCGGCTCCAGTTCGGGATAAGCCAGGGTGCGGATCCCGGCTGTCAGCTCGCGGAAACCTGCGTGCAACTGAAGCTTCAAGGCTGCTTTGTTGGTGGGCATGAGCGCTTGCGTGAGTTCGATCACCAGACTAGCGCCGTCGAGCCGCCAATCGCGCAAGAGGCTCGGCGGCCGCATCTCGATCGTTTCGATCTGGTAGCCGGGAAAAGTCTTGGGCAGCTTGACACGCAACTCGAAGAGGCTGCCGCGCACGAGTGCAAACTGAATCTCGGCCGCCAGGGTGGCGCCGCGCGGCGTGATGTCCCATTGGTAGTTCTCGGAAGTTTGAAGATCGACGCTTTGTGGCGGCGCGCTGAAGGTCGGCCTGCGGGAGCTGACCACGTTTTGGGCAGTCTCCGCCAACGTGAGGAGCTGTGTGCCGTCGGCTTCCGTCGCGATTTTTGTGGGCTGAAACGTGCCGTGGTCCCACCGGCCAAGGGGCAGGTCGGGAGGGAGCTTTACGTTCAGCGTTTCGCCGCGCGGCAACGCACCCTGAACGCGCAGCGCCGGGCTGGTCCACGAGCCGGTCAACGGCCTGCTGGCAAGACTGCGCACGTGCAATCCTTGCAGTCTGCCCTGCACGGGCTGATGAAAATCGATGGTCAATTGGCCTGTCGCGGCCCCGGCTGATTTGCCTTTCGGATCGGTCCCTGGGTCGGTTTCGGTCCACTTCCAGGTCTTGACTTCGCCGCTTTTCAGAGCGACGTCATATGGCTGCAGCCCGCCGTCGCCTTCAAGAATGAGCCGGCGAACGCTGCCGTGCAGGATATCGACCTGGAAGTCGTGGGTCACCTCGATGCGGTCGAGCGCTAGCTGCTGATCGCTTTGCACGCGTGCAAAAAGGGTGGGGGCCGGGCCTTTCGGCTCCGCGATCCGGCGGACGAGCATCTCGATCGGCTTCGAGCCGGTGATCTGTACTTTCCACAGCCGCTTGTTGGCCGAGTCGGCGTCGTGGGGCCCCGTCACCAGGCCTGCATTCTCGAGTACGGTAAGCCAGGCGTCCGCGGGGAGCTTGAATTCGAAGGTGTTAATGGGGCAGGGGGGCACGGCAAGTTTGAAGGCCGTGCCTTCATTGGTCCTCGTGCCGCGCACGCTCCAGTCGAAAAAGCACGTCTGAATCGGCCCCGGCTTGACCGCCAGGCCGAGTGCTTTGCCGTCGAACTCGGCCAGGATCGCTTCGGCGCCCTGCTCCCACTTGGGATTGCGCAGGGCGAGGTTGATCGGAACGATCGGCAAGACCGCGGTGGCTTCGCCGGCGTTCAGAATCGTCCAGCGCCCGAGGTAGCTGCGGAAAGACTCGTCGAAAAGCTCCGCACTGTACTGGGCCCGAGCCAGGCGCGGCTGCTGTTCGCGCGCTTGCAGAGCCTTGCGGGCGCGTTCAACGCGGGATTCAAATTCGGGCAAGGGCACGAGCACCAGAGCGCCTTGCTGGACCTTTTCAAGTTCCTTGGCCGCACGCTCCGGTGGCACGTAGATCCGCACAATGGAAAGGCCCGCTTCAGTGCCACCGGGCTGCCCAAGCAACAGCGAACCGCCGCAGCCCATCAGCAGCATCACGGCTACGAGAAGACCGCGGCGGATTGCGTCGGACCAGAAAGGACGGCAAGACGAAGGCACTTGAGGAATACTCCGGATTCAAGAGGCGCTACCAACTTCTTTAGCTTCCCGCCTGTGAGCTGGTCGGCTGGTCGGCCGGCGCTTCCGGCGGCTCGGGTTCGTCGACGGTCGATTGCTCGCGTGGGCGCTTGGCTTCGGCGGTGCGCACCATCGTTGAGCCTGGCTTGGTTCGACTAAATCCTGTGAGCAACACGAGCTGCCGGCGCTGCCGCTCCTGCACCAGCCAGTGGCCGAGGGCAAATACCAGAAACAGGATCACCCCCGGCTGCAAGCCAAACAAAAGAGGCGGCACCACGGCCGGGCACAGTACGCCAAGCGCCAGCATCCCCGCGGCCAGCGCCGCGACCAGCAGCCAAAACACCCAGCGCGGCAGCGGCGACAGAAAGCCACCGAGGGTCGCAACCAGGAATAGCCCCGAGCAGCCCAAGAGCCACCACGTGCGCGGCAGATGATAGACCGTCTCGGGCTGCGCACTGACTTGCGCGAACGAATACGTGAACGTGAACGCCTGGTTCGCGGGCGCCCACGCTTCGAGTTCCGCGCTCGTGCCGGACGGCTCCGGCGTCAACAGCCAGCTTTGCAAGCCCCATTGCAGATCGGGCTGAGCGTGGCGCCCCAGTGAGGCAGCCAGCACCGGCCCGGACATCAGCAACTGCCAGCGCATGTGCCCGATCACCACCGGCGAGCGGAACATCGGGGCATGCAGCGTAGTCCGCCAAAAGGCATTGACTTCCATCGCGTCCGCGGGAATCGTATAGGCGATTTCAAGTACTGTCGGCAAGGTGACGAGTTCCGGATGGAGTTGAACGCGCACAACCTTGCCCGTCGCATCGATTTTTTCCGCCGCTTCCAGTTTTTTTCCGCCGAGAGTGAACGTCGGCCCATCCTTCAGGAAAGGCGCGGGCACAGGCAGCTCGATGTCGAGATACGTCGCGTGAAGTTCTTGAATCAGATAAATCGCCCGGCACTGCTGGCTGCCGCCGTCGTCCAGCATGCGGACCTGGATCAACGCCCGGTCGGCGATGAAGGCGGCAGACGGCGGCGCCGGCGATTCTTCAATCTTCAGCGTGAGCGGCAACAGCGGGCCGAAGCCTTGTAGCACGAGCGACGGGAACTGGGCCTTGCCGGCCACCGCCTCGATGCTGCGGTCTTTCCATGCTCCTCGGTCCGCCAAGCCGGGGGCCAGACTCGCCTTGATCCCCGAGCGGCACCAGACGCGGACCTTGACGTCCTGCTGCGACGCCATCACCGGCCCGAGCGGCGTCACCTCGAGCTGTCCCGCGCCGATGGCAACGTCGTACTCCAGGCGAAGTTCCGGCTGATCTCCATCCACCCACAGCGTTTGCCCGACGACGTCGCGAAGCGTCGCCTCACCCTTCGTGACGACCGACACCCGCTCGATGCCGGGCGCGACCCGCAGCGCAATTTGAGAGCTTTTCCCCACAGGGCCGGGGCCGGCGTCTCTGGGCAGCCGCAGGGTCTGGGTCACTTGAGCCGTGTGCTCGTGAATGAGAAGGTCCAGCGTCGAGTATGCAGTGAGCTCGCGATGATACGGCCGCCAGGCGAGGTCCACGAAGCCGGGGGCCTGGTCCCAGCTTAGATCGAAGCGGTCGCGATCCGGCACCGGCTCCTCCGCCCCCGCCGGGCCGTACATCAATTCGATTTGCTTGTCGGTCTTGATCGTCAGCTTGGCCCCGCGATCTTGCGTATTGAGCGGCCGAGGCAACTCCAGGCGGATGCGCTGATTTTGCAGAGGGATACGGTACGTGGTCTTCACGACTAGCTTGGCCTCCTTGGCCGGGCTGCGCAACAGGACGCGCACCTTGCCAGCCGCATCCTGCGCCACCAGCTTGAGCGGCACGCCCTGCGCGTCGAAAACTGCGAATCCCTCCGGACTGGCGTAGGTCCAGGGGGCGCCACGCGCTTTCCAGATCCCTGCCCACGGCAGCGCGCCGGGGAATTCGAGCGATGGCCCAGCGGTCCCGATCATCCAGAGGTCGCGCGGCTGCGGCACCGGCAATGCCAGATCGATGGCCTGGACTGTTGCGAACAACGCCTGCGCATGAAGCTGAGTCGTCGCCTCGACGTCCCAGCCCTGCTGGCCCACTTGCATCTCCAGCTTGTGAACGGTCTTCGTCTCGATTTGGCTTTTCTCGGCGCGCCACTCCAGCTCCAAAGGCGCCTTGAGCGCCTGCAGCGCCTTGAGGTTCTTGTCCGATATCGGCAGCGCTACATACTTGAACACCGCTTCCGTCTCGGTGTTCGTCTGCTGGTACACTTCGCCGTTCCGTGTCGGCACCAGACGCTGGCCGAAACTGAACTCCGCGGGACTGTTCACCGTGATCGTCCCCGTTTGCTGGAACATCCCCAGCACATGGAAAGGCCCAATCGCCACGCGCGTCCCCTGGTTCGGCCGCGGCACGCGCAGCGAGACTTTCACCTGCCAGCGCTCCGCGGTGGCGCTGAAGGTATCGAGAGTGTAGTGGAGCTTGCCTTTATCCGGTAGAATCAACTCAAACGGCAATCCCACGGGCGCCTTCACTTCCTCGATCTTCGCTTGCGGCGGCACGAAGAGATGCCATTGGGTGGTCTGGAGCCGGCTGTCTTCCAAGAAGAGATCGGCGCTGATGTTGACGTGCGTTGCATCGACATCGACCTTGACCAGCGATTCTGCCTTGGCCAGCGGCGTGTTTCCCGCCAGGGCCAACGGCTCTTTCCACGCCAGGTTGAGCGCCTTGCCCATCCCCACGCCAATCTGCCAGCGCCCCGGCGTCTTGGTCTTTTCGAGCGTCTTGTTCCAGCGCAGTTCCTTGACAGCAGTCGACAACTCCAGGTTGAGGATCGTCCCCGCCGCGCCGGGCAGGCCCAGATCGATCTCGCGTTCCATGGTGCCGGCCGAAGATTTCTTCGTTTGGACGGGCACCCGGAAATGTAACGTCAGTTGATGGCTTCCCTCCTTCTCGACGCGCACGAAGAAGCCGTCGTCCTTGTCGTAGTCCAGGAACGGAATCTGCCGATCGAGGTCCCCTTCCTCCGTCAGGTGGCCTCCTTGCAGGCCAAGAACCACCGCCGTCCTTGGCTGCTCGGTTGAAAAGCTGTACTCGGCGCTAAAGACGATGAAGTCGCCGTCCAGTTTGCCGCGAAGTTTGCACCACGACGGCGCCTTTTTCTCGGCCTTGAGCTGGCCTTCCAGCACCTTGAGACGCTCCAGCTGCGCCAGATACTCCTCCAGGTTCACGGTAGTAATTTTGGGGAATAGCCCAGTTGCGTTGAGCAGATCGTCCACGACGACGATGATCGCGTCCTTCGGCAGTTTCATCTTGTCCAGCGGGACCTTCGGCTTGGGCGTCTCCTTCACCGGGTCAATCGTTTTCTCGGGAGGCTTGGCTTTCTCTGGGACCTTTCCCTTCAACTTACCGGGGTCGTCTTTCCCGTTGGGTGGGTCCGTCTTCTTGTCCGGCTGGCCTGCCGGCTGCGCGAGCGCGACCAGGCCGAAACAGCCGAGCGCAAGGGCGACGATGAGGATGGCTCGCGACATCTCCGGGACCCTTTGATCGGGTGGAAGTTTTCGAACGCAGCCACATTATAAACCAATTCTTCGGAAAACGATCCCCAAGAATCCCAATTTACCCAATTTCGCGAGTTGACGGCGGAGAGCGCGCCAGTGAGTTGGATTGTGACGATTGCAACGATCGTGTTTGCCGCTTGCGGCGTAGCAATCGGTTGTTGCTACGCCGCAAGCGGCGCGTTCACTGCAAATCAACCCCCCACGCCACCGCGAAAGACCTCCACCAGCGCTGGATGAAGTGCCCCATTGGTCGCCAGCGCATCCGGCGTGTACGGATCGTAGACGCCGCCATCGATGTCCGTGATGACGCCGCCCGCCTCGCGCACCAGGACGATACCCCCGGCAACATCCCAGACGTGGTTGTCGAAGGCGTAATAGCCGTCGAATCGTCCCGCGGCCACATACGCCAGGTTGAGCGCCGTCGATCCGGTGCGGCGCATCGATTGGGCATGAAACGAAAAGTGGCGCCACCAGTCGAGCGCTCGTTCGCCGCCGCGCAGGTCCGGCGGGAAGCCGGTCGCCAGCAGCGCCTTGTCGAGCGTCGGCGTCGCGCTGGTTCGGAGCCGTTCGGCATTGAGCCAGGCGCCGTACCCCTTGGCCGCGGCAAACATCTCGCGGCGCGAAGGCTCATAGATGACGCCGACCACCATCTCGTCGGCGATCTGCAAGCCAATCGAGATGCAATAGAACGGAAAGTCATGGACGTAGTTGGTGGTGCCATCGATGGGATCGACGATCCAGGTCGGCGGGGCATCGGGCCCGGGGCGCGACTTGCCTGCCCCTTCTTCCTCGCCGAGGAAGGCGTGCTCGGGAAACAGCAACGCGAGGTGGGCCTGGATCACGCGCTGCGAAGCGACGTCCGCATCCGTGACGAGATCGAAGCGCCCCTTCTCCTTGACCTGGAACTTCCGCCGCCACGATTCCAGCACCTCGGCGGCGCCGAGCGCGGCATCCTTGGCGGCGGTCAAAAATGGCAGTAAGTCCGTCATGGAAAATTCACCGATTATCGTAGGGTGGGTCTCGCTGCGCTCGACCCACCCTACAAATTGATCATCAAATCCAGCCGCGGCCTTCCTCTTCGATGATCACTCGCATCGCGTCGATCCACGCCGGATGGTCGTTCAAGCACGGACAGGCGTGCAGCGCTTCGCCGCCGGCGTGCAGGAACAACTCACGCGACTCGTTGCCGATCTCGTCGAGCGTCTCTAGGCAATCCGCCGTGAAGCCGGGCAGAGCGACGAAGACCCTCTTCTTGCCTTGCCGCGCCAGCGCTTGCAGGACTTCATCGGTGTACGGCTTCAACCAAACCTCACGGCCAAAGAGCGACTGGAATGTTTGCGTGAAGTTGCCGCGTACCCAGCCCAGCCGGCGGATCAGCTCGCTGGAGGTGCGCTTGACATGGGTCGCATAAGGATCGCCCGCCTTGGCATAGCGCTTGGGAATGCCGTGGAAGCTGAGCACGTGATGGTCCGGCTTCCAGGGCAGCTTCGCCAGCTCATCGGTGATGACGCGCGTCATCGCATCGAGGTAGGCGGGATGCTGATAATACGGCGGCACGATGCGCAACGCGGGCACGCGCCGCTGTTCCAGCAGGCACTTGAAGAGCGCGTCGGTCGCCGAAGCGGTTGTGGTGGCCGAGTATTGCGGATACATCGGAAAAGCGATAATGCGATCGACACCAGCGGCAATCATCTCGGAAACCGTGTTCGCAAGCGGCGGATTGCCGACTTGCATGCCGAAGCGCACGGGGACGCCTGGCAGCTTCGCTTGCAGCAGTTCGGTTTGCCGTTTGGTCCAGTGCAACAGCGGCGAGCCGGTCACGGGATCCCAGATGCGCGCATACTTCGCCGCGGATTGGGCCGGGCGTTTGTAGAGGATGTAGCGAAAAAGGAGGGGCCAGAACCACGGCGGGTCTTCGATGACGCGAGGGTCGCCCAGGAATTGTTTGAGGTACGGGCGGAGTGCCTCTGGCGTTGGCGCGTCCGGCGTGCCGAGTTGAATGATCAGAACGCCAAGCATACGATGAACGCAATTCAAAAAGCAACCAGCCCCAAGCGCGAGCGATGGGGTTGCGACACCCCCTCGCTCGCGCTTGGGGCTGGTCTTTAGCTCATTACGCCTTCTTCTTGCAGCCGGGGCCTTCCTTCGGGTCGCCCTTTTCCGTGATGTGGCCCGTGCCCGCCGCCTTGATCTCGGCCGACTTGGTCGCGTTCAGCGGCGTGTAGCTCTGCCATTGCGCCGGCACGTTGGCCTCGGCGAAGATTGCTTCGACCGGGCATTCCGGCACGCACGCTTCGCAGTCGATGCAATCGACCGGATCGATGTATAGCAGCAAGTCGTCCTGGTAAAAGCACTCGACCGGACAGACTGCCACGCAATCGGTGTACTTGCAATCATTGCAAGGTTCGCAAACGGTATGCGTCATGATTCCCACCCGTTTCCAGCCCGCCGCCTGGAAGGTTCAATTGAAGGCCCACCCGCGGGTCGATGGGCCGTGGTTTATTGATGTCTCTGTAATATCGGTAGGAAGCGGAGGGGGAAGTGTCCAGTCCCCTGCCACCTGGCTTGCCGTTTAGCGTTCGCGTGGCGCCATGCGAACGCTAAACGGCAAGCGGAACCCTACAGCATATCCTGCGGATCGATATCCACTGTCAACTCCACGTTGGCCGGCAATCGCACCGTCGGCAGCACCGCCCGCAGCACTTGGTGCAACACCGCGGAACTGGCGCTGTGCATCTGGAAATGGAAGCGCGAATACCCCTTCAGGCGAAACACCGGCGCCTCGGCCGGGCCCAGCAACCGCAGATCGGTCGGCTCACCCGCTTTCTTCCGCCGTTCCAGCTCCACCCGGAACGCATCCGATAGCCGATCGGCGTAATCGTTGCCCGCTTTCTCGTCCTTCGAGCGCACGATGAGCCTGGCCATGCGCTGAAACGGCGGGTAGTTGTGGGCCTTTCGCTGCTGCATCTCCTCGCGCGCAAACGTCAGATAATCGTGCTTGGCCGCCAGGATGATGCTCGGATGCTCCGGCTGCCAGGTCTGGATGAAGACGCACCCTCCCAGTGCTCCCCGCCCCGTGCGGCCCGCGACCTGCGCGAGTAACTGGAACGTGCGCTCCGACGCCCGAAAGTCGGCATGGTGCAAACCGACATCCGCGTTGACGACGCCGACCAGCGTCACGTTCGGGAAGTCCAATCCCTTGGCGATCATCTGCGTGCCGAGGAGAATCTGGATCTCGCCGCGCCGGAACGCGTCGAGCACCTTTTGATGACTGCCGGGCCGCTTCATCGTGTCCGAGTCCATGCGCTCGACCGCCTTGCCGGCGAACTTCGTCTCGATCTCGGCTTGCAGCTTCTCCGTGCCCATGCCCTGGTAAAGTACCTGGCCCTTGCCGCAGATTGGACACTTCTCCGGAGGCTTTTGCTCGAAGCCGCAGTAATGGCACATTGTCATGTGCCGTTCGCGGTGGTACGTCATCGACAGATCGCAGAACTTGCAATGTTCGACATGCCCGCACGCGGGGCAATGCAGATAAGTCGCGAAGCCGCGGCGGTTGAGTAGCAGCATCACCTGCCCGCCCGCGTCCAGCGAGCGTTTCATCGCACGTTCCAGCGTTGGACTGAGCCCGTGCAGCTTCTTGTCGGGATGGCGGTCGTGCCGAAAATCGATCAGCTTGACATCCGGCAACGGCCGATCGGCGACGCGCTTCGGCAGCGTCAGCCGTGTATACTGCCCCTTCTCGGCGTTATGCCAGCTTTCCAGCGACGGCGTCGCGGAGCCAAGGATGATGGGGATGTTCTCGATCCGGGCCCGCATCACCGCGACATCGCGGCCATGGTAGCGAGGCGTCTTCTCCTGCTTGAAACTGGTCTCGTGCTCCTCGTCGATGACGATCAGCCCGAGATTCTGCGCCGGCGCGAAGACGGCGCTGCGTGCGCCGACGATCACCTGCACCTGCCCCCTGGCGATGCGCCGCCAGTGGTTGCCGCGCTCGGCCGTGTGCAGATGGCTGTGCAGGACCGCGACATCCTTGAATCGGCCATGAAACGCCTGGATCGTCTGCGGTGTTAGGCTGATTTCGGGCACGAGGACCAGCGCGACCTTGCCCTGGCGAACGACCTCGTCGATGGCCCGCAAGTAAAGCTCGGTTTTGCCGCTGCCAGTGATGCCGTGCAGAAGGAAGGGCTGGAACCCGCCCGTCTTGAGCGGGGGTTCGAGGATGGCCCACGCGGCGGCCTGATCGGGCGTCAGTACAAGCGCGACTTGGGAGGGCGAGGCTCCCGCCGAGCCGTTTCGGCCTCCAGGCTCGGCGGGAGCCTCGCCCTCCCGAGTTGTCGGCTGCGACACCGTTGTCGTCGTCTCCGCGCGTCCCGACTTACGCCGCGCATAGCCCTTGTCTACCAACGCCTCGATCGGCACCGCGCCGCAGGCCGTCTCGCTCATCACCTGGCGCAGCTCGATCGGCGTCGGATGCGTTTTCAGATACTCCAGCACAAGCTTCTGCTTGGGCGACAGGTGCGGCAACGGATTGGGCAGCAACGTGTCAGGGACCAACTCCAAAAGCGGTACCGCCCGTGTCCCCGCTTGCTTCTTGACACCGGCCGGCACCACCGCGTTCAGCACCTGGCCCCAGCCGCACAGGTAGTAATCCGCCATCCAGCGCGTCAGCTTGAGGAGGTGCTCGGTCAAAAGCGCCTCGTCGTCGAGCACGTCCAGGATCGCCTTGACCTTGCGTTCCGGCTTCGCATCCGTCACGCCGACGCAAAAGCCAATGGTCTGCTTATCCCCCCGCCCAAAAGGTGTCAGGACCCTTTTTCCAACGGCAATCTGATCACGCAATGCCGTGGGCACCGCATAGGTGTACGCGTGGTCGAGCGGCCGATCGAAAACGATCTCCGTGAAGCCGGTGTCGGCTGTCTTCGCGGATTCCTCGGGTTGAAACAGGCTGGGTTGCATCAGATCGAGCACGGCCGGCGTCCCTCTACGTCGGTATACATTCATTCACATTATACCGAGGACGGATGGCATCGCGATGTCGGTTGTGGGGAACTTTATCCGAGTCCGAGCGCCAAGCGAGGGGCAACCGGGGTCCTCGCTTGGCGCTCGGGCTCGGACAGGTATCAGTCAGCTTGTTCGGGCCGGCCGCGCCACAGGAAATAGATCGGTATGCCGGAAACGACCAACAGAAAGCTCGGCCAGCTGTAAACGGGTTTGACGAACAGGAGCGCCAGCATGATGACCACGCACATGATCACGTAAAGGAAGGGCAGAATGGGATAGCCGATCGCGCGGTACGGCCGATCAACGTTCGGCAGTTTGCGCCGCAGCACAAAAAGGCCCGTCACGGTCAGGACGTAAAAGAAGAGTACGGCAAATATGACGTAATCGAGCAAGTCGTTGTAGCTGCCGCTGAAGATCAGGAGGATGGACCAAACACCTTGCAAAATCAGGCCGATCGCCGGCACCCCGCGCTCGTTCAGGGCGCCGGCTGAACTGAAGAAGAGCCGGTCTTGCGCCATGGCGTAATAGAGACGCGCGCCCATCAAGATCATGCCGTTCACGCAGCCGAAGGTCGATACCATGATGGCGATGGCCATGAAGGCGACGCCGAGGGTTGGCGAGACACGCTGGAAGATCGCCGTGCCGACGCGATCTTCCTTGGCCTGATCGATGCCGCGGGCATAAGCGAGTTTCTTTTCTATTTCGACGAACCTCGGATCGGCTGTCGGGTTGCTCATCGCGCCGGCCAGATTGGCGCGGTCTGCCTCTAACTTCTCAATCTCTGCTTGGTTGCCATGCAATGGCAAGGCGCTCAGGTAAGCGTAGTTCGCCACGATATAGAGTGCGATCACGACAACGGTGCCAAGCGCCAGGCTCCGCGGCAAGTCGCGTTTCGGCTCCTTCATCTCTCCGGCGATGAACGTGACATTATTCCACGCGTCGGCGGAAAAAAGTGAACCGACCATGGCGGCACAGACGACGAGCAGAATCGTCAGCCACGGGAACTGGCCGAATTTCAACACCTCGGCGTAGCGGCTCGTATCGGTGATGCCGCTCCACAGGTCGCTGAAATTGCGCTGGTGCGCCTCGGCGCTGAACGCGCTGGTGACGCCGATGACGATCAATAGGACCAGGGCGGCGGTTTTCAGAATCGTGAAGATATTCTGAATCCACTTGCCTTCCTGTACGCCGCGACAATTCAGCCCGGTGAGCAGCGCGACGATGACGACGGCGACGAATTGGCCTGAGGTGATGGTGAAGTGCTTGCGTTCGAAAAACGTCAACGGCTCTTCCATCCAAGGAACCGGAAACGTAATCGTCCAGTTGAGATCGCGAATCGCAAAAAGTGTGTGATCGGTTCCCAACTCGGGCACCAGCACGCCGAGAAACTTGGCGAACGCCACTGCCACGGCCGCGATCGAGCCGGTTTGAATGACGGTGAAGCACGTCCAGCCGTAGAGAAAGCCCCAGAGCGGACTGTAGGCTTCGCGCAAGAAGATGTACTGCCCGCCGGCCTGAGGCATCATCGCGGCGAGCTCGGCGTAGCTGAGGGCGCCGATCAGCGTCATGACGCCGGTGAGGACCCAGACGACCAGCAGCCAACCGGACGACCCCACATCGCGCGCGATGTCGGACGACACGATGAAAATGCCGGACCCGATCATCGTGCCCGCCACCAGCATGGTGGCATCGAACAGGCTCAGTCTGCGATGAAAGTTACCGCCGACGGCGTTCGATTGGCTCATGCGCTGGGTCCTGTGGGGTGATTCGTCGACGGTAACTCCCCGCGCATCTGCTTACCGAGCACGCTGTTGTGCATGCCGTAGCAAAAATAAATGATCAGGCCCAGTCCGAGCCAGGCGAACAAACGCCACCAGTTCTCAGCCGGGAGCGAGAACATCAACACCAGACAACAAAGGATGCCCAGAATCGGCACCACGGGCACGAACGGGCAACGAAACGGCCGCTCGGCGTCCGGATTCGACTTCCGCATGATCAACACCGCTCCGCACACGATGACAAACGCGAACAGCGTGCCGATGTTCGTGAGATGCAACAACGCGTCGATGGGCAACAAGCCGGCCAACACTGCGACAAAAACGCCGATCAAGATCGTGCTGATCCAGGGCGTCTTGTACGTCGGATGCACGCTGGCGAAAATCGACTTGGGCACCAGGCCGTCGCGCGCCATCGCCAAAAAAACACGCGGCGCACTCAGCATCATCACCAGCAGCACCGATGTGATGCCGGCGACACCGGCGCAGGCGATGATGATCTTCGCCCAGGGAAGTCCCGCGCTCGCGAAAGCCTCCGATACCCCGGCGTCCTTTTTGATTTCCGTGTACGGCACCATGCCCGTCAGCACGACGACGACGCCGACATACAGCACGGTGCAAATCAGCAGCGACGCAATGATGCCGATCGGCACGTCGCGCTGCGGGTTTTTCGCTTCCTCGGCGTGAGTCGAAACCGAGTCGAAGCCGATATAAGCAAAGAAGATGATCGCCGCTCCAGCGATCATCCCCACAGGTTCCCCCTTCGCATTGGTTTGGCCATGCACGGGAATGCCGAAGAAGCTGAGGCCGGTCCAGCCGAAGGGTGCGAAGTTTTCCCAGTTTGCCGGATTAATATAGAAGGCGCCGACCAAGATCACGAAGACGACCGCACCGAGCTTTAGCGCGACCATCGCCGTGTTGAAGATGGCACTCTCCTGGATGCCTCGCACCAGGACGATCGTGACAATAAGCGTAATAAGGATGGCGGGAAGGTTGACGTAGGAGTCCGTCCATACGAAGGCGGCGCTTCCGTCTTCGAGCTCCTTGTAGATCAACGGACAGTCTTGTAGCGTTTTCGGCAACTCGAGTGCCGTCCCCTTGGTCAGGCTCTGAAAATACCCCGACCAGCCATTGGCAACCGCCGCGGCGCCGACGGCGTATTCCAGGACGAGATCCCAGCCGATGATCCACGCGAAGAGTTCGCCCATTGTCGTGTACGCATAGGTGTAGGCACTGCCGGCCACCGGCGCCATGGAGGCGAATTCCGCGTAACACAGCGCGGCGAAGATGCAGGTGATGCCTGCGACGACATAGGATAGCATCAGCGCTGGACCGGCCACGCCGTTGGCGGCCTTGCCCGTCGCCACGAAGATGCCCGCGCCGATGACGGCGCCGACGCCCAGGCTGGTCAACGAAACGGGCCCCAGAATGCGCCGCAGACGCTGGTCCCCCTTCATATCATCCAGTAGTTCTTTGAGAGATTTCGTCGCGAAGAGTTGACTCAAGGGCTCCGCCTTTCGTTTCTCGCATTCAGGTGAATTGTTTACGGCAGGTATTGTAACAACGGTTTATCGGCTGTCAACAATCAGCGTCACTGGCCCATCGTTCACCAGTTCCACCTTCATGTCCGCGCCGAAACGCCCCGTCGCCGTCGGAATGCCGAGCGCCTTGACGCCGTTGATGAACGCCTCGTAAAGCGGAATGGCGATCGGCGGCGGGGCGGCGTCGATGAAACTTGGCCGCTTCCCCTTCTTGCAATCGCCGTAGAGCGTGAACTGGCTGACGATGAGCATCGCGCCGTTGATGTCGGCTAGGTCGCGGTTCATCTTGCCCTCGGCATCGTTGAAGATGCGCAACCCCGCGATCTTTTCGGCTAGCCACTTCGCTTGGCTTGGCGTATCGTCATGCGTGACACCCAGCAAGACGACCAGACCGGCGCTGATAGCTCCGACCGTCTCGCCGGCAATGACGACGCTGGCGCACGAGACGCGTTGCACGACGGCACGCATCAACCTATCCCTGGTGAATGGTATGACCGACGCCAAACGCGATTACAGTGCTCACCAGCAAAAAATCATCAAGCGATATTACGAGAATATCGACGGGATCGCGTTGCAGCGCCTGGCCGAGCTGGTGGGGGAATTGTACCTGGCGGAAGGCAAGAAGAAAGAAAAGGTCTGGCAGAACGCCGTCGCCGCCATGAAGAAGCTCAAGGTGCCCGAGTCGCGCATCGAGCACCTGCTGAAAACGCAGAAGCCAGAGCTGGTCGCGGAGCTGGTGAAGGAGTTACAGGCGAAGAAATGATTTCTCCCCTCTCCCTGAGGGAGAGGGGAGCCAGACATCACATCTCAAAGTGCGTGTGAATCAACCCACTCAAGCGCCCGCCCATGCCGCTGATCGACTGGGCGATGCCCTTGCTGGCGGCGCTCGCCTCGCCCTGCGGCAAAACCAGATAGACGCCGCTCGCATGGGGAACATGAACGCAGCCGGCCTGGGGATCGTCCATCGTTGGGCCATGGACGAGAACGAGATCGTAGCGTTCGCGCAGCCAGGCGAGCAGCCAGGCCATCGCCCCGCTGGCGTGTGGGCCTTGCTTGGCGCCGGCGGGCAAGAGATGCAGCGATGCAATACCGGTCTTGACGATCGCCTGCTCCAGCGCCAGCGTGCCGCCGAGAACTTCCGCAAGGCCGACACAGGCGGTATGGCCCAGTCGCTCCGCCAGGCCGGCCCGCGCGTCGACCACGATCACACGCGACTTCTTTTGCATGGCCGCGGTGGCCGCCAGATTCAGAAGCACCGTGCTCGCGCCGACGTGAGGCTTCATGCCGACGAAAAGGAGCACGTTCGGTGCGTCGGCTTTCAAGCTCGCGCACAGAGAGTTGAGGAGGACCGCGTATTCCTTGCTCGCCGGATGCTCAGGCTGATGAAAGGCGACAATATCGGCGGACAGATTGAATGGCGTCGGCATCGGCGCGGGCCACGGCTCGAACGCCGCGGTCATCGGCTTTGCTTCCGTCAGATATACGGTACCCGCTTTGGCCGCAACGGG
The DNA here is from genome assembly GCA_009692065.1 of Gemmataceae bacterium. Classification (GTDB taxonomy): domain Bacteria; phylum Planctomycetota; class Planctomycetia; order Gemmatales; family Gemmataceae; genus SIAQ01. The sequence continues at coordinate 24,440 of SHZY01000039.1, forward strand.
CGGGACTTTCTCGGTTGGCAGATGCGGCGGTTGAGGGACGTTCTGAGCAGGATGTTTGAGCAAGCACGGCGACAGCTCGACCTTCTTGTTCGGCCCGCCGACTTCGATGTACGGCACTTCCCCGCCGATCTCCCAATCGACCACGCAATCCTGCACCGGCGTCGTATCCACCGGCTTACTGATCGCCAGCGGCGCGCGCCGTCCTTCGCCGAGCTTCAACGTTTCGAGCATCCTGCCCATGGATTTTCACCTTCTTCCAGGAGTCAGGGATCAGGAGTCACGAAAATCTGACTCCTGACCCCTGACTCCTGATCCCTGACCCCTGATTCTCACGCCGTCCGCAAGAAATTCTGAATGTTCGGGTGGCCGTCGTCCTTGTCGGGCGCTGTTTCCGTTTCGGTCTCCGGCTCGCTGGATTCCATGCCGAGCATCGACAGAGCCTCGAGGGCCGCTTCCGCATCGACCTTCGGCAATTCGCCTTCATTGGCCAGCACCAGCGCTTGATGAGCAGCTTGATTCAGGCAGCGCGGGATGCCGTGGGTGCCGCGGGCGATGGTTTCGAGCGCGGTCTCATCGAAGATCTTCTCTGGCTTGCCCCCCGCCCAGCGCAGATGGTGCAGCAAATAATCGTAGGCCTCCTCGACCACCAGCGGACCGAGCGTGGAACGCACGGCCATGCGCTGCTGCAGCGATGCCAGGCTCGGTTGCTTCAGCGTGTCGAGGATCGCCGGCTGGGCACAGAGCACGAACTGCACCGCCTTGCCGGTGCCGGCTTCGAGGTTCGCCAGGAGGCGCAGCTCTTCCAGCAGGTCGGCGTCGAGGTGGTGCGCCTCGTCGATGATGACGATGGTGCGCCGCTCGGCCGCGCAGTTCTTCAGCAGTTCATCGGTGAGCCGCAGGCGCAGCGTCTGTTCCTTGGCGTCATCGTAACAGAGACCGAGATCGTAGAGGATCGCCTGCAAGAGGGCGGAGCGATCGGCAAAATGGCTGTTGGTGAGGACGGCGCTGGCGGTTTTGTCGCCGAGGCGTTCGAGCAGGGCGTAGGCGAGCAGCGTTTTGCCGGCGCCTGCTTCGGCGGTAAGGAGGACGAAGCTTTCCTCATCTTCCAGGCCGCGCACGAGGGCCGCGAGCGCGGACTCGTGAAGCGTGGAAGGATAGTAAAGCCCGGTATCCGGCGTCGGCGGGAAAGGCCGGCGTTTCAGCCCAAAGCGTTCTTCATACATGGATCCGACTCCAAAACCGATGTGCGCGTGGAGACGCCATGCTTGCATCGGATGAAGGAGGCGGTAAAGTTTAACATTCTGCCGCGCGGCTCCGCGTTTAGCCGGCGAGTTAGCTTGCCGTGCGCGCGGCGAGCAAGCTCGCCGGCCAAACCTAGCCAATCTACTTGCGCGCCAAACTCAATAGCAGTTCGCGCGCCGCCCGGCGCGGCGATTGCTCTTCGACATCAACACGCAAATTCGCCTGCTGCATGGCTCGATCGTTCACTGCTTGAACCAGGGGCAACAGGGCTGTGCGCAGCCGGGCGTTCTGGGCGCCTTTGCGCGATAAGAGCAGGATCGCGTCATACGGCGGCAGAGCTTGTTTTGGATCGCTCAAGGTCAACAGTTCTTGCCCCAGGAATCGCCCGTCGCTGCTGTACGCGCAGATCACCTCGACGGAGGCGTCCTTTAGAGAATTGTGCAAGAAGCTCGGGTTCATTTCCACGGCCCGCAACCGCAGGTCGTAGTTTTTGCGTATCTGCCGCCATTCGTTGCGATGGAAGAACTGCAAATCGCCGGCGATCTTGAAGTCGGGATGCTTGGCCAGATCGTCAATGCTCTTGATGCCCTTGGCATCAGCCGTTTTTTTCAACATGGTCAAGGCGTAAGCATTTTCGAAGCCGATCTTGCCGAGGCATTCGACGCCATATTCTTCACACAGAAATTGCACCACCTCCGCGTAGGTTTTTTCTCGATCGACGACATCCTTGCGTTTCATTAGCGTGGCCCATACGTTGCCGGTGTAGTTGATGCAACAGTCGATCTGGTCGTGCTTGAGGGCGAGGAACTGAATGGTTTCGCCCATACCGCCGCGTTGATCGACTTCGCGGAAGCCGGCCTTCTGCAGCTTGTCCTTGATGACTTCGGAGAGAATGAACTGCTCGGTAAAGGGCGCGTTGGCGATCACCGGCGCACCCGATGAGAAGGCACGCGTGATCGGGCCGTACAGCCCGCCGAGCAGGACCAGTACTACGCCGACAACCGCGCACCAGGCCAGCCGCCCGCTGCGGCGGATGGCCGCCAGTTCCAAGAGGTGCACGATCTGATCCAGGCCGACTGCAAGTAAGGCAGCGACGATGCAACCGAAGAGAGTCAATTGCCGATCGCTCATTTCGAGGCCCGAGAAGATGTAGTTTCCCAGGCTCATGCCGCCGACCGGAGTCGCCAATGTTGCCGTGCCGACAATCAGCACGGTCGCGGTGCGGATGCCCGCGATGATGACCGGGGCGGCGAGCGGCAGTTGCACGCGGGTGAGCATCTGCCAATCGTTCATGCCAAGGCCGCGCGCCGCTTCCGTCAAAGTCGGGTCGATGCCGCGAATGCCGGTGACCGTGTTGGCAAGAATCGGCAGAATGCTGTAAAGCGTCAAGGCGACGAAGGCCGGCGCAAAGCCAATCGTGCCGCCCAAGAGCGGCACCATCAGGACCAGCATCGCCATGGTCGGCACCGTTTGTAAAACGCCGGCGCCGCCCAGCAAATACTCCGCGAGCTTGGGTCGCCGGCTCGCCAGGATGCCCAGCGGAATGCTGACGATCAGCCCGACTCCAAGCGCTGCCAGCGACAGGAGGATATGCCAGCCCAGGTAATCGGGCAGGTACGAGATCATGTCGGAGAATTCTTCGTTCATGGTGTTATTCTTGTGCGCCGCTTGCGGCTTGGCGCTCGCAGAACGCCCTGCGAGCGCCAAACCGCAAGCGGCTAGGTTCCGTTCGCGGCCGTCATCGCTTGCAGCTTTTCCATTTGGTGTTTTGGGCTGGCAATCAACGCCGCGACAAAAGCGTCGGCCGGGTGGGTCATCAACTCATACGGCGTACCGAGTTGTACCAGCCGGCCGGCGTTCATGACGGCGATCAGGTCGGCGGCCAGGAGCGCCTCCAACATGTCGTGCGTCACCATCACCGCCGTCAGACCGAGGCGCTGCCTTAAACTGACGAACTCGGCCCGCAATTCGTCGCGTGTGACCGGATCGAGCGCGCCGAACGGCTCATCGAGCAGCATCACCTCCGGCCCCGTGGCCAGCGCCCGCGCGAAGCCGACGCGCTGCTGCTGCCCGCCCGAGAGTTGCTGCGGGAGCCGGTCGCGATACTGCTCCGCTGGTAGATTCACCAGTTCCAGAAGCTCCTCGACGTGGGCGCGAATCCGCTCCTTGGGCCAGCGCAACAGCTTCGGTACGACGGCGATGTTCTCGGCCACGGTCATGTGCGGAAAGAGACCGCTCCCCTGGAATACGTAGCCGATGCCGCGGCGAAGTTGCACCGGATCGCTATCGCGCACATCTTGGCCATTGACGAGAACGCGCCCCGAGGTCGGATCGATGAGCCGATTGATCATCTTGAGCGTGGTCGTCTTGCCGCAGCCCGACCCGCCCAGGGGTACGAGCAACTTGCCGCGCGGCACGCGCAGGCTGACATTCTCGACGGAGAACCGATTGCCGCCGTCGAAGGATTTGCTGATGTTTTCGAGAACGATCATGCGTTGAAGTATAACGCCCGCCAACCTCACCTCCTACGACAAAGTAGCCAGAGGTCCGTGGTCCGTGGTCCGTGGTCCGTGGTCCGTAGTTCTTACTTCGGTCGTGACTGCCGCGTATAACACTTCTGGCTACGGACCACGGACTACGGACCACAGACATGCCTTACGCCATCACTCTCATCGACATCCAGGGCGCCGCCCAGCGCATCGCCGGCATCGCCCATCGCACGCCGATCATGACCTGCGCCATGCTCGATCAGCTCGCGGGGCGGAAACTCTACTTCAAGTGCGAGCAATGGCAGAAGGTCGGCGCGTTCAAGTTCCGCGGCGCGTGCAATGCCGTCGCCAGGCTGTCCGACGCCGCCGCAAAGAAAGGGGTCGTCACGCACAGCTCTGGCAATCACGCTCAAGCGCTGGCGCTGGCGGCCAAGCTGCGCGGCATCCCGGCCCACATCGTCATGCCCAGTTCGGCATCGCCGATCAAACGCCGCGCGGTGGAAGGCTACGGCGCCAACGTCATCGAGTGCCAGCCGACACTAATCGCGCGCGAAGTAACAACGGCCGAGGTCCAGAATCGCACGGGGGCGATCCTGATCCCGCCCTACAACCATCCCGATGTGATCGCGGGGCAGGGTACCGTCGCCCTGGAAATGCTCGACGAGATGCCCGACCTCGACGCGATCGTCGCCCCGATCGGCGGCGGCGGGTTGATGGCCGGCGTCACCCTCGCCGCCAAGGCGCTCAAGCCGGCCATCCGGCTCTTCGCGGCGGAACCGCTTGGCGCCGATGATGCATCACGCTCCAAGGCGCTCGGCGAATTGGTGCCGCAGACGGCGCCGCAGACCATCGCCGACGGTTTGTTGACCAGCATGGGCGACATGACGTGGCCGGTGGTGCGCGATCTCGTCGAGGCGGTCATCACAGTTCGCGAGGAGGAAATCGTGCAGGCGATGCGGCTGACATGGGAGCGCGCCAAGCTGATGATCGAGCCGAGTTCCGCCGTTGCCGTGGCCGCGGTGATGACGCCGGGGTTTCGGGCGCTCAGCGGGATGAGCAAGGTCGGGATCATCTTGAGTGGCGGCAATGTGGATTTGACGCGGTTGCCGTGGTAGCCCATCCCCGCTTAGCGCCCGCGCCGCCGAATCAGCGGCGTGGGCGCTAAACGAGGACTTACTTCGCGTCCAGATCCGCCGTATCCAGCCGCCCTTCCTTTTGCAGCTTGCGGAACAGCTCCAGCGTTTGCCGAATACCGTCCTTGAGCGGCGTCAACGGCATCGGCCCGAGATCGCGCTGCAAGGCGCCATCGTCGAGATCGTAGGCGATGGCAATCTGGCGGTCGCCGAACGTGATCAGTTTGAACGCCGCCGGCTCGACCTCGCACATCGCGCGGTGGAACGCCGGCAGATCGACCACGTGGCCGCGCAGGTTGTACGACTTGGCGCCTTGATACGACGCTTCCAGACAGCGCACCGCGATCCTCGCCACGTCATCCACATACTGCATGTCCTGGATGCCACCGTAGGTAATGTGGTAAGGACGATTGAGCGCTAACGACTTGATCGCCTTGGTCGGCTCGCTGGTCATGCCGAAGTCGCGTCCGGCGCCGAACACTGTCCACGGTCTGAGGCCCACGCTGGAGATGCCGAAGTCCTGAAAGTAGATGCGAGCGTTGCCTTCGTTACAGCATTTGAAGATGCCGTAGTGGGTCGAAGGAACGAGGGGCACATCGTCGGTCAGTCGGCCCGGCGGATACTTTTCCGGCGGCGCGAAAACGGCGGCCGAGCTGGTGTAAACGAGCCGCTGAATCTGCCCTTGCAGTTGCCGCACCGCTTCGAAGACCACGAGCGTACCGACAACGTTGACCTTGGCGCCAAGAATCGGATCGGCCCGGCAGGTCGGCACCTGCAAGCCGGCGAGGTGAACGAGGTGCGTGATCTGGTGTTGCTGGAGCGATTCGCGCAGCCGGTTCAAATCAGTGACATCCCCCTGGACGAACGCGACCTGGCGGATTTGCGCTTCGTCCATGATGAGACGCATGCGCTTGGGATCCTCCTTGAGGTCGTAGATCCACACGCGTTCGCCGCGCTCGAGGAGGTTTTTCGTAATCCAGCTGCCGATGCAGCCGTACCCGCCGGTGAGAAGGACGTTCATGGGGAAGTAGGCCTCAATCAAAGTTTGTAGGGTGGGTCTCGCTGCGCTCGACCCACCCTACGGCAGATCGGCGCGGCGGTGGATCAGAAGAACAACCACGTCACGTCGCCAAACAAAACGAACAGCATCAAGGCCAGGATCATCGCCAGCCCGGCGTAGGTGGCCCAGATGCGCACCGCTTCGGACGCCGGTTGGCCACGGATCTTCTCGTAGACCAAAAACACCATGTGCCCGCCGTCCAGGATCGGGATCGGCAGGAAATTGACGACGGCCAGGTTGATGCTGATCAGGCCCAAGAAGAACACCAGCTCGGCAAAGTCCATGCTGGCGAAGCGGTAAGTCCCGTAGGCGATCCGCAGCGGGCCCGCGATGACTTTCTTGTCGATGTCTCCGGTGAGGATGCCGCGCAGCGTGAAGAAGACTTGCATCATGGAGGTTCGCGTCTCGGCAAAGCCGAGCTGGATGGCATGCCAGGAATTGTCGGCCTTGACACGGCGCATGTCGTTGGCGAGCCACCAGCCGCGTTCGGTGAGGGGCCAGCTCTTGTCGAGCGTGAGCGGGACTTCGAGCTCGACGATTTCCTTCTTGCCTTGGACGCTGCGTTCGACCTTGACGTACAGTTTTTTGATGTTCCTGGGATACTGGAAAACGTTGGAGTAGAAGGCCCATTGCCCCTCCTCGATCTCTGCGCCAGACCATTTCCCCAGAATGTCCTTGGTCGGTCCCTGCTCGTCAAACTTCAAATCCTTGATCACGTCGCCGACTTCGAGCTTGGAAGACGGATCCGTAACCTGCGCGATGATCGACCGGATTTCATAGGCGAGGCCCAGTTCCGGGATCGGCATCGGCGAGCTGGGGCTGAACGGCAGCACGCGGTCGAAACGCCAGGCGTCATCCCATTTCAGCGTTACCTCCACGTTGTCGAATTGCGCGCCGGGCCGATCGGCATGACGGCGCAGCTTCAGCGTCACCAGACGATCCCCGGCGAACTTGGTTTTGTCCAGGCGATCCGACCATTGGCGGAGCACATGTGGCAGCCGTTCGGGATCGACGGTTTTCAATTCCGCCACGATCGTGTCGTCTGCTGGGACGACCTTAACTTCGTCGATGAGGTCGCCGTGGAGTTTCTTGGCGGGATCGGGCGCCTTCACCTTGTTGTGCGCTGCCGACCCCTCGCGCACGGCCAGGATCGATCCGATATGCATGACGATGCCGAGCTTGGGCCGATACATCGGCGCAACCTTGACGTCTACTTCCTTGATGCTTTCCCCCGCCTTCCGCTGAACGCGGATGGTGATGTCCTGGGCGGCCAGCAGTTGCAGGCGGCGGGCGAATTCGAAGTAGTCGCGCTGGCCTTGCTTCGGGAAACGTGGATCGTCCGGCAGCGCACTGATGCGCTCGGGATTTTCTGGATCGGTCATGGCGACGATGACGTCGTCCCACTCGAACCCAGCGGCCGCCGCCGAGGTGCCCGGCACCCAGGGGCCGCTCTCGGCATCACGCCTGGAGACAAGCTGCGGCTTGCTGGCGGGTTTCACGCCGATGGCGCGCATCAGGTCGCCCTTGCCCTTGCGCGATTCAATCTCGATGGCGAGCGGGTCCTTGCCAGGGAGCTGAAATACGAGCGGAATCTTGTCCTTGCCGCGGGTGAACACCACGGTTTGCTTCAGGTCGGTGAAGGTCGGGTTGTCGATATTGCCGATCTTCGTGATCAAAGTGCCGGTATGCACCGCCTGCTCGAAAAGCGGGCCGTGGGAGTCGATGGCGTAGACGGCGGAGGAGAGGTATTCTTTGCCTGGCCCCTGGTAAACGTAGATGAAGCAACCGACCGCGAGAATCGCATTCATGATGACGCCGGCGGAGATGATGAGCATGCGCTGGCCGACGGTCTTCTTGCGATAGGAGCGTGGATCGTCATCATCGTCGGCCCCTTCGTCGCCGTCGATCTGGCCGACCATCTGCACGTAACCGCCCAGGGGGAGGATGGCGAGCTTGTAGGTCGTCTCGCCCCACTGGAACGAGCAGCCGGGAATCGGCGGGCCGAAGCCGATGCTGAAGGTGGTGACGTTGACGCCGCACCATTTCGCCGCGAGGAAATGGCCCAGTTCGTGGATGAAGATGACGAACGACAGCCCGAGCGCCGCCTTGACGATATTCAACAGCTCCTCGAAGCTGAACTTATAGAGGAGATATGCGAAGAGCGCCCCCAGCAGCCCGAGCATGATGAGGTTGCTCGTCGAGAAGAAGCCCGCGTCTGCTTCGGCGCCGGTTTCCGGCTCGGGTGGCAGGCCTTCGTGCAGCCCTTCGGCAGGCTTGCCGTTGGCGTTGAGAGGAGTGCTGCCCGGCAGCGGGTTCATCGACTCGGGTTGTATGCCTTCGCGGTTATCCAACGCAGCACCTCCTGGCGAGACCACCGATCGAGCGCATTCAATTCGCTCAAGGTCGGCCGTTCGCTGTAGTGATGATGATCCATTACCTCACGACAAACGCGGGGGATGTCTAAAAACGACAGCTCCCCACCCAAAAACGCACTCACGGCAGCCTCGTTGGCGGCATTGAGCACCGCCCCGCATGTGCCGCCGCGCCGCGCCACCTCGTACCCTAATTGTAGCGCCGGGAACGCCTCCAGATCCGGCTGCTCGAAATTCAAGCTCCGCAACTCACTCCAGGACAGCCGGCGGGCGGGGCCGGAAACTCGCTCCGGATACGTCAGCGCGTACTGGATCGGCAAGCACATATCAGGGGGCGATAGCTGGGCGAGAATCGACCCGTCGGTGAACTCCACGAACGAGTGGATGATCGACTCCGGATGGATGATCACCTGGATCTGGTCCGCTCTCAGGTTGAACAGCCAGCGGGCCTCGATCATCTCCAGGGCCTTGTTCATCAACGTCGCCGAGTCGATCGTGATCTTCCGCCCCATGTTCCAGGTCGGATGCTTGAGCGCCTGCTCGGGCGTCACGTCGGCAAGCTCTGAGCGCTTGCTGCCACGGAACGGTCCGCCGCTGGCTGTCAGCACGATCCGCTCGATCTCGCGCGGCTGGCCTGCCTGCATCGCCTGGAAGATCGCGCTGTGCTCGCTATCGACCGGCAAGATGCGGGCGTTTCGGCGGGCGGCCAGCTCCATGACGAGCGGGCCGGCCATCACCAGCGTTTCCTTGTTGGCGACGGCGACGGTCTTGCCTGCATCGAGCGCCAGCCAGGTGCCGGTAAGTCCCGCGGAGCCGACAATCGCTGTCAAGACGACATCGACCTCCGGATCGCGCACCATCGTGGCGATCGCGTCCTCGCCGTCCAGGAAGCGCGTTCCCGGCGGCAGAGTGTTGCCGCGCATCGCGGCGGCGGCGCGCGGATCGGTGATGGCAACATAGCGTGACTGATGGCGGTGCGCCTGTTCGAGCACCTCCTGCCAGCGCGAATGCGCGCTCAGCCCGTACGCTTGCAGCCGCTCCGGCAGGCAGTCGATCACCTTCAGGCAGCTGGTGCCGATCGACCCGGTCGAGCCCAGGATGACCACGCGCCGCCGGCTTGCGTTCACGCAGAGCGCTCCATTCTCGTTTAGCCCCGCCTCGCAGAGATGGGCGTGTTTAGTAGACGCCCATCCGCCTCTGCGAGGCGGGGCTAAACAATCCACACCACCCTAGTCTATTCGCTCGCGACCCATTGGCCATTTTAGCCTTTGGCAAGGAAACGCTGCAAGTGCAACAAAAAAGCCGGACCAAGGTCCGGCCTTTCGGTTTTGTAAGTGCCACACGATCAATTGAATAACTTGAACGCCACGTAGCCGATGCTGCACGCGATCATGGCGGTGAAGAAGACACCGACTGGCCCCATGTTGCCTTCCCAGAACGATTGCGGGATTTCCACAGCGCCGCCGGGGACCGCGAGTTGGGCCGGCGACTCGGCTGGCGCTTGCGATTTTTCCGGCTGCGGGGCCGGCTTCGGAGCGGCTGCCTGGGTGGTATTCCGGATGGAGTTGCGCGTCGGCAGGATCCCCATCGCTTGCGGCCGCGGCGTCGACGCTGACGGCGAGGTCGTCTTCGGCGCCTCGGCCTTCGCGGACGGCTTGGCCACGGGACGAGCCTTCACGCCGCTCGCCTTGGATGCGAAAGGCCGCAGTTCTTCGACGATCTCGGCAACGGCGGTGTAGCGGTCTTCGGGTTTCTTTTGCATCAGCCGTTCGATCACCGCAATCACTTCCGGCGGCGCGTCGGGCGTCAGCTCGGCAAGCGGCTGCGGTTCCTTGAGTTGGTGCGCCATCATCTTTTCTGCGGCGCTGCCGTCCGGGAAGGGATACTGCCCGGCCAGCATGTAGTACATGACGCAGCCAAGGCTGTACTGATCGCCGGTTGGGGCTAGGTTGCTCGGGTCCATGATGCTTTCGGGGCTCGAACAATCCAGGTCGCTCGTCACCGAGTTCGCGGTGGACATGGTATCGACGAGCGATTCCCCTTCGGTTTCCGCCAAGAGGCAGCCGATCCCAAATGCGGGCATACCGCCTACTTGCTAAAGCATGGGAAAAAAAAACGGGGGTGTCAAATTGTGACGAAGTTAATGAAGGAAACGACGGGAATCAATGCGTTTTTGTTTAGTGGTGTCCAAGCCTGACGCGTAAGCGAAGTGTACGCAACTCTTCGCTTACGCGTCAGGCTCGGAAAGTCGTTACAATACCCTTGTGTCAACGAAATTCACACTTCCGCTGATAGCAGAACCGACGCCGCCTTCGTGGCACGGGCTCACGCCGCTGCTCCATCTGTCGCCCGACGACGCCCCCGAACCAATGGTCCCGCAGGGCGCCTACAACCAGGCCGAGCCGGAGATGCCACTGTCCGTGCCGTTGATTCCCGTCGAGAAAGCGGCACGCAAGGTCGAACTGCTCGCCCCGGCCGGCGGTTTGGACTCAGCGTTCGCGGCATTCCACTTCGGCGCCGATGCGATCTATCTCGGGCTCAAAAAGTTCTCCGCGCGGGCCGAAGCCGAGAACTTCACGCTGGAAGAACTGGACGAGGTCACCGCCTACGCCCATTCTCTGAACCCGGTGCGCCGGGTCTTCGTCACCATCAACACGCTGATCCGGCAAGACGAGCTGCCCGAATTGATCGAAACGCTGGCCGCGCTGGTCGAAATCGGCGTGGATGCCGTCATCGTGCAGGACGTCGGCGTCTATCGGGCGATTCGCCAGTTCTTCCCGCAGCTCGAACTCCACGGCAGCACCCAAATGGCGGTCCACAATCGCGCCGGCGCCGAAACATTGACGCGCCTGGGCTTTAGCCGAGTGGTGCTGGCGCGTGAATTGACGTTTGAGGAAGTCAACGACATCACCAGCACGGACGGCGTCGAGACCGAAGTCTTCATCCACGGCGCCCTCTGCTATTCCTACAGCGGTCTGTGCTTGTTCTCGTCGCAGACACTGGGCCGCAGCGGCAACCGGGGCAAGTGTGCATACTCTTGCCGCGATTCCTACGAAGTCACTGACGCTCCACTCACGCTGCGCGACGGCAGCCCGGTGCAGCGCGATCCGCGCCAGGGCTTTCCCTTCTCGATGAAGGACCTCGCCCTGCCCGATCACCTGCCTGCCCTGCGCGCGACCGGTGTCTCCTGCTTCAAGATCGAAGGCCGCAAGAAAAGCCCGCTTTACGTCGCCACCACCACCGACTATTACCGCAAGCTGCTCGACGGCACCATGAATCCGAACGATCGGCCCATCGTCGAAGCCGACCTGCAGACCGTGTTCAGCCGGCCGTGGACCCGCCTGTTCGTGCAATCGCACAAAGACAAAGAAGTCGCCGATCGCGACACCGTCGGCCACCGCGGCACGCCGATCGGCAAAGTGGACTCAATCCTCCTCTCCTCTCCCCTCCGGGGAAGAGGGGCCGGGGGTGAGGGGGCCGGCATCGCGCGCCTGCGTTTCCGCTCCACGCGCCCGCTGCAACGCCACGACGGCCTGCAGATCGACCTGCCCATCCTCGGCAAACCGTTCGGCTTCCCCGTCGATCACCTGTGGCTCGCCGGCAAACAGCCACGCGAAGTCATCGAAACGCCCGCCGGCGCTCTCGTCGAGGTCGCCCTCCCCGCCGATCATCCCGACATCCCGCTCGGCGCCCCGGTCTACTGCTCGTCATCGCAGGCCGTCAAGCAGAAGTACCGGCACGAAAGGCCCAAGCCGGGCCTCTGGCATGGCCGCAAGCCGCTCCACGTCGATGCCAGATTGCAGCGCGATCGGCTCGTGGTGAACGCGCGGACCGGTAACACCGAAGTGCAAGGCGAACTGCCGGGCCCCTTCGATTCAGCTCACGACCTTGCGGCAATCGAACAAGCTGTGCGCGGGTGTTTCGCTCGGCTCGGGCAGAGCCGCTTCCGACTCGAATCGCTGAAGTGGACCAACGAGGCGAGCGGGTTCGTGCCGGTGTCGAAGTTGAATCAACTGCGGCGCGAGGTGGTCACCGAGCTGGAGGTGGCGTTAGAGAAAGAACGCAACGCGGCAATCGTCAAGACTCAAGCGCGTGCGTCCGAGCCTGAAGCGTCAGCGAAGCGTCACGCAATTTTCGCTAACGCTTCAGGCTCGGACGGATTCCGCTGGTCCATCAAAATCGATCGCGTCGGCTTCGTCGATGCGTTCGAAGGCGCAGACTGGCGTGACGTTGACGAAGTCATCGTCGATATCGCCCGCGATCATCCGACCATGCTGCACGAAAAGCTGACGCAAATCGCCGACCAAATCGGCCGTGACAAGATTCGGCTCGCACTGCCCCCCTTGACGCGCTCCTGGGAAGAAAAAGGACTGCTGCGCAAGATCCAGCAATTCCAGGACGACGGCTGGAAGAAATGGGAAGCGGCAAACCTGTCGGCCTGGCACTACCTCGGCATCGACCCCAATCAGCCGAGCGCGAACGTCGATCTAGCCACCGACTGGTCGATCTACGTCATCAACCGCCTTGCCGCGCTGCAGGTTTTTGACATGGGAGCAACGCGATTTGCTCTGTCGCCGGAGGATGGTTTCGAGAACTCCCGCTCGCTGTGGACCGAGTTCGGTGCGCGGGCGGTGCTGATCGTCTATCAAGACACGCCGCAGTTTCTGGCGGAATCGTGCGCGTATGCCAATTTGATCGGCGGCTGTCCTGGCAAGGCGAATTGCCGATTCGAAAGCATGGAGATGGTGTCGAGCCACGGCGAGCGCGTGACGGCGCTCGATTATCATTGCCGAACGATCGTGTTGAACCAGGAGCCGTTCAGTCTTTCAACGCGGCTCGGCGACTTGGCAAAGGCGGGGGCGATTTCGCTGCGTGCTGACTTCCTCTATAGGCCCTACGATCCAACTCTGGTGCGAGAACGCTGGCGCTTGGTGCGTTCGGGGCGGCCGGTGCCGGGGGGGCAGGCGGCGAATTTCGATCGCGGGATCCTTTGATGCAATAGTCCGAGCCCGAGCGCCAAGCGATGCCCGTCGCTGGCGCTCGGGCTCGGACCATCGATTAGTACGAAATTCCAACGCGTGCCGCTCCGCCGACGAAGTGGACGTTGCCATTGGCGGTTGTCGGCGTGCCGACATCCCACCAGCGCTGGAAAACACCGCCGACACGGCTGTAAACATAGGTGCGGCGGATGCGGCAGCCGAACTGCAGGCCGATTTCCCCTTCAAGGGAGGTATCGACCCGACTGTCGAAATTGGTCGTCGTGTTGGAGGCATCCGTGAAGGTCGCCACCCCGCCGCCGTTGACCGTGCGGGTTTGCTGGCCGCGATTCAACACGAATCGATCGGTCCCGAACAACACCGAGCCGCGGCTATTCGCGTAAACCGAGAAGCCGGCCACAATCGGATGAACCACTTCCATGCTGAAGGTGGGTCCCCAGCCCTGGAAATAGGATGAGCTGTCCACATCTTGGTGATCCAGGAACACGTTGAGCCCTGGCGCCGATCCGCCCGGGTTGTTCCGCGAGGCGGTGTAGCTTTGCAGAACGCGGGCATGGCGGGCGCCGAAACTGAACAGGAACGTCGTGTCAAGGAAATGGGTCTCCTTGAGTAGCTCCACGTCCGCCACCTGCATCTGGATGCGCTGCTTGAAGTCGAAATTATCCACGCCGATGCCGGCCGCCAGCGCAGGACTAGGCGAGAAAATGCTGAAAGGCTGCATGAAGGGAGTCGTCACGATATTTCCGGAGCCGACGGTGTTGTCAACCGCTTGCGTCACGACGCTATTCAGGTAGGTAAAGCTGCCGCGAAATCCCCAGCCGGTATGGAAGACATAACCGATGGTGGCCCGCTCGCTGACGCAGAGAGCCTGCGGGAAGTCGGTCGGGCTCGTGTTGCCAGGGATCGTGGTGTTGTAGGCGATGCGCGAGGTCGGGAACGACACCAGGAAACTCGTAGCCGACTCGGCGATGAAATGCCCATGGCCACGGATCGGTCGATCCCAGCGCGGCTGATTGCCATTCGGGCTGCATGAATCGGGGAAGTCGCTGCAGCCGGGGCCGCGCGCTTCGGGAGGCAACTCCTTCTTGGAAACCACCGGCAATGTGGCAATGTCGGCCTGCACCTGGCGAACGGCGCCAGGTTGCGGCCCACCGTCCCAGTGTGGCGGTACCGGGAAGGCGTTTGGCTGCGCGCTCGTCGCGTCATTCGTCAACGCCCCATAGACAAAAACTTTCTGCATGGGGGGCGCCGGGTACATCGCGGGGGCCGGCATCGGCATGTACATCGGTCGAGCCATCATCGGCGCCGGATATCCGTAGGGCTGTGGGTACGGCATAGGCGCGTACGGATACGGATATTGCGCGACCGCGGCCGAAGCCGACATGCCCAGTACGATGACGCCAATGAAATACGCGAAAGCTCGCCGCATGGGAGGCTCCTTGTCGTCGGGAGGTTCCAACTGGGAACACCTGCTCCCCTTCCATCGACATCCGTTACTGTCGGCAACATCGTGATATTCGGCAAATTGCGAAGGCAATCTTGGCGTGACCCGAACAAACGGCAGGGCTTCCGCAGTTTGCGCAGTTCCCAACTGGAAATGGAAGGGGATGGCCGTTTACGTTTAGCACCCGCAATGCAGCGCCATGTGCCTGAGCCTACACTGCGGGTGCTAAACGAAGACCGCCTTTTTTGCAGATTGATTCTTTGACTCTCGCCCCGCTTCCGCATAGATTGGCGCAACGATTGATAAACGACAACGAGGGGAGACGGATCATGGCCGATGTTCTTCCTTCCTCGAAACATACCGACCTGGTCGATGCGATTCGCGAAGTATTGCGGCAAAGCGAGGAGCCGCTGACCGTTTTGAGGATTCGCGAGCGCCTGCGCGGCCGATTCCGCGCGCTGCCGATGCGTAAGCTGCGAGACGTGCTGGAGCGCCAGGTCGCCGCCAACGTGCTGGTGATCTGCCCGAAGTACC
Organism: Gemmataceae bacterium; assembly: GCA_009692065.1. Lineage (GTDB taxonomy): Bacteria > Planctomycetota > Planctomycetia > Gemmatales > Gemmataceae > SIAQ01. Next base: position 39,711 of record SHZY01000039.1, read on the forward strand.
GCAGTTCGCAGGACTGCTACTGGGATCGCCCGATACGCGAGCACGCCAAGGTCGTGCTGCGCGGCGCTCTTGCGGACGGGCCAATGTCATGGGCGGATTTGCGCAAGAAGTTCCCGAAGTACCTGCGCCACTTGGCCGAATCGGTGCTGAACGAGGAGCTTGCCAAGGGGGGCATCCATCGCCACACGCTCACGTCGGCACGGCGCGGACCGCGCTATGCCTTGCAGCCAGCTGACGTTCGCAGCTATGCCGGCGTGGAGCTCAAGGACGTGCTGTCGCGCCTGCAAGGGCGCGGTTTCGCACGGAGCGACGTCCGCGAGGCGCTCATGTATTTCTTGCAGGAAGAGGAATGGGCGGACCATACGCCCAAAGCGGAAATAGGTGTTTTTTCTTAAACACGATATTCTCAAACTCTCTCGGAGGTTCACATGAAACGCATCGTCTTCTGTCTCGCGGTTGCCATTTGCTTCAGCCTGTCGGCGGTTCACGCCGGCGACGACAAGGGGTTCTTCAACGGCAAAGACTTGGCCGGCTTTGAAGGCCTGATCGACCAGTTCTGGTCGGTCAAGGACAACGCCATCGCCGGCACGACCCATCCCAAGGGCATCAACTACAACACTTTTCTATGTAGCAAAAGGACCTACAAGGACTTCGAAATGCGATTCCAGGTCAAGCTTACCAAGGGCAACAGCGGCATCCAGATCCGCAGCCGTATCCATAACAAGGAAAAGTTTGCCGTCACCGGCCCCCAGTGCGACATGGGCGGGCCTTACTGGGGCAGCCTCTACGGCGAGAACTTCGGCGGCATGATGCAAGCCGCCGATGCCAAGCTTGTCAAAGAAGTACTTAAAGAAAACGAATTCAACGACTACTACATCAAGGCCGTCGGCAAGCACGTCACCATCAAGCTGAACGGCAAGACGACGGTTGACAAAGATTTCCCCAAGATGCCGGACGAAGGCATCATCGCCTTCCAGATTCACGGCGGCCCGGCGATGGATGTGGTGTTCAAGAACATTCAATTCAAGGAAATTAAGTGATCCGCCCCTCTTCGTTTAGCGCCCGCGTGGCGCCGCGCGGGCGCTAAACGAAATCTCGTCAGCGCTGCGTCTTCTTCCTCCTCCGCGGCTTCTTTTGCGGCGCCATTGTCGGCTGCCCTTTCAACTGCGCGATGCGATCGCGCAACTCGGCCGCCCGCTCGAATTCCAAGTTCGCCGCCGCCGCCAGCATTTCCGCGTGCAGTTCCTCCATGAACTCCTCGGTCACGTAGTCTTCGCCGCCCTTGCCCGCGACTTCCAGCGTGAGCTTGTGTGCCTCGATCTCCCCTTCGATGCCGCGGTCGATTGTCGAACGCACGCTCTCCGGCGTGATGCTGTGCTCTTTGTTGTAAGCGACCTGCATCTCCCGGCGGCGGTTCGTCTCGTCCATCGCCTTCTGCATCGAATCGGTCACCTTGTCCGCGTACAGAATCACCTCCGCGTTGACGTTGCGCGCCGCCCGGCCAATCGTCTGGATCAGCGACCGCGCGCTGCGCAAAAAGCCCTCCTTGTCCGCGTCGAGAATCGCCACCAGCGACACCTCCGGCAAATCGAGCCCTTCACGCAGCAGGTTGACGCCTACCAAGGCGTCGAACGCCCCCTCGCGCAATTCGCGCAGGATTTGCATGCGCTCGATCGCGTCCAGCTCGGAGTGCAGCCACTTGGCACGCAGTCCCGAGTCGCGCAGGTAGCCCGTCAAATCCTCGGCCAGGCGCTTGGTCAAGACCGTGACGAGTGTGCGTTCCTTCTTGTCGGCCCGTTTCTTGATCTCGATGAGCAGGTCGGGCACCTGTCCGCGCGCCGGCTTGACGTGCAGCACCGGATCGACCAGCCCCGTTGGCCGAATCACCTGCTCGACGAACTCACCGCCCGACACCTCCAACTCGTAATCCGCTGGCGTCGCCGACATGAACAGCACTTGCGGGATGCATTTCTCCCATTCGTCGAAACGCAACGGCCGATTGTCGAGTGCGCTCGGCAAACGGAAGCCATGCTCGACCAGCGTCGTCTTGCGGCTATAGTCCCCCGCGAACATCGCCCGCACCTGCGACACCGACGCGTGCGATTCATCGACGATCAGCAAGAAGTCCGCCGGAAAATAATCGAGCAGCGTGTAGGGCGGCTCCCCCGGCGCTTTGCCGGTGAACCAGCGCGAGTAGTTTTCGATGCCCGGACAGTGGCCGACTTCGAGCAACATCTCCATGTCGAAGCGCGTGCGCGCTTGCAGCCGCTGGGCTTCGAGCAGCTTGCCCTGCTCGCGGAAGACGGCCAGCCGTTCGTTCAACTCCTGATCGATGCCGTTGACCGCGGCCTTGATGCGCTCGTCTGGCGTGACGAAGTGCTTGGCCGGGAAGATGTAGAGTTCGTCGCAGACCTTCGCCGTCGCGCCGGTGAGGGGATTGATGATCGAGAGTGCGTCCACCTCGTCGCCGAACAGCTCGATGCGCAGGGCGAACTCCTCATACGCGGGCCACAGCTCGATGACGTCGCCGCGCACGCGGAATCGGCAGCGCTCGAACGTGGTGTCGTTGCGCTGATATTGGATATCGATCAGGCGATACAGCAGGTTGTCGCGTGCGATCGTGTCGCCCTTCTTGAGATAGATCATCATCCGCTTGTAGTCGGCCGGGGCGCCCAGGCCATAGATGCACGATACGCTGGCGACGACGATGCAATCCTCGCGGCTCGCCAGGGCGCTGGTGGCGGCCAGGCGCAAGCGGTCGATGTTCTCGTTGATGGCGGAGTCTTTTTCGATGTAGATGTCCCGCTGCGGAATGTACGCTTCGGGCTGGTAGTAGTCGTAGTAGCTGATGAAATAATGGACGGCATTGTGCGGAAAGAAGCCCTTGAACTCCTTGTAGAGTTGGGCCGCGAGGGTTTTGTTGTGCGAGAGGATGAGCGCCGGCTTGCCAAGGTTGGCAATGACATGCGCCGCCGTGAACGTCTTGCCGGAGCCGGTGACACCGAGGAGCGTCTGCCGATTTTGCCCCGCGCGAAAGCCGGCGGTAAGCTTTTCGATGGCCGCGGGCTGATCGCCGGCGGGCTGAAAGGGGCTGACGAGTTTGAAATCGACGGGCATGCGGAACCCTCAGCAACGAGTCTGCGGTATCGGTTCATTATAGTCCGTGAGGTGTTCCACAATCGTAGCCCTTCACGGGCAGCTGGCTTCGGCTTGCCCGGTTTTCAGCCACTGCTTATCATGTCGCGTTATGACGACCGCAGGGACGCTACCGTGCGCAGGATGCGCCAGGCTGGAACAACAGTTTAAGGAACTCCAAGCTCGGTTTGCGCAAGTGGAGGCGGAACTTGCTGCCGCGAAGAAGAACTCACGCAACTCTTCCAA
>SHZY01000191.1 GCA_009692065.1 Gemmataceae bacterium
CGCCGCCCACAATCGTCTTTGGCGCTCATCCAACGACGAAGCCAGACCTTCGAACCGTTGGCGTATCGCAGCCTCCATGCTTGCGCGTCGCATGGAGCAGGTGTATGAAACATCTGCGAAGTTGTAACACTAATTAACGGACGGCACCTAAGTCGCGCTCAGGCGTTGCAGCCTGGTCAGCACTGCCTGCGCCTGCCCCGACATGATCGCCTGCCTGGCGCACTCAACGCCATCCCGCAACGTTGCAACCTGCTCCGCCGCCAGGAGCGCCGCGGCGGCGTTTGCCAGCACGATTCGTTGGGGTGCTCCGTCCTTGCCCGCGAGCACGTCTTTTATCATACCCGCGCTCGCCTCGGCATGGGGAGCTGAAAGTTCTGCAAGGGCACAACTTTGCAGCCCAAAATCGCCCGGCGTCCATTCGTGTGAAATCAAGTCGGCGCCGCGCACCTCGCGCACCATGGTCGGGCCGGCCAGGCTGACCTCGTCAAGCCCATCCCGGCCGCACAAGACGAGGGCATGCTGCGTCCCGAGTTGAGCCATGGCTCCCGCCATCAGGTCGAGCAACTCCGCACGACCGACGCCCAGCAGCTGCCGCTTGGCGCCGGCAGGATTGGCGAGCGGACCCAGGCAGTTGAAGATCGTCGGCACGCCCAGCTGGCGTCGGATCGCGGCCACGTGCTTCAGCGCCGGATGAAAGAGCGGCGCGAAGCAAAACGCAAAGTTTGCCTCGCGCAAACAGAGCCGGGCGAACGCGACGTCGCCATCGATCTTGACGCCCAGCGCGCTCAGCACATCCGCGCTGCCGGTTCGGCTCGATACGGACCGGTTGCCGTGTTTGACAACAGGGACGCCCGCGCCAGCTACGACGAGAGCGGTCGCGGTACTGATGTTGAAGGTGCCCGAACCATCGCCGCCGGTTCCGCAGGTATCGAGAAGGTCCTCGCGTCCCGCATCCCAGGCAAGCATGTGTTCGCGCAACACCTGTGCCGCGGCCGCGATTTCGTGGGCGGTTTCCCCCTTCATGCGCAGGGCCACCAGGAAGGCAGCCGCGTCAGCATCGCCGCAGCGGCCGGCCATCATCTCGGTGAAGATCCAGCGGACCTGCGACTCGGAGAGCTCGCGTCGTGCCAGCAGCATCTGTAGGACTTCGCAATTGGTCAAGGGACTATTCCAATTATCTCACGCAAAGGCGCAAAGGAGGAAAGAAATCGGAGAGGTCGGGAGAAATCGGCGCGACCGCATGGGCTTTTGAGTTCGCTCAATCCTCTTTGTGCCTTGGCGCCTTTGCGTGAGCTTTTTGATGCATTCCTTTGTCGAAAACGCTGGAGTCCCTTCATTATCAACTAGGCGAGCGTAAATTCATCCCGTTTTTTCCCAGAAATCGACAAATTGCTCTTTTTTTGTGTACGAGCGTATAATATACCGGGGTACAGAATGTATAGTTGTCGATTAGGTTAATTGTCTCTGTTCCATCCACGCATACCTTGCGAAAGGGGTCACCATGCCGGACTTCAGCCAACTGACGGAACGCCAGAAGGAGATCTATCACTTCATTCGGCAGAAGATCGAAACCCGCGGCTATGGCCCCACGGTCCGCGAGATCGGCGAGGGTTTCGGCATCAAATCCCCCAACGGCGTCATGTGCCATCTCAAGGCACTCGAGAAAAAGGGGCTGATCACCCGTGAAGAGCATGCCGCACGGGCCATCCAGCTGGTCGATCATCGGCCGCCGGCCAACGGCTTGCCCTTCCTCGGCGCCGTCGCCGCCGGCAAACCGATCGAGGCGTCCGATATCCACGAAACGCTCGATATCGATGCGATGTTTCACGCTCCGAATCGGTTCGTGTTGCAAGTTCACGGCAGCTCGATGATCGAGAATCAAATCCAGGACGGCGATTACGTCGTCATCCAGCAGCAAGAAGTGGCGCCGAACGGCTCGCGGGTGGTGGCCATGATCGACAATGAAGTGACTCTCAAGAAATTCTACAAGGAAAAAGACCGCATCCGACTGGAGCCGGCCAACGAGACGATGGCCCCCATCATCGTGGAGCCGAGCCAGGACGCCAGGATCTTGGGCCTGTTGGTCGGAGTGTTTCGGAAGTGCTAACTGCCGGTGCCGGTTTACGTTTAGCGTTCGCATGACGCCATGCGAACGCTAAACGTAAACGAATAAATCACACGCTCTTCGAGTGCGATGGAAACGTGACGCTTTCCGCCACCGGATCGTGTTTCAGAAACTTCAGCAGCATCAGGTTGGTGCGCTCGTTGCTGAGGCGGGCCTGCTCGGCTTCGACGTTTTGCCGGGGATGCTCGAGGTAGTGCAACATGCGGCGAACCAAACCGCGCGTCCGCACCGGCGACCAATCGCCGACGATGTCCATGCCGATCAGATCGTTCCCAGCCGCCTTCAGGAAGAACTGCAAGATTTCTTGAACTTCGGTCAGATCCAGGACGCCCGACTCCCAATTCACCACCGATTCCGGCAGCCACATCACGTCCTTGTCGAGCGAAATATAGAGCGGCCAGCGATCGAGGTCGTCGAGGTAGGGCCACAGGACGTCTTCCAGGCGTTCGCGTTCGAGCAGCGTATCGGGGCTTGAGCGCAGTGGCTGGTGGGGCAGCTTTTTCCAGAAGCCCTTGTGAAAGCGCCGCGTCGAGGGAAAGGCGACGATTTTTCCCGATTCCAGGTCGGACCTGGGCGCCAACAAGCGGAAGGTGTTGTCGAAATCGGCGTCGCCGCCGAGATGGAAGATGCGTCGGACATTCGGCAGCTGGGCGGCATGGTGAAGCCAGGTGTCGCAGTGAAGAATCGGTGAGCCACGCACCCAGTCGGGATGCTTGTCGAGGACCAGCAGATTGAACGGATGCCGCAGGCGCCTGAGGAGCGCCAGCGTGAGGTGATGGAAGTCGCCCGAGCCCAGCAGCGATATCCACGGATCGAGGTACTCTTTCGATCCAAACAGGCGATCAAGCCGGCGTTCGAAGCGGTAGAAGCGGTTCCAACGGCAAGCAAGGCGAAGACGAGGACCGCAGGCATTCAGGTCGTAGACATCGGGCTGGAATTTCTGAAGCACGCGATCCTGGGCGGTAATGCTGCCATCGAGATCGATCACACGAATGCGCATAACGCTCTCCGCTTGCCCGTTGGTGGTCAAGGATTCGAGGGGGAATCGTAACGAAGTCGGTGGAGTTTACAAGACCAAGTTGGCGCAACCCAGAGTTAGAACCACGGGGGACACAGGGGAAAGAAAAAGAGGGAGTCGGCTCACCTACCCCAGGGAAATGTTGTCGAGGCTCCGGCTACTCTTGCGGCAAGGCGAGGAGGCGAGTGACGAATCGACGCCAATTCCTCTCTCTTCCCCGTGCTCGCCGTTCTTCCCCGTGGTTCATTTCCTCTCGGGGATCAGCGTGAAACGGCGTGCGCGTGCGATGGCTCAATCGTCGTGGCTAGCGGCAGCGGAAGGCAGTAGAACACGTAACATAGATAACTTGCCAGCACCGCGGCAAAGAAGCACCAGACCGACACGAACGCGTAGTCGTAGATGACAACCGCAATCAGGGCCGACGCCTCGAGCACCAGCCCCGGAGTTCGCCCCCAGGTCCCCGAGCCCAGGAGCGGCGGCAGCGCGACGGCGAGTAAATATAGCATCCGCAGCGGCATCTTGGGAACGTACTGGTCGATCGATAGGCCATCGATGTATGTGATCGATCTTGGTCTCCAACAACGACGTCGGCCCGACCAGCAGCGGATAGTAAAGGATCCAGAACCATGCGGTTGGCAGCAGGCTTAGAGCGGCGAAGACCAGCTTGCGTTTCGGCTGCGGCTCCATCAATGTTGTCAACAGCGGAAACCAGAAAGGCCAAAACGCTAGCGCGAAGAAGAGAAAGAACAGCGAGGCGGGCCGCCCCGTGGTTCAGCGCGTGCCATACGAAGCCTTCACCGATCTGCTGGATGCCGAAAAAGAGCGGCACCGCCGACAGGCCGAGGTAGCTAGGTTTCTTGACCGCGCTCGCGCGGGGGGCTCGTTATACAAGATACTCGAACTCTCCGCGAAACTCCTCTGGCGTCCGATTGGCGACCGCGGCCAACTCACGCACCGTTTCGGCCTCCTTGAAGTCGTGTTTCTCGAGCCGGATCATGTAACGCGTCGCAACCTCGTAACCTTCGCCGGCGACGTTGACGAGCCGTGTCTTCATTCGCTTCGTCTTCGGGTTGATCATTTTTTTGAATGGCGTCGGCTCCATCACGCCCTGATTGAAGCCGATGACCGCACCGTACTTCGCCGCCGCGTCCGACAAGAGGAACTTGACCGCGCTATAGCCCAGGTCGCGCGTGTACTCCGCGTCAAACGGAATTGGGTCCGCACAGCGCAGCACGTAGCCCAGGTCCAGGTCGATGAACGTCACCTTCAGCCCGTAAGGCTTGACATCGACATTCAGCAAATCGTGCAAGCGCGGCAGATCGGCCGGCTCGGGCTCCTTGGCTTTCAGCAGGCGCTCCGTCAAGAGTTCGCGAATGAGCTTGCCGAACTCGATCTCACCCAGCCGCAGATGGCCGAAGGCGTCGGTCTCATAATTCCCGTATCGGCCATGTGTCTTTTCGAGAATGACCTTGAGTTCGTCCTTGACCGATTCGATCAAGCCTTCGGCCAACACGATAACGCCGTAGCGCTTGCCGTTCGCCTCACGCTTGATGATCGAGCCGACGAGGATGTCACACAGGCGCTTGATGGTGATCTTGTTGGGCTTGCCGTCGGCGTCGAGTCCGAATTCCTCGGGGATAATGGTGAGGGTAGCCGCGGCCGCCTTGCCGATGCCGAGCGCCAGATGGCCCGCCGCCCGGCCCATGCAGACGACAATGTACCAGCGCGAGGTCGTCCGCGCGTCTTCCGCGAGGTTTCGCACGGAGGTGACGCCGTAATGCCGGGCCGTCTCGAAGCCGAACGTGGGCGTCGAGCCTGGCAGCGGCAGATCATTGTCAATCGTTTTCGGCACATGGGCGACGCGGAGATAGCCCCCCGCTTCCTGGACGTACTTGTAGACCTGGCTGGCCGAGTACGCGGTGTCGTCGCCGCCAATGCTGACCAGTGCGTCGATTTCCAGTCGCTTGATGACGTCGATCACACGGGCCATGTCTTCTGGATTTTTCGACGGATTGGTGCGCGAAGTGCCGAGGATGGAGCCGCCGCGGCTGTAGATTTGCTTGACCCCATCGACCGACAAATGGAGGAGATGACTTGAATTGCGCACGGCGAAGTTGGTGATGCCGGCGTCAAGGGCCTTCATAGTCTCACCATTGGCAAGCCACTTGTAGCCATCCTCGATGCCGATTACGTCGATGCCGCGATTGAGTGCTTCGATGCTGACAGCACTGATGACGCCATTGATGCCTGGCGCCGGGCCGCCGCCCACAACCAGACCTAGCCGGCGGATCGGAATAGTGTTTGCCATGGGACAGCCTTAAGGTCGAACAAGGATTCGCAGCGAGGTCGGAAGGTTCTGCTCGCGCGAACCCTCCCTGAAATAGGATTGGAAAGCAACGAGAGAACGGCAACCCGCGCAAGCGATTTTTCGCCCCGCTTCCTCTTTGCGGGTGCGATGAGGATTCGCCTACGGTCAGGCTTCCATCGCCCAGCCATTCCACGTATTATAGGGCATCCCAAGCAACGTCCAAGGATGGTCGAATCTGGCTTCAAGGCGATCAGCGCGTATTGCTGGTTGCGGCACTCGCAGGAATAGCTTTCCGCGTCAAACGTGTCGCCGGCGGAGATCACCAACAAGAAGGAACGATTGCGATGCAACCGCGTGGTCAACTCTGGTTTGCCCTGGAAGGCATCTGCAAGGACTTTCGCAGCTACGCCGGCCTTGGCGAGAAAGAATCCCTGGAAGTGCTGATCGTGGTCCTTACCAACATGCTCGCCGAGCAAAAAACGGGGCTGGAAAAACTCAGCGCCCAGCAACCTCCTGAGCCAGGGGAAACGCCATGAGCGACGAGGCCTGTTACGTCTGCGATTCCTGTGGCGAGGAGATCGTCGTGCCGATCGACCTGTCGGCGGGCACCGCACAAGAGTATGTTGAAGACTGTCCCGTTTGCTGCTGTCCCAACGTCATTCGGATCGAGGTGGACGAAGATGCCGACGTGCGAGTGTGGGCGACCAGGGAATGAATGCAAGTGATGCCACTCTACGAAGACCCGCACTTCACCTTTCGTTTCGCTGACGACCGGATTATTCCACGCTTCCACCTTGAAGGCTTGCAGGCTGGCCGGCGCGTCTCGGTGTTCAAGATTGACCCAGGCACCAACGCGAAACTGGACCTCTTGGCGACTGCGGCCGTGGGGGAAGGCGGCTGGGTCGACCTCCCGCAGCCATTGATTGTGCGGGCCGGCGAAGCGTTCATCGTCGTGCCAGGCTGACTCGAACCCAACTTGAGAGACGGTCAACGTGAGCGATGAAATCCAACCGTTTGTTGTCTACCGCATCGACGGCGCGCAGATGGAGTGCGCCCTTTGGCAATTCAAGGACGGACAGAAGGCTCTCGCCTTTTTCTTGTCCGGCGATGCAGCCACTTCGTTCAAGGAATCCGCAAACCTCGGTCCTGAATGGAAGATCTTCTGCCCTGCCAGGGAAGCACTGTTGCAAATGCTGAAGGGGTGCCACGAAGCCGGGATTGGCTACGCTGTGCTCGACCCCGATCTTGAAAGGGCGAAACGGATTTTCAACATTCAAGATATACTGAGTGCGGTTGCGGAATAGGACAGTGACCAGTCCCGGAGCGGCCATGTCGCCAAGCCTGTGCGAAATTTGCTGCCAGATGCGCGAGGTCCGAACCACGCGATCTCGCTTCGTCCTCTGCGAATTGTCCCTCGTGAACGTAAACTACCCGAAGTATCCACCGCAGCCCGTCGTCTGGTGCGACGCCTACAAGCCGCATGGTCCGCCGACTGGAGCGCAACGGGTTGACCCGGAATCGTAGGTCATCGTTACAAGAATAGGTGGCTTGCGAGGAGAACCCGTATGCCGCGGTGCTGGTCTACCTCTTGCCAAGGTTTTGCTGCCGACGCATGCTTTGCTCCACACCATGGGGGCAGCGGCTGCGAGTAGCGTTTTCTACTTGGTTTCAGGGCACGACGCAAATTAAACAATAGCAAGCACAAAAGTGCCACGGAGGGGTGGCAGAGCAGCCGATTGCACCGGTCTTGAAAACCGGAGACGCCGCAAGGTGTTCGCGAGTCCGACTCTCGCCGCCTCCGCTGCCTTGAGATGCCAGGAGGTGCCCAACCCCTAACCGACTCCTCTGTTGCGGTCCCACGAAGGAAGATCGCAACGTCTGCCGATCGATCCCTTTGTGTAAGTAGAACTCGTTTGCCAGGCGGCGGCAATGGAAAAACGTCAGTAAACCACGCTGGGTTATTCGTCGGAACATCCGGCCGATCTGTCGGAAAGTTAGAGGGTCTCTACAACCCCACCGTCGCCTCAGTAGCCGCCGCTGGTCGCGGAGTTTACGGAAAGCGTCGAATTGGTCACCGTCAGCGTGCCGCCGTTGTAGATGCCGCCGCCGCCAGTCGCGGAGTTTTCGGAGATGGCCCCCACGGTGCGCCGATGCTAATGCGGAAACCGACGCACTCATTCGCCTGCGGGAAGCAAGGCTTTCACTTCAGGGGGGCCGTCTAGCAAATCGCCAATCTCGGTCAGAAGAGTGGTGATGTGCGGCGTCTTCAGGTGCGCCTGCAACGCGGCCAGGTCCTGCCAGCGTTCGTACACGACGTATTCGTTCGGTGCTTTCACGGACCGGTTCAAGTCATACGCCTTGTTTCCCTTCTCCTTGCGTGTTCCGACGATGGCCTTGGCGAATGCCGCCTCGAATTTCGATCCAGCACCGACCTTGATTTTGACATGGACGAACATCGTGAACGGCTTGGTCGGGTCCTTGAGGTTCGCCTTCACCTCCGTCGCGATCGGATTCTCTTTGTCCTGCGCGGGCGCTTGGGCTACGAGGGCCAGGGCAACGATCAGGAAAGGCGTGATGCAGAATAGGCAACGCATGATAACTCCTTCGTTAGTGGTTCACGGTTTGAGGGATCGTCGTCATTGTAGGCCGTACCGATTTGCGTGTCGCGGTCTACGATTGAAGTGGGTCGTCAACCTGCGGGTCCGTTTTCACCACTCGTTCCATCAGGTAAACGAGCGTCATCGGCCAACGTCGCAGCGCTTGCTCGATCTGCTGCCGCTGCGTCTCGGGAAGCGTATGGGGGTAGCGGTGCGGTCACTGCCGAAATCCAAAAGGGCAGATACGTCTACTACCACTGCACGAACTACCACGGCCCTTGCAACGAGGGGTTTCACCGCGAAGAGGTTCTGGACGAGCAATTCGTCGAGGTCGTGCGGCGGATCAAGCTCGATGAAACGACAGCCGGGTGGATCAAGCAGGCTCTCCGCGAATTTCTTGCCGAAGAGACAGAGCTACCAGCAGGCCGTTTTTCGGCTCACGACACAGATGGAGCAGGTCAAGCGGCGGCTGAATCAAGCGTGCCTGGACAAGCTCGACGGCAAGATCACGGAGTAATTTTGGGCGAAGAAGTCGAACGAATGGCAGGTGGAACAGGCGTGCGTGATCGCAGATCTGGCCTGGCACCAGGATGCCGACAGTCGTTATCTCGACGCTGGCGTTCAGGTTCTCGAACTCGCGGAGGGTACGTACGAGTTGTATTTGCGCCAGCCTCCAGCCGAGACGCGTCGGTTGCTCACTATGCTGCTATCGAACTGCACTTTCAGGGATGGCCAGATCACGCCGACATATCACCAACCGTTCGACATCATTGAGGTTATGGCAGACTGTGTGGAGAAAAACAAACCGGCTGCCCGCGCGGGACAGCCGGTATTGCAGGAATGGGGTGGATGACCGGACTCGAACCGGCGACAGCCAGATCCACAATCTGGAGCTCTAACCAACTGAGCTACACCCACCATCGGTGGCACCGACACGTTCATCTTAAATGATTCAAACAGCGGTGGCTAGTGGCCAGATTGCCGCTTGCGGC
>SHZY01000192.1 GCA_009692065.1 Gemmataceae bacterium
AAGACGGTGGAACAGTTGTGGCAGGATTTGAAAGAAAGAATCGAGGCTCTGCGCCTGGACTATTCCCATGTCCAGCTCTATCAGGATGGACTGCCCAACTGCGGTAGAGAAATCGATATCGTGCGCGATTTGGCCAAGGCCGGCAGCATCACTAATGTCTCAACGGGACATTAGTGGGTCTCTCTATTTTGCCACCGAGATACTTTGGAGTCGAACCTGCGGCCGTCGGTCGCACCGAAGTGAAAATGTTCCGACGACCGATCTTTGGACCGTCGCCGTCGCGCTCGACGTGATCGGTGCCGAAATATCGACTTAATCAACGGGCTGCTAACCCACAAGGAACACCAGGATCGCCTACTACCCATCGCTCCGGAGTTCCGCCGAGTTTCTTTTGAAGATGCCGCCAGACTAACGGACGGGTCTAGTTTTCAAGCCGACATCGGAAAGGGAAAACGGAGAACGACACGATTAATCCTATTACCAAGATCATCTCGTCGATCGGCGTAGAGGCCGGGGTCGTCGTTCACGTCGAAGCCAGGTCTGGAAAAAAAAGAAGCACGCTTCCGCTCACGATTTCCGTAGAGCCTCCGGCGACCGGTGGGCTTTCCGGCCAATGCCTCCCCGCGCTGGTCGCCTTGATCAAGGCGTCTTCGCCGAATCGTTGCTTGCGACGATAGCGAATGGTCGAACGCGCTTGGCCCAGAACCCGGCTCGCGTGTCGCTACGAGATGCGATACGTCTCGCGCAAGTAGTCGGCGGCCGCCCGTTGCTGGGCGGCGGTCATCACCTTCTTTTCGCGCCGTCCTGAAGCAGTTGGATCTGGTCAGCGGTCCTTTGTTTGCTCATGAGTCCATCCCTGGACTATTCCAGGGAGCCTACCGATGCGCGCCATCGGCAGTATTCGGCCGTGAATGGCTGCGATTTGTCCTTGCGGACTTTGCCCATTTGCGAGAAAATGACTGTGGCGCGGTCGGGAAGCCGTGCCATACCATGGCAGACGAGGAACTCATGTCCCAAGCCATCGTCGATCCCCTGGAATTGCGGCGGTTCGCCCATCATCTCAAGCAGTTCAACGGCGACCTGCGCGAGCGGTTGTCCGGGCTGCACGCGGAGATGACCAGGTTGGCCGACTCCTGGCGCGACCAGGAACACGAGAAATTCACGCAGGAGTTCGAGCAAACCTTGCGCGTGGTCGAGCATTTCCTGGAGATATCCGACCAGCACATCCCGTTCTTGAGCCGCAAGGCGGAACGCATCGAGGAATATCTACAGCAGCATTAGCATTCAAATTGTTTAGCCGTGGGTCGTAGACCCGCACGGTTGTGCGAACCGCGGCTAAACGCCACCCCGATAGGCTCATGTCTTCCGCACAAGTACATGCCGTGCAGCAACTGGCCGACTTCAAGGCCGGCATGCAAACCTTCGCCGACCGCGGCAAAGACGCCGTGAGCGCCTGCGCGATGGAAATCCGCCGCGCCCAGGATTGGCTCGAATCCCAGGCCGGACTCTGGAAGGCCGAGATTCGCTGGGCCGAGGAAGAGGTCCACTCGGCCAAGACGGAGCTGGCACGCAAAAGAATGATGAAGATCGGCGATCGCCACCTCGACACCACCGATCAGGAGAAAGCGCTGCGCAGGGCCCAGGCTCGGCTCGATCACGCCGAGGAGAAGCACGCCAACTGCAAGATCTGGACGAGACAACTCCACGAGGCAATTGAAGAATACGATGGCCAGGCCCGGCCGTTTCAGAACGTGCTCGAACACGACCTGGCCAAGATGGCTTCCCTATTGGAGCAGAAGATCGCCGCCCTTGAGGAGTATCAGCGCATTCAAGCGGGAGGTGCGGGATGAGCATGGGTGCGGGCCGATATCAACTGGCGAACGCGTTCAAGTCGCTCAAGGCGGAATGGAACGCCTCGCAAGGTTCCTGGCGCGACATCGTCCGCAAGGAGTTCGCCGAGCAGCACTTCGAGCCGCTGGAAATTCGACTCGTCGGCGTCTTGACCGCGATGGACCGCCTCGACCTGGCGCTGACGAAGATGAAAAACGAGTGCGGCTAACCGAAGAGGAGAGGCGCTGTTCATGATGCAATCCTGGAGCGAGCAACAACGATTGGCCTTGCGTGCCTTTCGGGAAGCCATTGTGCGCCGTGCTGAGCGCGAGCGAGCCATCGCCGACGAGGCCAAAACCCGACACGGCGACACCGAACAGCAGTACGCCGCCGACAAGGACCGCGTCGCCGCCGAGTACGCCACCGCCCAGGCCGACGCGGTGGCGCATGCGGAAGGGTCGCGCCAAGATTTGCAAGGGCGGCAGGCAAGAGAGCACGAGAAACTCGAAAAAGAGTACAAGAAGATCAATAAGAAACACCTGGAAGCCTACGTCGAGGCCAAGGCCAAGCTGGGTGCGGAATTCAAGGAATCGCGCTGGACCACCGTCACGGTCTTCGATGCGGACAAACGCGTCGCCAAGGAACAGATGGCGGAGGCGACGATCTCCTGCAAGGCGGTGTTGAAAAAACTGATTGGCCAGTGGCGCGCTGGCCGCACTCTCATCGAGAAGCTGGCGTTCCTCGATGATGTTCCGGATCTTGATCCGAAGGAGATCAACGCCAGTGAAGGCGACCCGTGGCTGCGCTTGCAACAGTGTGCCGATCAAGCCGCCGCCGACGTCGCCGCCCTCGAGACCATGCGTAGCCCGCACTTCATCAATGGCTTCCTCCCCTGGCTGATCGTCGTCGTGGCCGGCCTCCTCCTCGCTGTACCGGGGGTCCTCGCATGGTACTACGAGTGGGGGACGTACTGGCTCCTCGTCGCTGCGGGTGCAGGCATCGTTTGGCCCATCGGCACCTGGTACATCAACCGCATCCGCAAGAAAACCAACGACCGCATCATCGCCCTGTGGCTCTCGCTGCGCCATGCCGCCCACTTGGCCCGCGAACTGCGCATGCGCTGCCTGAAGCTGGCGAAGCAAGCGTACATCGACAAGAAACGGCAAAGCTTCAAACGCAATCGCGAACTGCTCCGCGCCATGGTCCATTCGACACGCGTGAAGCTAGCCGAACGCCGCATCGAGCGAGACAAGATTCTGAAGAACCACGAAAAGACCTACAAACAGAGCTTTGCCGAGCAGGGCCGGCAGCATCAGCAGGAGTCGCTGGATGTCGATGAGACCTTCCGCAGCGATCAGCAGCATGCCATTGACCGCCGTGACGTCGAGTCCAAGCTCGTCGAAACCGCTTACACCACCGAACGCGATGCCAATCACCATTGGCACACCGAAGCCTGGACCATACTGTTGCGCGACTGGAAATCTGCCTGCGATCAATTTCTGCACACCTGCCGCAGCGTCGCCAAGAATGCCGAGCAATGGTTCCCGCCGCACGATCAGCCCTTGACGCTGCCCAAGGCGCTTCCGCTTGGCCTGCCGATCGGCAGCTTGCACTGGTCGCTGGAGATGTTCCCGAAGGGCACGCCGCCGGAGCCGCAGTTCCCGCGCCCCGATCTGGCGAAGGTCCCTTGCACAGCCTTCTTGCCGTTCCCCGCGCAGGCGTCGCTCCTCTATCGCGCCGACGGCGAAGGAAAAACCGCCGCGCTCGAATCGCTCGAGGCGCTGCTCCTGCGCTGCTGGACCGCCATGCCCGCCGGCAAGGTCCGCACCACCATCATCGATCCGGTCGGCCGCGGCGAGAACTTCTCCGCGTTCATGCATCTCGCCGATCATGACGAGAAGCTCGTCGATGGCCGCATCTGGACCGAGACGCTGCAGATCGACGAACGGCTCACCAATCTCACCGTGCACATGGAAAACGTGCTGCAAAAGTACCTGCGCAACCAGTTCGAGACGCTGGCCGAGTACAACACGCAAGCGGGCGAAGTCGCGGAACCGTTTCATTTCCTCGTCGTCGCGCACTTCCCCGTCAACTTCAGCGAGGACGCCGCCCGCCGACTCGTCAGCCTGGCGAGCGCCGGCGCCCGCTGCGGCATCTACACGTTCGTTGTCGTTGATCGAAAGCTGCCGATGCCGCACGGCTTCAATATCGAAGATCTCGAAAACGTCTGCACGATCCTCGATTGGCAGAAGAGCTACTTCGCGTGGGAAGACGACGACTTCGGCATGTTTCCTTTGACCCTGGAAAAATCGCCCCCGCCGAAGCGCTGCACGGAGCTCTTGCAACAGGTCGGCGCGGAAGCCGTTCGCGCCAGCAAGGTCGAGGTGCCCTTCGAGTGGATCATGCCGACGCGCGACGCCTGGTGGGCCTCCGACAGCGCCGCCGGCCTCAAGGTGCCGATCGGCCGCTTCGGCGCCCAGAGTAAACAATATCTCTCGCTGGGCCAGGGGACCTCGCAGCACGTGCTGGTCGCCGGCAAGACGGGCTCGGGCAAGTCAACTCTGTTGCATGTCCTCATCGCCCAGCTCGCCATGTTCTACAGCCCGCGCGAGGTTGAACTTTATCTCATCGACTTCAAGAAAGGCGTCGAGTTCAAAGCCTACGCCAGCCTATCGCTGCCGCACGCCCGCGTGATCGCCATCGAGAGCGAGCGCGAGTTCGGCCTCAGCGTCCTGCAGCGGCTCGATGGCGAGCTGACGCGGCGCGGCGAACTCTACCGCACCGCCGGCGTCAACGATTTGGCCAGCTTCCGCGAGTACGCGAAGAAAAACAAGGCGCCGAACTTGCCGCGCATCATGCTGATCGTGGACGAATTCCAGGAGTTCTTCATCGAGGAAGACAGGCTCGCCGGCGAGGCGTCGCTGCTGCTGGATCGCCTGGTCCGCCAGGGCCGCGCGTTCGGCATGCACATGCTTCTAGGCTCGCAGACCATCGGCGGCGCCTACAGCCTGGCGCGCACGACCATCGATCAGATGGCAGTCCGCATCGCCCTGCAATGCAGCGAGGCCGACGCCCACTTGATCCTGAACCGTGACAACACCGAGGCTCGCCTCCTGTCACGCCCCGGCGAAGGCATCTACAACGCCATGCACGGGATGCTCGAAGGCAATCACCTCTTCCAGGTGGTTTGGCTCAACGACTCGAAGCGCGACGAGCTCCTGCGGCAACTGCGCGACAAGAGCCGGCAGCGCGAGGAATACCTGACGCCGATCGTCTTCGAAGGCGCCGCCCCCGCCGACCTGACGCAGAACCAGCTCCTGCAAAAAGCCTGGCGCGAGCCGCAGAAACCGACGACCACGTGGAGCGCCTGGCTCGGCGATGCCATCGCGATCAAGGACCCGACCGCCGCGACCTTCCGCAAACAATCGGGCTCGAACCTCCTGATCCTTGGCCAGCAGGAAGAAATCGCCATCGGCCTGGCCGTGTCGAGCTTGATCAGCCTGAGCGCCGCCGTCGCGCCGACGGAGTGGCATGGTCAGGAGACCATGCCACAACAAGGCGACGTTGTGGCCGAGCCTGGTGTTGTGGCACGGTCTCCTGACCGTGCCACCGAGCCGACGATCCATCTGGTGATCGGCCAGGTTCTCGACGCCGCCAGCGAATCAATGGTGAACCTACTCGCCGAGACTTTGCCGATCCGCCTGTGGCCCCAGCGCGACCTAGGGGCGCTGCTCAATCAACTCGCCGAGGAGATCGAGCGCCGCGGGCCGGTCGGTGGAACACCACAGTTCCTGTTCCTCTACGGCCTGCAGCGGTTGCGCGAGCTGCGCAAGCCGGAGGACGACTTCGGCTTCTCCAAGAAAGGCGAGGAGAAGACCCCCTATCGCCAGTTCATGTACGTCCTCAAGGAGGGCCCGCCGGTCGGCATCTTCACGATCCTCTGGATCGACACGCTGATCAACTTCCAGCGCAGCCTCGATCGGACAACGATGCGCGAATTTGATCAGCGTGTCTTGATGCAGATGAGCGCCGGCGACTCGAGCGCGCTGATGGACAACCCCGCCGCCGCCAAGCTGGGGCCGCAGCGGGCACTCTTCTATACAGAAGATCAAGGCAAGATCGAGAAGTTCCGCCCCTACGCGCTGCCGCCCGCGGCATGGATCAAGGGGTTGCAGACGCCGGTGAGCGACAAGTCGGCCTGATCGGAGCCCAGCCAGCAATGGAGTCGAAACATGGCCCAGCCAATGCAGGGAGAAATCTAACTTTGAAACGCTGCCTGATTTTTCTCAGCGTGCTATTGGCTGGTTGCACACAAACCCAAGAGCACAAACCCTTGCGCTGGGGCGTCGATGCGGATGGCGGTATGCCCTACGCCTTCAAAGATCCCGCCGACCCCAACAAGCTCATCGGCTTCGAGGTCGATCTGGCCGCGGCTCTGGCGAAGGAACTGAATCGGCCAATCGAGTTCACGCAATATCCCTTCGACAAGCTGGCCGACGGCATCCAGCGCGGCGATCTTGATTTCGCCATGAACGGCCTGGAAATTCGCCCCGACCTCGTTCGCCAGGTCGATTTCACGCGCCCCTACTATGTGTACAAGCTCCAGCTTGCCGTCCGCGCCAGCCAAACGAATATCAAGGGCTTTGAGGATGTCAAGAAAAACGACTCGCTGACTATCGGCACGCTGGAAGGAAGCGCCGCCGAACGTCTCCTCGAGAAGTTGAAAATCAAGAAGAAATCGTACGGCGATCAGGACGGTCCGTTCCAGGATCTGCTTAATGAAAACATCGACGGCGTGCTGCTCGACCAGCCGATCATGACCTATTACGCTCAGGACGATCCCGGCATCAAGTATGCCAGGCGGACGACCAAGTACAAGCTCGTCGGCGAACCCCTAGCCCCCGGCGTGTATGCCATTGCCGTCTCCAAGGAAAACAAAGATCTTAGGAACGGACTCGACCTTGCCCTGCTCAATCTGATCAAGCAGGGTGAGCTGGAGCGCATCTATCAGAAATGGCATGTCTGGAACGACGATCAGAAAATGCTCGACGATCTGGAAAAACTCAAGGCTGCCGTTGGCTATGAGGCTGACGTCGATTCGGCGCCGATGCCTTTCGCGGCGTTCCTCCCCCAGTTGTGGGCTGGTGCCATCGTTACCGTACAGATTTCCGTTGTGAGTATGGCCCTGGCTATCACTCTGGGTCTGGTGATTGCCTTGTGCCGTCTGTACGGTCCGCGGCCGGTGCAGCTTCTCGCGATCGGTTATGTCGAGTTCTTTCGCGGTATTCCGGTGTTATTGTTGCTGATTTTTCTTTACTTTTCGCTGCCCGATCTGGCACGACAGTACCAGCTCCCCTTCGATCTGAAGTTGAGCGCCTGGTGGGCCGGCGTCCTTGCCTTCGGGCTGAACTATGCGGCCTACGAGGCCGAGATTTATCGCGCTGGCATCGGCTCGATTCCAAACGGACAGTGGGAGGCGGCGGCAGCACTGGGCCTGTCGAACCAGCAGGCATTCCGCCGGATCATCTTGCCGCAAGCCATTCGCGTCATCCTGCCGCCGATGACCAGCGACTTCGTGGCCCTGTTCAAGGATACGAGCGTTGTCAGCATCATCGCCGTCGTTGAGTTGAACAAGCAGTATCAGATTCTGACCAAGTCAGGGGCCGACATCATGCAGGTGGCGCTGACTACGACCGCCCTCTATCTGATCATGTCCGTGCCACTCGGCTATGTCTCGCGCTATTTGGAGCAACGCTGGGGAACGAAAGGATAACTGCCATGCCTAACGGCGAATTAGAGATTTCGATCCGCGATCTGACCAAACGTTTTGGCGATCGCCTCATCCTGGACCGCATCAACCTGACCATTCAGTCTGGCCAAACCGTCGCGTTGATCGGACCGTCCGGCGGCGGCAAATCGACGCTGCTCCGTTGTCTCAACGGATTGACTCAATTCGACGACGGCGAGATTCGCGTCGGCGCGCACACCCTTCGGCCGGACCGCCGGGCTAATGGAGGCGGCGCCGTCGTCCACCAGCTTCGTCGCCTGTTCGGCATGGTCTTTCAGGATTTTCAGTTGTTTCCGCACCTGTCCGTCCTGGCCAACGTTATCGAGGCGCCCCGGCTGGTCTTGGGGTTGGATCATGACGCGGCCGTTGAACGGGCGCGCAAGCTGTTGAAACGCGTCGGTCTGGCCGAGCACGAGAACGCCTGGCCGCAGCAGTTGTCAGGCGGACAGAAGCAACGGGTGGCCATTGCACGAGCCCTGGCGATGGAGCCACGCGGCTTGCTGTGCGACGAGATCACCTCGGCCCTCGATCCGGAATTGAAGAATGAGGTTTTGGCGGTGCTGGAGGATTTGAAGCGTGAGGGAATGACTCTGCTGATGGTGACGCATGAGATCGGTTTCGCCCGCCGCGCCGCCGACCGCGTCCTCTTGTTGGCCGACGGCAAGATCATCGAGGACGGTCTACCCGCAGAGGTGTTGGATCAGCCGAAGACGCCGCGCGCCCGGGCGTTTTTGCGAAGCGTGCTAGGGTAAATACGCCGAGGCCGACAATCGGCCCCGTGATTTATTTCGCGAGTTCGTAGTGGCGCCGGCCGATTCGTTTCATGCATTCCCGGCTTTGGATTTTTTTGTAAGAACTAACCATTACATTTCATCCGGGAAGCCTACGCATGATTCATCGGGATCACGTCGCGGCATTCCATCTACCCGTCCTGCCAGAAATCCGCTTCGATGCCGCGTTCAATCTGGCTCATGATGACGCAGTCGAGGTTGGACAGAAAAGGGATCGGGAGTCGTTTTGATGAGTAGTTATTCTTGCCATCATGTTTCCTATTCTAAACGACTCACGACCCCTTATCTGGCTCTTCTCGGTCAGACCTATCGCGAGGTTGGCGCGGGTCAGGAAGAGGCTGGCAAAGCAGGTGTCGGGGACGTCGCAAAACGGATTTTAGCCACGGATGAAACACGGAAAAAGACCGAGGAGGACAAAGATTGCCCACTCTGCATTTTTTCCGTGTTTCATCCGTAGCCAGTGCTTGTCGGAAAAGCGGGAAAACCAGAAAACAATCGTTGTTTTTGCTACATCTTTCTCTCGAAGATCAACGTCGAAGAATGAGTGACGTGCGAGAATTCGCGGATTTATCGCGAATTCCGCCTTCATCTTCGAGGGAATTTGCCA
>SHZY01000193.1 GCA_009692065.1 Gemmataceae bacterium
TGTATCTTGGCGTTCACTCGAAATCCCTTTCTGCTGGTGGTGATGGTTGCTCACTACAACATCAGACGCCGCAGAAACGTCAGGGATTTCGAGTTTTTTCAATTTCTTGCCTCGCCGAGACGCGGCGGGTTCGCTTGATCAAGGTCTAGGGGCGTTACGCAGCTTACTGGAGATTTGTCGGGCCTGTTCTCGATAAGTTTTCAAGAGCAGGTAGATGTGCCTAAAGCCAAAGCGTTCTTGCAGGGGCTAATCGACTTGAAGGCTCCGTAGTGACCTAACACTGAATGCCTTCCATCTCATGTCGGGCCAAAGATCAGCGAGCAGGGAACAGGACAACTTCTATCCCTGGCACTGCTCGACCATTCGGTTGACCCATTGCACTTTTTGCGATTGCAAAGAAGGCAACGGGTGAAGGAACTTGTTCGTCGTTCCTTCTTTCATCAGCCCCCTAACGGTCTTGGCCTTAGCGAGTTTCGATGTGCAGCGTTCAATGAGTTGGTCAAGCTCCGCACTCACGCTCCAGGCACGGATCACGGGAATGGCGCTGTGCTTGGTGAGCTTCAAAGCAAGTTCGTTCTTTCGTCGGCCAGAAAAGACGGAATGTGCGTCGAACGAGAAATCTTCCTCCAAACCCTTGAACTGCTTGAAGAACACGCCGCTCTTGGGACACCGCAGATCGGATAGGTTCAGAACCCGAACATGCTGCCATTCGCAATAGTGCATGAGCCGCATCACTTGATATTGCGTCGTGTCCGGCTTCGTCGGGACCAGCGAAATAGTCAATTCATGGATTGCCTTGGCATGGATTCGGTTGTCTACATCGACCAACGGTCGGGACGAGCCTGGATTCATCATGATGAAAACTGCATCGGGCTTCCGATAGGAAAGCACAGCCGTTTTCTGTGGAGCGTATGCCGTCTCCACGATTTCGAGAACGCTTCGACACTCGACAACTTTCTTCGGGGTAACTTGTACCGAATAGAAATGTCCGAAGACGCCGAATTTGTTTTTCAACTTCTCTGCTGGAATGAACTCGACCATTAGTCACTCCCAACCGCCTTCCCAAACGCCTCAAGGAACGCCTCTGGCGGCTGATGGGGTTGTTTTAGACTTCCCTGGCATGTCACGCCAGACACATGATGACCATCAGGCTAAACCAACCTCATTGAACGCCAGGAATTGGCCTTGGCGATGGGTGAAAGTTGCCATGATGCACTTCCGAACGAATCGTCTACGATAGTTGATCTTCATCCGGTTCTGATGGCCGGTTCAACAGAACGCCGCGCTGGATCGACGCGGTGCCGAACTGAGCGCGGATGGTGTCAATGGTCTGGTCGAGACCTTCTTGCAGTTCCTGCCGATGATCCTCGAACAAATTGCGTTGCACGATCGGCTCTCGCGTCAATTTCGTAGCACCGACGCCAAGCAGACGGACGGGCATCAGTTCGCTCGTCAAGGAACGCTCGAACAATTCGGCCGCCGATTTCCAGATGACGTTCGTCGCATTTGTCGCCTCCGCCAGGGTGGTCGACCGCGTCACCGTGCGGAAATCCGACGAGCGGATTTTCAGGTCGATGGTGCGGGCCCAGAGCCCTTCGTGACGCAATCGGCTTGCCAGATGATCGACGAGATCGAGAAGCCAGATCCGCAAAATGCTGCGGTCACCGATGTCGCGGGCAAACGTCGTTTCCGTGCTCACTGACTTGGCTTCGCGATCGGGCACCACCGTACGATCGTCGATGCCGTTTGCAAGATTCCAGATGTGGCGGCCCATCTCGCCGAAGCGATCGCTCAGCACCTTCTCCGGTATGGCGGCGATTTGCCCGATGGTGCGGATGCCCATGTCATGGAGCCGCTTTTCGCCCTTCGCACCCACGCCCCAGATACGGCTCACCGGCAACGGCGCTAAGAACTCCGTCACCTTGTCGGGCTCTAGGACGACGAAGCCATCCGGCTTGCCGAGGTCACTCGCCAGCTTCGCAAGGTATTTATTCGGTGCGATGCCGACCGATGCGATCAGGCCGGTTTCGGCATGGATGCGTTGCTTTATCTGGCGGCCAATCTCGGGCGTAGGACCGAAAATGCCTTCGCAGCCACGCACATCGAGGAATGCTTCGTCCAGGCTCAGCGGCTCGACCAGCGGCGTGAACGAAAGGAAGATCACGCGAATTTGCCGGCTGATCTCGGCATAGCGGCTCATCCGGACCGGGAGATAGACGCCTTGCGGACAAAGTCGCCGTGCCGTGGAAATGGGCATCGCACTGTGAACGCCGAACTTGCGGGCTTCATAGGAGGCGGCGCTGACGACGCCACGACCTTTGATGCCACCAACGATCACCGGTTTGCCGCGCAGCTCGGGCCGATCACGCTGTTCGACAGACGCATAATAGGCGTCCATATCCACGTGTAGGATCGTCGGGTAGGCGTTCATGGTGCCAAACTCTGGGCATGCCGACCGTTTCACTTCTCCAGAATCTCATGCTCGGCGCTCACGATCGCGCCGCGTTCGTCGGTCGCTGTCAAGAAGTAAATCAAGGGCCGATCCTTGGGCAGCGACACCGCATAGAAATCGGTGGCATTGCCGACCATCCGCTGGGCAGGGCGCGATTCCCATTTACGTTTTTGCCAGGGGCCTTTGGTGTCGGTCGTCCAGTGGGCCGAAACGGACTTGATCTCGTGGGTCTGCAAGATCGCCACCGTGATAGCGCCGTCCTTCTGTTCCAGGCGGACGTCCTGGTTGTCGAAGCGGAACAGGGCTTTGCCGCCCCGTAGATGCTGATCGACGAACAGGCCGATCTCCTTGGGCGCCCAGCCTTGCGGATGGCCGTGCGGCATGTTGACCGTGACGCACAAATTCCGATTCTTCACCAGGCGATAGCTCTTCTGGTAGCTATCCAGCGGATAGGCAAAGTCGTTGGTGCCGTTGACAAAGAGCATCGGCATCTTCGCCCGGCCAAGAAACTTGGACGGCTCGAAGTTCTCGACCCAGGTGCTGTGCCAATCCTTCGGCATCTTGGCGAAAGTCGGGATCCAGACGCTGTTTTCATGAATGAAGCCGCAGCCGTAGACGGGGACAGCGACCTTGAAGCGATCGTCCACGCCGGCAACGATGCACGTCAAGTAGCCGCCCCAGCTAATGCCGGTGACGCCGATGCGATCGGGATCGACGTTTGGCAACGAGCGTAGCAGACTATGGCCGCGAATGACCGCCGCCACAGCGTGATAGGACCACAGGTCCTTCACTTCGTTCTGTTTGAAACGTGAGTCGTCGTCCTGGTTCGGGCCTCCGTCAGAAAGGCGTTTGCCCTTCTCCCCGTGGCCGGCCAGATCCATGGCAATGGCGATGTAGCCGCGTTTGGCCCAGAGCTGTGTCCATTCAGAAAACGCCGTGCCACCGCCGCCGTGAACCAGCACCATCGCCGGCAACTTGCCCTCGATTTTCTCCGGTTCCGCGTAATAGGCGAATACGCGGGTCGGCTTGCCTTTATAAGGTTCCGATTCATAAAGCAGCCGGCGCAGTTTGCCGTCCTTGTCGAGCCATTCGACGCGCGGCGTCTTGCGCAGGTTGTCAACGCTCCACGGCCCCGACTGAGCGTAAGCCGGGCCGATAAACAAGAACGCCGCCGACCAAAACAGCAGGTGTCTTAACATGAAATGCCTCAACGGGGGTGCATGTCACTTGAACGTCGGCAGATCCGCGGGCGGCTTCGCGGCCGGTTGCTCCTTGTCGCGAATAATCGTGTCGCGGAGTTTCGTCGTCTTGTTGCTGGTGTCGCCGCCGGTGACGAGGAAATAGCGGCTACCGATTGCGCCCGCGTCGATGTTCAGCACCGGGTTCGCATCCGCCGTGAACCGGGCCTTGTTCAGCGGCGACCAGTCGCCCCTCGCTGGCCTCACCCACCCGTTGCCGAAGCTCGCGTGCCGCTCCTTCGTCGTGGACACCTTGTTTCGACGGAAATCCTCCACGAACGAATAGTAGCCCTTCAGCAGCGTGCCGTTCGTGATCGTCGAGAAGGTCACGAGGTGTTTCCATTCTTTCTTCTCGGGCACAAAGAAGTACCCGCTGTACGCGGTGCGGGTGTCGCCGTCTGGCCTCGCGGTAACGAGGAACCGGTACGTCTCGCCGATCTTCCAGTTGTAATCGAAGAACGCCTGCCCGCCGGTGCCCTCGCCGCCGAATCGCTGCACGCGGACGGCCTCGTCCTTGTGGAGCATCTTCACTCGTTTCGTCTCATCGATCTTCTTTGGGTCATTGCCGGCGGTCGGATCCCAAACAGAAAAGAGGACGAGCTTCTTGCCGCTGGCGAGTTCCTGAATGCCGAAGTAACCCTTGCTCCACCCAGCGGCCATGAAATAGGTGCCGTCCGCGGACTTCTCCACGGTCATTTCGTTGTAGAACGCAATGCCCTCCGGGGCCGGGTAGCCGAGGTGGACCGAGCGGCAGGCAATGCCTTTGAGTGTCTCGTCCGCCGGAGCGGAGACGGTGACCGGGGCGACGAGTGCGGCGGCGCAGAGGATGAATCGCATGTGGTGTGATCCTTGGTTCTCGGAGTTGACGACATGTTTCCGTTCGCACTCCAAGTGAAGCATGTTACGAGGAACATGTTACGGAAACGCTCAAGTTCTGACGGTGGCCGAGGCCGGCTTCAAGCAAACACGCGTCGAACAGATGACCGGGCCCGATTCGATGGTGATCGGGGTGAAGTAAGAACAAGTGACGAGCTGCCGGGCAGGCGTTTGGGCGTGCCTTTCACCCAGTCGCTCCACGCGAAACCGGCTTGCCGCGGCGGCCGAGAGCGTCGTTGATGAGCGCGAGGTGGGCCTCGGACAGCTTCCAGTCCATTGACCCGGCGTTCTCCCGAATTTGCTCGGGATGTTTAGCTCCGGCCAGCACGGCCGTGATGCCTGGTTGATGGAATGTCCAGTTCAGCACGAGTTGTGCCACGGTGCGGCCTGTTTCCATCGCGATGGTCCGCAGTTCGTCCACGAAATCCTGGTTCTTCTGCCACTCTTGCCCCTGGAACATCGGATACTTTGGCCGACCATCGCGTTCGTCGAATACATGGTCGCGCATAAGTTTGCCGGCCAGCAGGCCCTTCATCAATGGCCAGTACACAAGAACCGACACGCAGTTTGCGATGCACCAAGGAAGATGAGACTGTTCCATCTCGCGCTGGAACATGTTGTAGTGTGGCTGGTAGGCGGCCAGCGGACACGCGCTCGCGAACTCCTTCATTTGTTCAGCCGTCACGTTGGAAACTCCGACCGCTCGTGTCTTGCCCTCCTGCATCAGTTCACGCAGAGTGCCGGCCGATTCGGCCAGGGGCACTTTTGGGTCGGGAGCGTGCAGGTAGAGCAAATCGACATGCTCGGTGTCAAGACGCCGCAAGCTCTCCTCGCATTGTCGGCGCAACGTGGCAGGGGTAGCATCGCGGGCCTGTTTGCCGGGCGATTCCCAATGCAACCCGCCCTTGGTGGCGATGATGATCTCTTTACGACGGTGCCCCAACACTCGGGCGATGAGCCGTTCGGACTCGCCATCGTACCCGTAACTGTAGGCGGTATCGAAAAGATTGATCCCGACGTCGGCAGCCGCCTGTAGTGTCGCCAAGCTGTTTCCTTCAGTTACGCCGACGCTGGTGATGCCCGTAATGGGCCAGCAGCCCATGGCCACCGGCGAAATGAACAGGTCTGTGGTCCCGATTCGGCGGCGTTCCATTTCAAAACCTCTCCACTTGCTGCCCCACATCCTCGCCGCATTTGGAGTCTTCCGCGGAAGGAACCGTTTCGAGTCGCGCGAGTTGACCACAGGCCGCAGCGATGTCGGCACCCAGGGAATAGCGGACGGTGACCGTGAAACCCGCGGCGGTCAGGGTGGCCGCGAACCACCGCCGCCGCTCCGCTGCCGTCCCAATCAAGTCGGGAGCTTCCCGAATGGAGTTATGAGGGATCAGGTTGATATGAACTCGCAGCCCGCGCAGGTAGGCAATCAACTCGTTCACATCTTGGTCCGTGTCATTCAAGCCGTCGAGCAACAAGTATTCAATCATCAAAGGGTGACGCTGGATCGCCGCCACGTGTTCCATCGCCTCCCGTAGTACATCGAGCGGATAGCGATGGGCCAGTGGAATGAGAAGCTCCCGTTGCTCCTGCCTCGCGCTGTGCAAGCTGAGCGCCATCCCCACGTTGGGGAATCGCTCCGCGCAACGGAGCATGGCGTCGGGAATGCCAACCGTCGAAACGAGGACATGCGCGGGCGACAGGTCGAAGCATTGCGGCGACAGCAACACGTCCAGCGCTTGATGGACCTCGGCCTCGTTGAGCAACGGTTCCCCCATTCCCATGAAGACGACATTGCGAATGGACCGGCCTTCCGCGCGAAGCTGGCGGTTGGCCTGGATGACCTGGTCCAGGATCTCATCGCGGGTGAGATTTAGGGCAATCCCCATCTGACCCGTCGCACAGAATCGGCACCGGACGGCACAGCCGACCTGGGACGACACGCACAGGGAGGTCCGCCCGGAGGCGATGCGGAGGATGACGGTTTCAAGCAGTTGGCCGCTGGTTGTGTGGAACAGGAGCTTGCTGGCACCATCGAGCCGTGAATCGTGTCGGCTACGGAGCTTCAGGGCGTGAAAGGTCACTTCGCGGCCAAAGGTTGCCCGCTGGGATTCGGGAAGTTGCCCCAGGGACGCTTCCGGCGACTGATGTTTCTTGTAGAAGCAATTCCGCAAACGCCGGACGTGGCCCGGCTCGATTCGCAAGCGACTGCGGATCCGTTCCAGGGCAGCCTCATCGTGGATGTAGTTCATGTGTTCTGACAATAGATGTCCCGGTCCGTCACCTTCAACGACGCGGTGCCGCTTTGGCGAAACATCGGTGTTTTTCTCCGTACCGTGCTTACGTTGAATACTCGCTAAGGGATTGTCTGGCCACGTTTTGCCACAAGACTGTCCAAAAAAGCAACTATTTCTTCAATTGCCCCTTCCCAGTTCTGCTGTTCCGTTCGACCAGAGGTCTCACGCGGTTTGAAGCTGTGATCGCCATCCTCCACCCACTTGACCTGAATTGCCGGCGACAACTTGTACACGGCGACTTCTCCCTGGCTGCCAAAGGAATCACGTTCGCCTTGCAAGATCAGCGTCGGCGTCTTGATCGTCTGGAGGTGCGCAACGCGCAATCGGTCTGGATTGCCGACCGGGTGAAACGGATAACCCAAGCAGACCAGACCAGCAACTCCAGCCTGGTCAGCGACGATGCTGGCAATACGACCGCCCATTGATTTGCCGCCGATCACTAGCCCCTCGCGCCCAAGCTGTTCGATCACCTTCAGCCATGTTTCCCGAAGCACTGGCTCACGATCAGGCGGCTTCGACTTGCCGGTAATACGTTTGGCCGCCATGTAAGGAAACTCAAATCGGACAACTCGAACACCGCGATCAGCCAGACCCGTCGCAATGAAGTTCATGAACGGGGCATCCATTCCTGTTCCAGCGCCGTGTGCCAGCGCGATGGTCCGGTCGGCACTGGCAGGACCGTCGATAAGCAAACAAGGGTATGACGACATGAATCAACCTGCCCTAACTCATGTGCAGCGCCGTTATCCGTTCTTTCTGAGTATTCTTACACTATCACCATCCACCTGGCCCCACCCTGTTCGCGGAGACGTCGTCGTGAAACCAACAATCTTGATCGCAGTGACATCCCTCCTGCTCGGTCCTTTCGTCGCCATATGCCAAGGCCAAGTTGGTGGTTTTCGTGAGATACCCGTCACGGACAAGGATGTGATCGCGGCGACGAACTTCGCGATCAAGACTCAAGGCAAGACGGAGAAGGTGGCCCTCACAAAGATCCTGAAGGCGGAAATCCAGGTCGTCGCGGGCAGGAACTTTCGCATCAACATGGATGTCCGCGTCGATGGCGGCATCCGAAATGCCCAGGCAACCGTATGGGCCAAGCTGGATCGCACCTATCAGCTAACGAAGTGGGAGTGGAAGGGTAAGTCCCGACTCGAAGAGAAAGGCGAGCCCAAGCCGTTTCCGGGTAAGGTCTCAAAGTGGAACGGATTCGTACGGCACGACTTTCAAGTCGATGGGGCCAATGTCATCGTCGTGGCACCGGCCAAACCGCTTCCGGGCCGTCCCTGGGCTTGGCGGGGCGAGTTCTTTGGGGCTTTTCCCAACGCTGACATCGAATTGGTCAAAAGTGGCTGGCACCTTGCCTACGTCGGCGTTCCCAATCTTTTTGGTTCTCCCAAAGCTGTTGCCCGATGGGAAAAATTCCACGAGGTGGTGGTCAAAGATCACGGACTACATCGCAAGCCAGGCTTCATCGGCGTCAGCCGAGGAGCGCTGTACTGCATGTCCTGGGCTGCGGCACATCCCGACAAGACGCTGGCCGTCTATCTCGACAACGGCGTGTGCGACTTCAAGAGTTGGCCCGGCGGCAAGTTGAAGGGGCTGGGCACCGGGCAAGGCTCAACAGGAGAATGGCAGAACGTCCTCAAAGCATTCGACTTCAAGGACGACAAGGAAGCAATCGCATACAAGGGGAATCCGGTGGACAACTTGGCTCCCCTTGCCAAGGCGAAGCTCCCTCTGCTGCTGGTATACGGCGACAGCGACAAAGTCGTGCCGCACAAGGAGAACTCGGAGATCGTCTACGATCGGTACAAGGCACTTGGTGGATCGGTTGAAAAGATCGTCAAGGCGGGAGGCGATCACCACCCGCACGGATTGCCCGATCCAAGGCCAGTCGTGGAGTTCTTCGAGAAGGCGTGGTCGAAGCGGAAATAAGGGATACACGCCCTTCCGAGCCTACAACGGCAAGCCCATCGCACGGCTTCGGCCAACCGGGAGGGATGGACTATGGTGGACCCCATTGTCTAGACCAAAAACGCCCATTTCTTCACTACACTTTTCCTGCCATTGGCCTTGTGCCCGACTACCCAGGTCGCTATCGTCTCGCCGCCGAGTGAAACGGAGGCGGGCTCTGCGGGGACGCAACCCGCCAAGG
>SHZY01000194.1 GCA_009692065.1 Gemmataceae bacterium
GAAGTTCATGTTGCACCCGAATGGCGGTTTCGCCGACCCTGGCGTTGTCGGATCGCGATTGAATCGGCCGAGATGGAGCTGGTTCGAGTCGCCTCAAGTGCCATCTTATTTAGCAGTTACACATCGGCTGACTATTTTGACCACACGGGATGCAACCGAATCAGAAATGAAGGCGCCTCTCATGGCGCGCGGAGAATATAGACGTCATTCTACCAGAACGGTAGGCGGTGGGAATCACCATCCCGATTTCGCCCCTTGCGACGTAATCGGGTCAAGGCGCGCTGCCGAGGGCAACATGAAGCTGCAGTTGAGCCTGACTATAAGTTGCCATGGCGAGAACCGCATCTTGACGCGCACTGGCGAGTTGGTTGGCGCTGACAAGGACTTCCAGGGGCCGGCCTTGCAGGTTCTTCGCACGCGCCAGTTCCTGGTCATATGCGGACCGCGAAGTTTTCAGCCGCTCCCGGGCGAGCGCGAGATCCTGACGCCGCGCGTCGCTCACGGAATGAGCCTCGACGACCTCGCGGCGAACGCGGTCGATGGCGCGGGTAAGCGCAAATTGTGCGGCCCGCAACTCCGCATCGGTGACATGCTGCACCGCGCGAGCGCCTACGCCCGCGTTGGGCAGAGACCAGACCAGGGCGACGTCGAGATCCGTGCGGGGAATGAAGTTGCCCAGGCGAGACGTCGTACTCTCCCCGCTGCCGCCAAACTCGCCGGCGCTGAACCCAACCGCGACCAAGGGCAGCCAGGGACGCACCCTTTCCTGCCGCACGCGCACCTCCTGAAACGCCACCTCGGCGCTACGGGCGACGATTTCCGGATGCGATGCAATCGCCCGTTCCAGCAAGACTTCCAGCGTGAGGCCTCGATCGATCATTTCCAGGAGCGGCGGAACCGCATCGGCGCCACGCAGCGAGGCCACCGGAGCGAGATCGAGCAGCCGTGCCAGCTCAGCCGCGGCAACGTTAATGTCCTCTTGACTCCGTTCCGCGGCCGCGCGCAGGAGCAACGTCTCGGTCTTCGCTCGCTGCGCATCCGAATCGCGCCCCTGCCCCGCCTTGGCAAACTTCGCCGTGAGTCGTTCGATTTCTTCAAACTCGCGGAGCGACTCCTCGAAGGCTCCGCGACGTGCCTGAGCTTCAACGAGCACAAGGTAGCGGATTCCGACTTCGAGCAAGACGTACGAGTTCGTGGCGCTGGCGTCCCCCCGGCTTTGCACCACCTTGTGCTGCGCTGCGCGCGGCGCGTAGACCGCATCGGCAAGATGGCTGACCAGGCGGATGCCCGGGACAGCCACGGTGCCGCCCCCCTTCGCATCGGCGCCGAATCCCCAGTAGAGCGACTGGAGTTTGACGTCGGTGATCACGCCACGGCCGGTAAGCAAGTTGCCCCGATGCACGCGCAGGTTGGCGCCGGCGTCCAGCGTCGGAAAGAGCAGCGCTCGCGCCTGCGTCTGTTCTGCGAGGCGAACCCGCACCGCCTCCTCGGCCAGCGCGATCATCGGGTTGGCGGCGCCCGCCCGGCGCAGCGCCGTCGGCAAATCAATGAGTTGGACGTCCGCTAGCGGCTCCTCACGCGCCGGCGGACCTTCCGGGAGAATCTCCACCGCAGGCTGGCCGAACGATGCCCGCACCACGCCGGCCTCGCCGCTCTCGAATTCCGGCGACAGCATCTCGCCCAGCGGGACCGAATGGCATCCGCCGAGCGCGCAGCCCCAAAGCAACGGTAATATCCGGCGTGCCAGACGAGCAAAAGCCGTCGTCCACGTTCGGCATGGTCTCAGGTTGTTGGGAGCCAGTGGAGACATAACCTTTCCGGCGCTCCCTCGATCCAATGGACGCCCAGGGGTGAGGTACGCCGAACCCCTGGGATTCGGCGTCCGTCATCCCAGGGTTTGCCACAAATCCACACGAGGTAAGCGGCGTCAAACCGCTTACTTCGTGCGCGGCTCTGAGGCGTTAAGCGGCACCGGCCGGGACAGCACATCCGCGGGAGGCTGACCGAGTGCCACGTAAAGTTCAAACTGGGCGCGGTTGTAATCGACGATGGCATCCAGGTAGGCATACTTGCTGCGGCCAAGGAGGCGCAGGCTGTCGAGCACCTCGATCGGCAGGCCGATGTTGTTGCGTGTGCGGACCAAATCCTCCTTGAATGCCGTCTGACTGCTGGCGATCGCTTTCTCATGGATCTCGATCTGGGCGTAACGAGCCAGAACGCGTGATTGCGATGTCGCCACCTCGGCGCGGACCCGATTGAGCATTTCGAGCGATCGCAGCTCGCTTTGCCGCAGTTGGCTCTGCGAGACGCGAATGAGCGCCAGATTACCGACGCCGAGGTTCCGGAGCGACCAGAATAGTACGACGTCGAAGTCCTCGCGATCGCTGAAGGACCCGAAACGCGGCTGCTGCAAGATGGTGCCGTTTGGCTGTACGGCGCCCGCGGCCAACCGGTCGCTGCCACCGCCGAACGTGCCGGCGCTGTAGCCAATCAAGACCTGCGGCGAGAACGGCAATAACTTGGCGTTGCGCAGTTGTAAAAGCGAAGCGCGAATGGCAACTTGCCGTTCGCCGAGCTCGGGCCGCTGCGTAAGGGCAATCGCCAGCAACTCCGGCAGCGGGATCGGCTCCGGCACGAGCGCGGCGGGCACGACCTGGCGTTCCATCGGCACGAGACGTACCACCGGATCGAGGCTCAAAAGCTGTCCGAGCCGGGCGGAGGCGACGGCGAAGTCGTTGTCGGCTTGCACCACGTCGCTGTTGCGCTGGGCCAGTTCGACGGCGGCCCGGTCGGCGTCGGCCTTGCGCCCCTGGCCCTTGTCGGCAAAGTTCTTGGTCACCCGTGCCACCTCCGCGGCATCCGCCCGGATTTGCGTGGCGACTGCCTGCCGGCCCGCGGACCGCAGCAGCTCCAGATAGGCGGAGGCGACTCGCAGCAACATCTCGTTCCGGACGGCATCGCTCTCGAAAGCGCGCTGGCGGACCACCTGTCGGCGGATGAGCGCGGTGTGCCAAACGTCGGAGAGATTCGCGCTCCAGACCACGCCCGGGATGTTCACCGTCCCCGCGCCGACTGCTCCGGCGCCGAGGCCGAGATAAAGCGAATCGCGGTTCACTTTGACCAACTCGCCGTTGGCTGGCTGCAACGGGCCGAGGTGTTGGTTGTAGTTGGTGCCGACATTGAGTGATGGGAGAAATTGAGCCGCCGCCAGTTGCCGATACGCCAGGGCCTCGCGGACGCGCTCCCGCGCCAGGCGGATCTCGGGATTATCGACGTGGGCGAGCCGCAGCGCCGTCGGCAGGTCGATCGGCCGCTCCTCACGTTGCGGCAGCTGGGCCCAGACTGGATCGATCAGCATGAACCCTGTCAGAAAACACAACGGCACGACCAAGGTGGTGCGCATCGCAAGTCTCATCCGTGAGGTTGGAAGCATCCGCGGTCGCCGTGAGTGAGGGCGGTCCGCTTCTGAAACTATCGGTTGATTGGTTCGGTGGAAAGCAGTCGGATTTCGGCGACGCGGCTTGCCGAGGCTGCCCCACATGCTCGCCTTGCCTCAAATAGCCCGCCGTTTACGGCGGGTAAGCAGCCGACCCGCCGTAAACGGCGGGCTATATAGTGAAATCGCCTGCCTAAGCTGGGATGGTGGGCGGTTGTGCGGGCTCCGGACGCCTGGAATCCCGTACCACCAGCGAATACAGACACGGCACCACGAACAGCGTCGTGATCAGACCCGCCACGAGGCCGCCGAGCACCGCGCGGCCTAACGGCGCGTTCGCCTCGCTGCCGCGGCCCAGTCCGATTGCCATCGGCAGCAAGGCAAAAAACGCCGCCAGTGCGGTCATGATCACGGGTCGCACGCGCACCGACGCTGCCTTGATGATCGCTTCCGTCGGCGCTAGTTTTTCGTGATTGCGCAGGTGCTGCGCGAAATCGACCATCAGCACCGTGTTGGAGACGACGATCCCGACCATGAAGATAACGCCTAGCAGTGACTGCACGTTGAGCGAGGTGTGCGTCAGATAAAGCACCAAGACCACGCCGATCAATCCGACCGGAACCGCCGACAAGATAACCAGCGGCGTGAGCCAGGATTTGAACAGCGCCACCATGAGGAAATAGATGAAGAGGCTGGCCAGGATCAGGCCGAAACCGAGGCTGCGGAAAGTCTCCTGCATGCGCGAGTATTCGCCCGATAGTCGAATGCGGCTGCCGACCAGCCAATCGGGCCGCTGAGGATTCTTGCTGGCAGGATCATAGATCTTCCATTCGCCGCTGGCTTCAAGCTTGCCGAACTCATTCAGCATCAGCGCGACTTCATCGGCCACGCTGCCGAGGTCGCGGCCATGCACGTTCATGCTGATATCGAGCGTGGTTTGCAAGTTCTTGTGAGTCATCTCGCTGGGGACGTCGGTGCGGCGCAAAGTCGCTACGTTGCGCAGGGGGATGGAACGTTGCTGCGCCTTGCTGGTGATCAGGACGTCGAGGAGCGTGTCGAGCGATTCGATGTCCGCCTCCGTATACGAGACGCCGACGTAATACAGGTTGTTGGTGATCGGGTCGATCCAGTAGTTCTTCTTGTGGAACTGGATGCTCGAATTCAGCGTCGCGATCACGTTCTTCATCACGTCGAGCTGATTCAACCCCAGGCTAGCCGCCTTGGCCTGGTCCACGTCGATGACGTATTGCGGATAGTCCATGCGCTGCAAGATTCGGCAATCGACGACGCCGGGAATGGTCTGCGCTGCCTTTTGAATGGCCTGGACGATCGGGTAGGTGGTCTTCGCGTTCTTGGTCGTGATCTGAATGTTGATCGGGCTCGACCTGCCGTCGTTCATGGCCGCGCGGATCATGCCGCCCGCGTCGAACGAGAATTCGATTTCGTTCGGATCGTAGGCGCGCGCGAGGCCTTCGCGCAATTGATGGACGTATTCCTGCGCGGAGTGATGCCGATGGGACACGAGCTGGACCTTGATAACCGCGTCCATCGGTCCGGAGTTTGGCGTAAAAGCCGCGGACCAGTCCGCGACGACGCCGATCTCGCTGATGATGATCTCCATGTCCGCGCCGATCGCCTTGCGGACGAACTCTTCGACCTTGGCGACGCGTTGCTCCGTCTGCTCGATCCGCGTGCCGGATTTGGTGCGGAGGTAGATTTCAAACGCGCCGGCATCGACCTCGGGGAAGAACTCACGCCGCAGCTGGGTGCCGACGCCGAATACGACGAGCACCGTCAGAAGCGCCGTACCGCCAATCACCGCGCCGCGCCGCGTCATCGCCGACTTGAGCCAGCCGACGTAGGAAAGGATGGCGCGGCTTAGGATCGACTCCCACCTCTCGAACGCCCTGCCGAACCAGTTCTTCATGGGTGGGTTCTCGTGCTCGCTGCGATGCTGATAATCGGGTCCGTGATGCGTGCAAGGCTTCGGCGCATGCCCTTTGAGCCAGAGCGAGCACAGCGCCGGCACGAAGGTCATCGACAGCAGGTAGGCGGCCACCATCGCGAACGCGACCGCGAGCGCCATCGGTCGGAACAGAAATACCCCCATCCCGGGCATCAGGGCCAAGGGCGCCAGCACCAGGAGCGTACACAGGCTGGCGACCAGTCCCGGCAGCGCGACCTCGCCGGCGCCGTACTGGGCAGCCTCCTTGGGATGCACTCCCAGGCCCAGATGCCGATGCGTGTTCTCCAGACAGATGATCGCGTTGTCCACCAGCGGTCCGATTGCCAGAGCCAGGCCGGCCAGCGTCATCACATTGATCGTGTTGTCGGTATAGCGCAGGCCGACGATGGCGGCGAAGAGGGCAATCGGAATCGTCAACACCGAGATCAACGTCATGCGCCACTCGCCCAGAAAGAACAGCACGACCAGCGAGCACAGAATGGCGCCGAGGACTCCTTCTTCAATCAGGCTGACGATCGAGTTGCGCACGTAAACCGATTGATCCATGACCAACTTCAGATCAATGTCGCTGTACGGCAATCGGGATTGAATCTCGTGAAGTTCTCGCTTCAGCTTGGCGACGACCGAGAGCGTGCTGGCCCCGGTTTGCCGATAGACCGGGATATAAACCTGCCGTCGGCCGTTGACGCGTACGACGCTCATTTGCTGGAGGTTGGTATCTTTCGTCGTGGCGACGTCCCGGAGGTAGACCGTCTTGCCCTTGTCGGACTGGACCGGGATGTCTCCCATCAGTTCGACGAGTTCGTACATGGAATTGGAATCGAGGGCGTAATCGAACTGGCCTATGCGGGCGCCGCCGGTGGGCAAGAAGATGTTGTAATTGTCGAGGGCGTCGAGCAGCACTTTGGGGGATAGACCGCGCGCCTGCATCTTCTCACGGTCCATGTACGCCAGGATGGCCCGCGATTTCCCGCCATAGATGACCGGTGCGTTGGCGCCGCGGATGCCCATGATCATGTTGCGAACCTCGAATCGGCCCGTGTCGGCCAGCACCGTTTCCGGTTGGTCCTTGCTGTCGAGCGCGATCAGGCAGACCGGCACCGTGCTGGTCGGATCGTAGGGCAAGATGATCGGCGGCAGCGTGCCGGGCGGCAAATACGGCGTCGCGACGGAAGCCAGCGAGACCACTTGCGTGAGAGCGCCGGAAGGATCGACATCGGACTGATAGTAGTTGCGCACGATGCTG
The DNA here is from genome assembly GCA_009692065.1 of Gemmataceae bacterium. Classification (GTDB taxonomy): domain Bacteria; phylum Planctomycetota; class Planctomycetia; order Gemmatales; family Gemmataceae; genus SIAQ01. The sequence continues at coordinate 6,649 of SHZY01000194.1, forward strand.
GCGCCGGCGATGGAGCGCGATTCCTGGTTGGCCGTCCCCGCCGCCTGGCCCGTCCAGCGTTCGATGCGGTTCGACAGGTTCTTTTCCACCAGCGTCGCCGGCATGCCGCCGTAGAAGGTCAGCACCTGCACCGCAGGCGTGCGATTGACCGGCAAGATGTCGATGGGAATCGACAGAACCGCCAGCGCGCCAAGCACGGAGATCGTCAAGATCATCACGACCACGGCGTACCAGTTGTTCAGCGAGAATTTGATGAGTCCATGCATGGCGTGTGTATCCTGGTGGAGAAAAGCTCAGCCGAAGTTCAACGGCTAGATTTGAAGAACCAGCCTGGAGCGTTGGCGATGGGCCAGGCGATTCCGTTGCTTGCACTCCAGGCCAAAGACCCGAAGGCGTCACCGAGGATTCGTTGCCTGTTTCTGGGGTTCCTCGACGAGTGTCGCCTGAACTTCGGTCCCGTCGCTCAACGATGCCGGCGATTGCAGGATGACCTCGTCGTCTTTCGTCAGCCCCGCCAGAACCTCCACGCGCTTGCCGTTGTCCCCGCCGATCTTGATCTTGGTCAACTGCACTTTCCCCGCACGGACGACGAGAACCGTGCCCTCGCCGTTCTCGGCTTTGCCTTTCAGGCACGCCGACTCTAGCGACAGCTTGTTGGCCGCTGAGTCGAGCAGAATGGTGACCTTCCCGAACATGCCCTGGCGGATTCTTCCCTTGGGATTCGGCAAATCGATCTCGACATGCATGAGGCGGGTTTGCGGGTCTTCCACCCTGGCAATGCGGGAAATCTTGGCCGCATACTTGACGCCATCGAGTTCCACCTGCGTGGAGTCGCCCGGATCGGCGGCGTGCGCATCCGTATCGGGAATTTGCACGATGACGCGCATCGAGTCGGTGCGTTGAACGGTGAGCATCGGCAGCGGATTACCCCCCGTGCCGGCCGCGCGAACCACCGCGCCAAGGTAGAACGCCCGTTGCGTGATGATGCCGTCGAAGGGGGCCACGATCGTGGCGTAGTTGAACTGCGCCTCGGATTTCCCCAGTTCCGCGCTGGCGATTTTCACCTGCGCTTCGGCCTCGACGACGTCGGCCCGACACAACTGAATCTTGGCGTCCGCCGACATGGCCTGGGCTCGCGCAGTGAACACGGCTGCCTTGGCGGCATTTTCGCTCTCGCGGGCGGCGTCCTTGCGCTCCTTGGATTCATCCACGAGCTGCAATTCGATGCTGTTGGTGGCGAAGAGATCCTTCATGCGTTGATGGTACATCGTACGGAAGGCGAGCATGGGGGCGGCGGCCTTGGCGTTCGCCTCCGCGTAGACGATCTGCGCTTCGGCCGCCTTCAGGTCGGCCCTGGCAATAACCACCTTGGCCTCCATCTGCTTTACTCGCGCCTTGGCATGCTCCACCACGGCGGCGTTGCGTTCCACTTGCTTTTCGAGTTCCGGCACATCGATCACTGCAAGCACATTCCCCTTCTTGACGTGCTGACCGATCAGCACCGTTTGCTTTTTGAGAATCCCTGTCACCATGGAGTGCAATTGCACTTCATCGGCTTCCACCGATCCGACCTGGACCGTAACGTGCTCCATCGCTCCATAGCGTGCCTTCACCACTTTGACGCCAGGCGTTAGCGCGGGCTGACCGTCTTCCGAGTCATCATCATTCGGCGGGGTCGCTGGATCTTTCTTGCCAGAGGTATGCACGGGCGAACCGTGTCGGTGCGGCCGCGAGTTGTACCAGAGGAATGCTGTCGTGCCGACCACGAGCAGCACGGCCGTGGGCCAAAATAACCACTGAAGCGTGCGAGTCGGCATGGTCACCGTTCCTCTGGATAAGGGTGCTAACGATCAGACGAGTTACGCGGGCGCACCATTGAAGTCACACGCTCGCCACGAGAGTATTATTGTAATCGGTCGAACGACCAACTGGGAAGCCGGAAAACCTTGCGTCGCCGCGAATTCCTCGTGGGCAACGTGGAGAATCTGATACGAACGGAAGGGGTTTGTCGGATGCGCTATCCCCAGGAATCGCCGCGCTCATTCCGTCGCGCCGCTTGCGGCTTAGCGCTAGCAATGCGTCACGCGATTGCTAAGCCGCAAGCGGCAGACGAAAACAGCCCTCAATCGTGGGGGACCACAAGAAATACGGAAAAAGACAAACGCCGAGAGGATCAACTCTCGGCGTCGGCCGCTAACTCCGGTGCGGCTATCGCTCGTAGAAAGGATAAAGGCTCCCCGAG
>SHZY01000195.1 GCA_009692065.1 Gemmataceae bacterium
TTTCGTCGAAGGCCTCAACAACAAGATCCGCAAGATCCAGGGCCGGGCCTACGGCTACCGTGACGAGGAGTACTTCCGACTGAAAATCCTGACCTGCATGCTCGAAAAACTGTGAAATTTACCCACTAAAAAACGCGATGATCCATTAACTCTTATGGCGGAACATCGCACAAGAATGGAGGTTGCCCAGGCGCCCACAGGCTTACTCGTTGCCGAGCAAATTGTCACGGCTCTTCCTTCTAATGTGAAAACCCAGTTGGGCATGGCGACAGGGAGCCAAGGTGCACTGACAACCAATTCGAGCAACACACTTCCCGTGCCTTCATCGTCAAAGGACTATAGGACGGCGACCGATGGGTTGGGAGGTGCGATCAAGCAATCTATCAAGTCTTCGATCGAGGAGTATGGGATCTGGATTAGTGATGTTGCTTTGCAGGAGATCAACTTGCCACCAGAAATTTATGCCGCTGCGACGGAGGCTTGCGCTGTGGCATATCTCCCTATGAAGGCACAAGCAGAGGCAGCCGCGAGCAAGATCAGAATCCTCGCTGAAGCGGAAGCCAACGCAGCGGGCCGAAGGATGATGCTCCAGGGTGAAGTGGATGTTATTGGCAAGAATGCCGTAGCAATGCGCGAAGTCATGGCGAGCGCACCGGCTTTCACTGTGGCCGATTTCTTGACACAATGGTTTGCCAATTCCGACTTTGCGAAGAAGCATCGCCCTATATGACAAACCGAGAAAGAAAAAATGCCACGACATCAAAAGAAAATCCTGGGCCGCTACATCGTCGCCAATCCGAAAATCTGCCACGGCAAGCCGACATTCATCGGCACGCGCATCATGGTGCGCCAGATCCTCAGACAGGTCGCCAAGGGCAAATCCTGGGACGCGATTGTAAAGTCGTGGGGAGGGCGCGTTACCAAAGAAGGAATCGCCGAAGCGATGACCCTCGCCGAGCGAGTCTTCTCTGATTATTTCAAGAAGCAAGCCGCGACATCACCGTCGGCATCAATCTCGTAACAAAGAATTCGCTTTCAAAGGACTTGGATCATGAAACCCACCACCCGCCGCTCCTTCCTCCAAACCACTGCCGCCGCGGCCACCACCTCGCTGATAGCGCAGAACGCCCACGCGCAAGGCGGCGATGAGCTGAAAGTCGGCCTCATCGGCTGCGGCGGGCGCGGCACCGGCGCTGCGGCCCAGGCCCTCAAGGCCGATCGCAATGTCAAGCTGTGGGCGATGGCCGATGCGTTTGACGATCGGCTCAACCAGAGCCTCACGGTGTTGCAGGCGGATCGCGAGATTGCCAACAAGATCGATGTGCCGGCGGCGCGCAAGCATGTCGGCTTCGACGGCTACCAGCGGGTGATCGCGTCGTGCGATGTGGTGCTCTTGTGTACGCCGCCGCACTTTCGGCCGATCCATCTGCGGGCCGCGGTGCAGGCGAACAAGCATGTCTTCGCCGAGAAGCCGTGCGCGGTGGACGCTCCGGGCGTGCGCTCCGTCCTCGAAACCTGCGTGGACGCGCGGCGGCGCAATCTCTCCGTGGTCTCCGGCCTCTGCTTGCGGCACGACAACGGCTTCAAGGACACCGTGCAGCGCATCCACGACGGCGCGATCGGCGATATCGTCGCCCTGCAAGCCAATGACCTGCGCGGGCCGATCTGGCGGCGCGAGCGGACGGCCGACATGTCGGAGATGACCTGGCAGATGCGCAATTGGTACTACTACACCTGGCTGTCGGGCGATTTCAATGTCGAGCAGCACGTCCACTATCTCGACGTCTGCGCCTGGCTGATGCGCGACACCTATCCCGTCAAGTGCGTCGGCACCGGCGGGCGGCAGGTGCGCACGGCCGCGGAGTTTGGCCATATCTTCGATCACTTCAGCGTCGTCTACGAATGGGCCAACGGCGTCAAGCTCTTCAGTCATTGCCGACAGCAAACCGGCTGCGCGGGAGACATGAGCGGCCACGCCCTGGGCCGGCGCGGCACCGCGCTGTTGACGGAACGCCGCCGCGGCTTGATTCTGCGCGTCGATGGCACTGACCGCGTCTACGAAGGCGTGACGAACAACATGTACCAGACCGAGCACGACGTCCTCTTCGCGTCGATCCGCAACGCCCGCCCGGTCAACAACGGCGAGTACATGGCCAAGAGCACGCTGATGGCGATCCAGGGACGCATGGCCGCGTACACCGGTCAGTCGGTGACGTGGGAGCAAGCGCTGAACTCGCGCGAGGAATTGTCGCCGCAGGGCTACACGTTTGATTCGCGTTCGCCGGCGTCCGCGGTGGCGATGCCGGGCGTGACGCGGCTGACCTGATCCATTGGTAGTGCGGGCAACAACCATCGTAGGGTGGGTCGAACGAAGCGAAACCCGCCGGGTACTTGCAATTGCGGGTGGGTCTCGCGTTGCTCGACCCACCCTACGGCACTACCGCTTCTCAATTCGATAAAGATGTTTGTCGCTTCGCAGATGAATCTCTCGTCCCGCGACCGCCAGCGACGCCAGGGTGCGTCCAGCGAGCCGATTCACGGCAAGCTGCTTGAAGGCCGTGCCTGGAGCGATGACGGTCGTCACGCCGTCCTCGCTTGTCAAATAGATGCGGCCATCGGCAAAGAGCGGCGACGCGGAGAATTCGCCGTCGAGTCGCTCATTCCAGTGCTGCTTGCCGGTCTTGGCGTCAAGACAGGTGGCAATGCCCTTGTCATTGGCCATGTAGAGTTCATCGCCGACCAGGAGCGGCGATGAGTTTTGCGGCACGTACTTGCTGGCCTTCCAGGCGACGTGGGTCTTCGTGACATCCCCCTTGCCAGCCTGGCGAATCGCCCACACGGTCGGGTTGAAGTAGCCGCCGCAGACGAAGATCAGGCCGTGCCCAAACACGGGGCGAGGCACCTGTGCAGCGTTGCCCTGCTGGATGCGCCACAACTCCTTGCCGGTGCGTGGATCGAGCGCCAGCGCCGTTTCAGTCAGGTTGCAGATAAGCTGAGGGGCGCCGCCGACGCTCTCAAGAGCGGCGTGGAATCCGAATTGTAATTGCCACCGCACGAGGTTTTCCAACGCTCCTTGCCCGTCGTCTTGTCGAGTGCGGCGATGTAACGCACGGTGGTACCCTGACACGGCACGATCAGCAGGTCCTCGAAGAGCACGGGCGTGCTCGATGGGCCATAATAAGGACTGTAAGGCAATGCGGCCTTCCAATTGATTTTGCCGTCGAAAGACACACACGCCGTTCCCATGGGCCCGAAGTGAACATAGACGCGTTCGCCCTCGATGATCGGCGTCGGCGTGGCTGTTCTTCGAATGCAGGTGAACCGGTGTCTGAGGCGTGAAGACTTCGACATCATGGATGGACCGGCCGTTGCCGCGATCCAGACACAGAACACGGAGCGACCGGCCCTTGTCGGTTGCCGTCGTCAGCCAGATGCGACTGCCTTGAATGCAAGGAGATGACCAGCCGAGTCCCGGCACCTCGACTTTCCAGGCAACGTTCTCCTTTTCGCTCCAGGTGAGCGGCAGTCCCTTGGCGCTGGAATGCCCCTGCCCGTCCGGCCCGCGAAACTGCGGCCATTCGGCGACGGCAGGCTTCTGGGGTTGAGCCGCACTGAAAAGAGCCGTCGCCAGCAACCAACGGGCGCCCAGCAGCAATCGGCTCGTAGATGTCATCGTCGTTCTCCGAATAAAGCAGCGTTGATTGCGCACATATTCGGTTATTCTACGCAAGGATGCCGCTTTTCTTTTCCTGGATATCAATGGAGATAGGAGGGCCACGGCAGAATGGATGAACCACGCATCTTCCGGGCAGCCGTCTTGAGCGCGGTGAAGCACGATTACGTCGCGCGCGGCATGGCGTCGCACCCGCGTTTCGACCTGGTCGTCGTCGCCGATGATCCGCACGTCCCGGACTGGGCCCATGAGCGCAATCAGCACTTTGCCGACTCTCAGCACGTTCCGTATGTGCGCAATGTTGAACGCGCCTTGCGCGATTTTGACGTGGACGTGGCAATCGTCAGTCCCGAGGCGGCGCGGCATTGCGACCTGAGCATCCGCGCTGCCCTTGCGGGAAAGCATGTCGTGCAAGATAAGCCATTGACGACGAGGCGCAGCGAGGCGGTGCGCCTGGTGGAGACCATCGAGAGAACTGGCGTCCGGTTTCTTATGTGGAACCGCAACTTCCTTCCGGCGCTGCTGCATGCGAAGGAACAGATCGACACCGGCGCTGTAGGCCGCGTTAGCGCAGTCCACGTTGACTTCTATTTCGCCAAGGATGCCGGACCGCCCAAGGGAACACGCGGACCCGGTGAACCGCCGATCAACTGGCTACCGCACCAAATCGCCAGTCATGTCGATGGCTCCGACGGCGGTCTCGGCGCGGAGCCGATGGGAGAGTTGTCGATCGAAGGCATCTACCCGCTCGCCTATATTCAAATGCTGACTGGAGCCACGGTACGCCGCGTCTTCGCTCGCGGCACGGCTCATTTCCATCAACTTTACGCCGACAACGGCGTCGAAGATCTTGCCAGCGTGACGCTCGAGCTCGACGGCGGCGTGATCGGCACGGTCGCCCTGGGCCGCATCGGCGCGGCGAGCCATCCGAGCGGCGGCGCGATCAAGCTGCACGTCGTCGGTGACGCCGGCGCTCTGGTCTGGCGTGAAGCGTGCCCCGATGTCGGCGTCTACTATCGCAATCATCCGCTAAAAGAACCACGCCAGCGACGTGTGGCTGTTGACAACGACTTCCGTCTCGCGGACAATTTTGCCCAGGCAATAGAGACCGGCGGCCCAACCATCTTGGACGCCAGAGCCAGCCTGGCGATCTTCGCGACTTGCGAAGCGGCTCTCGAATCGTGTCGCACGGGGCGGCCCGTAGAACTCTTGTCCGAACCCGAGCGCCAGCGAGAGATCTCGTAGACCGCTCGCTGGCGCTCGGGTTCGGATTTCATTTACCCATTGGAGTGCCTCCCATGACCGGCCGCGACATCATCAAGAATCTCCACGAAGGCCGACGAGTGTATAGCTCGGCGATGGTATCCACTTCGCCCTTGTGGCCCAACCTCGTCAAGGCGGCCGGCGTCGATTTCGTGTTCGTCGATACCGAGCACACGCCCATCGATCGGCAAACGTTGTCCTGGATTTGCCAGACATATCAGGCGCTCGGCCTGCCTCCGGTGGTGCGGATTCCGTGCAACGATCCATTCGAGGCATGCAAGGCGCTGGACGCGGGCGCCGGCGGCATCATCGGGCCGTACGTCGAGACCGCCGATCAAGTACGCGGCCTCGTCGGCGCCGTGAAATGGCGGCCGCTCAAGGGCAAGCGGCTCGACGACGCCGTGCGCGATCCAAAGTCGATGGAGCCGGAGTTGCGGGAGTATCTGGAGAAACGCAACGGCGACAAGATCCTCATCACGAATATCGAGAGCGTGCCGGCGATTCAGAATCTGCACGACATCTGCTCGGTACCGGGCCTCGATGCGGTGCTGATTGGCCCGCACGATCTGTCGTGTAGCCTGGGGATTCCTGAGCAGTACGACCATCCACGCTTCGACGAGGCCACGCGAACTATTTTTCGCATTGCCCGCGAGCACAACGTCGGCGCCGGCATCCACTTTTGGCTCGGGCTGGAGCAGGAAATCATCTGGTCGAAGGCGGGGGGCAACCTCGTCATGCACTCGAGCGATGTGGCCACATACAGCCGCACACTCAAGAGTGAGATCGAGCAATTGCGTAAGGCGCTCGGAAGTTGAAGCGGCCGTGTGCCGCGAAACAGGAATATGCCATGACTTCGTCCGCTGCGTTGCCGCTATCCAACACAGGCCGTTACCTCGTCCTCATCGTTGCCTTCTTCGGCTGGTTTTGCTGCGGATTTCACATGCAGATTACTCAGCTCACGGGGCAGCCTGCGGCGATTGACCTGCTCACCCAGCAGGGCGATTTGGATCGTGGCCGATTCGACGCATGGAACAAACTCGAACAGGAACGCATCAAGGCGAAAGTCGCCGAATCGCAGCTTTCCGCGGCGGAACAAACGCTGCTCGCGCAGTGGAATTCGGAGGTCGGCCGCTGGTTCACTTGGCACCAGTGCGCGTTTCTGTTTGGCGCGGCGTCCGGGGGGCTCTGCTTCGGCTGGCTCGGCGATCGGATAGGCAGATCGTTGGCCATGGCTGCAAGCATCCTTACCTACTCCACGCTGGCGGCGGCGGCATCGTTCGCGCAGTCCCCTGCTCAACTCTGGGCCCTGTGGTTTCTCGCCTGCACGGGGGTCGGCGGCATGTGGCCCAATGGGGTCGCCCTGATGTCCGAGGCGTGGTCCGGCATGTCCCGTCCGGTAATCGCCGGCGCAATCGGCACGTCGGCCAACATGGGCATCCTCCTGTTTGCCACACTTGCCCGGCAGGTGGTGATCACGCCGGACGACTGGCGCTGGGCCTACCTGGTCGGCGCCGCGCCGGCCGTACTCGGTCTGTTCGCGCTCTTCGCCGTACCGGAATCGCCGCGATGGTTAGCTGCCCGCAAAACGGCGGCAGCCGACCCGGTCACGGTAGTGACCACCACGGAGGTGTTTCGTAGCCCGCTGCTGGGAGTCACGCTGGTAGCCATCGTGCTGGCGACGGTGCCGATGATCGGCGGCTGGGGCACCGCCAACTGGATGAATCCCTGGGCGGACGACGCCGGCGCCGCCCTGGATCCGCCTGACTACAGCTTGAAAGCGCGCGTGGGGCAGGCTCGCGCCCTCACGGGCATCGTCGGCAGCTTGCTCGGCGGCTGGTTTGCCAGCATGCTCGGACGCCGGCCCACCTATTTCTTCGTGAGCCTCTTCTCGCTCGCCATTGCTCAGTACATGTTTTGGTTTCTCAGGCCGACCGATCCGTGGTTCCTGACCTGGGTCAGCGCGCTCGGCTTCGTCAGCGGCATCTACTTCGGCTGGCTGCCCTTGTGCCTGCCCGAACTATTTCCGACCCGCGTGCGTTCTACCGGCGCCGGCATCGGTTTCAATTTCGGCCGCATTGTCACCGCGATCACGCTCTTCGTCGCTGGCACGCTCATGAGTTTCTTTGCGCGCGATTTCGCCATGATTGGCCGCATCACCAGCCTGCTCTTCATCCTCGGCATGGTATTCATCTGGTTTGCGCCCGATACGAGCGATAAGGAACTGGCGGATTAGTTTCCGGCTAGCGACGGCTCGAAGGAATGTTGCCCGTCCCACACTCCTTCGAGGCACCGCCAACGATCACTACAGCGTCACTGCTTGCCTGGTCGCGATCGACTGTTCAATGGCAGCGCGGATGGCGAAAACCTGGCGCCAATCTTCCGCCGCATCTCGACCCGCGGCGATCGCATCGACAAATTCCTGCACCAGCACGGCAATCGGCAAGGTACCTTCGTCGGCATGGACCGCTCGTGGTAGGCCCCCCTGGTAGGCGAGCTGCATGTTCTGATGATCGTCGGCGTAGGCGGCGCCGGTGGAACCGATCAACGATAGCGAGTAGTACCCAGCACCGACCGGCAAGCCCGCAGCGTGATCGAGGAGCGCCATGCCGCCGCCAGGGAAGCCGAGATGAATCTGCGTGTTGCCTCCCCCGACATGCGAGACCGCGTAAACGAGGTTTGGCGCTTTGCCAAAATACCATAGCACGAGATCGAGATCGCGCAACAGCGCGCCGGCCGAACGCCAGCGGTGGATGCGAATCAGACCGGGTTCGCCGAGCTTGCCAGCATCGAGCTGGTGCCGAATCAACTGCCGGGAAGGGAGATAGCGGTCGGGATTGACGACGGCGAACCGCACGTTGACTTGTTTTGCCCGATCCGCCAGCGCCTGCAACTGCGCGAAAGGCAAGTCGATATCGATCGGCACAAGAACGTGCTTGCGGCCATCGAGCAGGCGCTCGAAAGAAAGACCATCGTCGTCAGGAATAGCGAAGGCAAGAGCGGCATCCCACGCCTGCATCGAGGCCGCAACTCCATCGTCACAAATCACGGCGCCACGCGGGCGACGGGCGATGTCGCGCCACGGCAACCCGGCGGGGCCAATGACCATCAAGCGAATCATGCGGCGGTTCCGGCAAGCAATTGAAAAGAGTCAAGCAGATCAGCGGGGAGGGCGCATTGCTACCTGTGCCTTCGCCCAAGCCAGATTATACTCGTCGCGGCAAGAATGGGCACATGGTCCGAGCCTGAGCGCCAGCGAAGGGCACGAATGGGCCCTTCGCTGGCGCTCAGGTTCGGACATCCATCAGGAAAACAAACTCGCGAATCGCCACGAGGTGGTGGGAGATGGAATCGATGGGATCGAGGCAAGACCTTGGCACACACGTTGGAATTAGTCCAAGTTGGGCCAATGCGCTGACAGGCGGACCACCACACGGCAAGTACTCACGATAATCTCCGCCGCACACCAACACCAGACGCCGTTTCTTGCAGGTCGACGCTCTCGGCGGCTTCGGGCTGTTCCTGGCAGGTCTTTCAACAGGCGGAAACGCATGCCCAAGGGACCGGACGGGGCACGCCTCGCCCCAAATCGTGCATCTTCACCTTCCTCTGGGGCGGGCTGAGTCATTTCGATACCTCCGACATGAAGCCGCTCGCACCGGATGATATTCGCAGCGCATTCAGGCCCATTCAGACCACCGTGCCAGGCACGCACATCGTCGAGCATTGGCGGCGCATGGCTCGATTGGCCCAGCACTACTCGATCATCCGCAAATTGCACCACAGCCGATTCATCCACCAACCGGCTCGTGCCTCCTCACTGGCGTCGATCCGCGGGTGGAAACCGCCGCCCGG
>SHZY01000040.1 GCA_009692065.1 Gemmataceae bacterium
GTGCGACAGAAGGCACCGCTCACCGGCCTCGATCACACCTTTGCGAAGACGGACATGGTGGGTCTGGTGATCTTTGGCCTGTGTTGCGGCTGGGTTGCGGTGATCTTGAGCTTGGTTGCTTTGCTGACTTGCAAGGATGAGACCGCGAAAAGGAACGCGATGATCGTGCTGATCATCGCCGGCGTCGTCGCGGTTGCGCATACCATTGGCGCTTTGGCTGCCAACGCAGCTGGAGCGGGAGGCGGATTCTGAGTTATTGCCGCGTGAAGAAGGACCAACGGGCTCGTTGTGGCACGGTCAGGAGACCGTGCCACAACAGGTGCTGGCGGGGCGCTACGCGTGCCGTTGCCGATGCGCCCGCACCACGATGCGCACGCTGATCCACCAAGACACCAGCAGGTAATAGGCGGGAAACACGAGCGAGATTAATACCAGCACGCGCGTCACCGGCTCGATCGTGGTGTCCTCGTGCCAGCGCCAGAGAATCCAGATCAAGAAGATACCCCACACCCCGCCGAGCCAATTCGTCCAGCGATTGAGTCGGCCACGATGCGTCGGATATAAGTACCGCGCGGGCACGAACGTCATCACCGCGAAGAACAACAGCAGGCTCATCGTGAGCCACGCCGGCGGCTGGAGCAGGTAGAGATAGAACGCGATGATGTTCCAGTAGCTCGGGAAGCCGAGGAAGTAGCCGTCTTGCGTCTTCGCCGATACCTGGCAGAAACCGTACGCGCTTGCCACCAGCGGAGCAAGCAGAATCGCCTGCCATTCCTCAGGCAACAAGTTTGCGCGCCACATCAGAAATAGCGGCAGCGTCGTGAAGGTCTGGAAGTCGATCAGATCATCGAGCCGTCGGCCATCAAAGTTCGGCAACACTTCCTTGACCTTGACGGCGCGCGCCAACATGCCGTCGGTGGCGTCGATGATGGTGGCCACGAACATCCACAGGAAGGCGTGCTGAAACCGGCCGTCATAGATCGCAACGGCAATCGCCGCCACCGCGACCAGCCCGAGGGCCGTGTAGGCGTGCGCGCACCAGGCAAGAAGTCTTCGGACCATAACATGATGATCAAATGCGTAAGTGAACACGCTCGGCGGTTTCGCGCACCATGCGCCGCGAGACATTGTACAAAATTCCCCTATCCAGGTCACGCCACTGCATAAGTTACATTCTGTACACTATGTCGCCAGACTTCTCCACCCAGGTCAGCCATTCCGCAATCTCTTAGGATGGTGTGACTTACATCCAATCTCTCGCCGCTAGATTGCTTTGGCACAGCGAGTGCTTTGTTGATTCACGTCGAAAGTGAAACCAACGAATCATAAACATAGGAGCTTCGCCATGACCGAGATTCTAAACCATGAGCCGCACCTGAAAACGCAATCGAATCACCGCCAAACCCCCACGCAGTTGCGTGCGAAAACGGAGCGGGTGCTGTGCGACCTCGCCTTCGTCCTGAAGATGACGGAGCTGGTGCGCGGCGAGATGGAAGCCGAGCGTGCGGTCCGCAAACCCGTGACTGTGCGCTAGTCTCCTGCCCCCGTTGGCAACGTGGCTTCCTCCCCGCGCGGGGCTGAAACGATGCGTTTCAGCCCCGCTTTTTTTATGGCATGTGCGTGCACGCGTGGCATAATGTGATCCCTGGATCTCTGGTTCATTCTTTGGAGGTTTGCATCATGCGCATCGTCAAGCACACGTTTATCGTCGCCGGGTTCGCCGTGGCATTTATCCTTGGCTGGACGTTCTCCGGCCGACCCGTAGAAGGCGGGGACGACAAGCCGGTCGTCAAGGGCTGGACCAAGGGCAAAGGCTGGGGCCCCTGGGGCAAGGATGACGAGGTCGGCTCGCTCAACGCCATGAACTCAGGCACCGTCAAGGCCGCGCTCGCGCTCGTCAAGCAGGGCAAAGTCTACGACCTCGGCGTCAACTACGACGCCGAATCCTACAAGTGGCCCGGTCACAGCCCCGGCGCCATCTTGACGTTCCGCGGGCCCGAAGGAGTTCGCCGCCAGAAAGACTTCAAGCCGGCCATCGACAAGGAGATCAATCCCGCCAGAGTCGCCTGGCATAGCTGTGCGATGTTCATCAGCGATAACGTCGGCACGCAGATCGACGGGTTGGGCCACATCACCGAAGGCGACGACAACATCTGGTACAACGGCTTCAAGGAAGCAGACTGGGGCGGCAACTTCGGCATCCGCAAATGCGACGCCACCACCATTCCGCCCATCATCACGCGCGGCGTGCTCCTCGACGTGGCCGGCTTCCGCAAGGTCGAATCCCTGCCCCCCAACTATCGCATCACCATCAACGATCTTGAAGCGACCATGAACGAGCAGAAGGTGAAAATCCAGGTCGGCGACACCGTCATGATCCGCACCGGCACCTGCAAGTACTGGGGCGCCAATGGCAGCGATCACAAGAAGCTCGGCGCCCATGACAGCGCCGGCATCGATCTGGCCGCCGCTCGCTGGCTGGTCGAGCAGAAAGGCGCCATCCTCGTTGGCTCCGATACCAGCGGCCTGGAATGGGGCCCTGGGCCGGACGAAAAAGCGCCCGGCTTCATCCCGGTGCACCGCTACCTCTTGATCCAGCAGGGCGTCCACATCGGGGAATTTCACAATCTCGAAGAGTTGGCGCGCGATCGCGTCTACGAGTTCTGCTACATGGCCACCACCAACAAGATCCGCGGCACCGCGGCCGGTTTCGCCCTGCGGCCAATCGCGATTCGCTAAGCAAGGAGCCTCACGCAAAGCCGCAAAGGGAAATTGGGATTGAGTTCTTCCATTGCGGCTTTGCGCCTTTGCGTGAGGCTTGAACCAGTCACTGCATATCCTCCAGGCAATAAAACACCGGCCGATTCGCCGTGATATCGCGCGGCCCGCCGCCGATGCCGCAGCCGAAGTAGAGACGGCGTTGGAACCCGTTCGGCGTACGCGTGACGATCAGCCGTGGCGCGGTTGAGATGTAAGCTTGCTGCTGCGTCAGGTTGTACATCCAGACGATGTCGCCATTTTGCGCGTTGAGGCAGCAGACCTTGCCGCCGGTTGCCGTCACGAAGACGCCGAACGAGCGCTCACCGACCGCATCGGTGTCGAGCACCGGCGTGCCGATGACCGGCGTGTCGAGAAAGCGGCGCCAGCGTTCCTTGCCGTCGGCGCGGTTGACGCAATAGACCTGGCCGTCGCGGCAGCCGAAGTAGATGCGATGCCCGTCGATGGCCGGTGCTTCGATGACGCCGTTGGGGAGCTTGATGCTCCACTTCTCGTTGCCGGTTTTCTCGTCGAGGCACTGGAGCGTACCGCCTGGAACGTCGGGAGGCGGCACATCGTCGTAGACATCGCCGTTCCCAGAGGAGACATAGATCAAGCCATCCTTGATGAGCGGCGTGGACCAGATAGGGTAAGGGGCAGGCGTTTTCCAGATCAGCTTGCCGGTGTCGGCTTCGAGGCAGAAGGTGGCGGATTCGCCCTTGTCCTTTTTCTCGTTGCGATCGACGCCGGTGCCGCAGTAGAGGCGATTGCCGATGACGACGATGCCGCCACCGAATCGCAGCAGGCGGCCCTTGTAGTCCTTGCCAGGGTACTTCCAGATTTCTTTACCTGTCTTGGCGTCCAGGCAGTAGACACCGTCGTTGCCCGCGCCGATGTAGACCTTGCCCTTGGCGACGGCCGGGCTCGATTCGGTCTGCCCGCCGGTCTTGAAACTCCACACTTCGGTCCCCTTCTCGGCATCGACGCAGAACACCCGGCAATTCTTGTCGTCGTGGAACCCTTCGCCAAAGTAGAGCTTGCCGTCGGCGATGCATGGGGTGGAGATCAGTTGCCTGAGGTCGTCATTCTTGCCGATGAACTCCCATTTCTTGAGACCGGTGTGGCGATCGAGCTTGACCATGGTGGCATACTGATTGATCTCGGAATAGGAGGCATAGATGGAGTCGCCGTCGATCAGCGGCGACGAAGCGAACATGCCCTTGACGTCGGCGGTGAAGACCCATTTCTTGTCAACGGGTTTCGCCTCGGTCTTGCCGCCTTGCTCGATGGCTCCCTCAGTGTTGACGTTGCTCCCCCAGATGGCCGGCACGAAGACGACGTGGCCAAGAAGCATCACGCACAGGATCACCCCTTCGGTCGCCAACGGCATCGATCCGAACGGCACGACTTTCTTGCTAGCTCGCCAGCCCTTGTAGAGCGCGCCGGCAAGAATGCCAAGCGTCATCACCAACGTCAACGGGAAGCCGACGTCGGCGGTCCAGCTCAGTTGGTTGGTGAAATACCACAACACGATCGTCGTGATCAGGCAGGTCCCCGCCATGAACGCCAGGACCGAAAGCTCGGTTTTCTGCGGCACTTCCTGTTCGCCGTCGGAAAGCAGATTGAGTTGCCGCCGCCACGCCCAGAAGGCGCAGACAAACGTGAACACCGTCATGATGAGCCACAAGGTACTTGCATTGGCCCACCAGCTGCCGCGCAACAGCGACGGCGCAAAGAAAAAGTGCAGGAGCAAGAGCGTGCTGTTCAAGCTGATGAGCGTGATGAACGCCATCCACTGGCGGAAGAGCACGAACACGCCGCCGAACACGGTGGGAAAGAGCAGGGCGAGGATCGCCAGCGGAGCGCCGATGCCGATGGTTGGGATGACGGCGAAGAGTTGACCGCCCGGCGCCAAATGAGGAGCCCGCAGCGCCAGCAAAGCGAACTCTCCTTGCTGGCGCTGCGGGCTCAGGTTGAATGCCCCCTTTGCCTTGTACTCCGGCCCAAACCCCGGTTCCACCTTGTCGTCGATCGCCGGCAACTTCGCTTTGCCGGCGGCGTGATCCTTGAGCAGCTTGAGCAGCTCGTCGTTGGTCCCCTTGAAGGATTTGCGGAAGTAAGGCTCGGCGGATCTGAGTGCGAACACCACCTCGTCCTTCTCGCCGGTCCTTGTGCCGAACACCTGGAACCACGTCCCATTGGTGTACGCGAAGGTGATGTGCGTCTTGCCACGCAGCCGATTGACGAAGAAGATGATCTCCGCATCCTGCCCGAACCGCTTCAAGAGCGGGGCAATCTGGTTCTCGCGGAACGCCTTCTCATCGGCGACCTTGCAATTGATCGGGATCTGCCGGAAGGGCGCTCGGCCCTTGATGTCCTCGACGACCTTGACCATCATCGCGGGTCGTTCCGGAAAATACTTCTCGACCTTGCCGACGAAAATGTAGAGGGCATCGCCTTCGATGACCGTGAGCGGCGTCTTGGCGGTGATGACCGCATGGACGTGGCTGCCGCCCAGAACGCAAACGATTGCCGCGACTAAACCGATGCGACGCATGATGGACCTCATTCCGTGGTGTGGCGATCGGGTGAAATATCCAACCCATCATAACGACGTTTCAATTGTTAATCCAACACCCACTTTGACAAAATTTGTCATCCGTGCTGCCGCCTGCTGCCACTTTGACAGAATTTCCCGAATCAACAACAGGCCTCCGGATGCCGCAAGTTGGGCTTTTGCATAGATTTACAGGAAACGCCCACTCTGGCACGCCCCTTGCTTTGCAAACCGCATCTTCGAGGGAGATTCCCTCGACTGGTTGGGTGCGTGCCACGCACCCGCGGATGCAATGGTGCGTTTCACGCACCCTACGACATACACGCTAAGGAGATCGACGAATGGGAGCCAAGCAACTCTCGTACAGTGACGAAGCCCGTCAAAAGCTGCTCGCCGGAGTCACCAAGCTGGCCCGCGCTGTGTGCAGCACCCTCGGCCCGCGCGGCCGTAATGCGGTCATCGACAAAGGTTGGGGCAGCCCGACCGTGACGAAGGACGGCGTTACCGTCGCCGAGGAAATCGAACTCGAAGATCCGTACGAGAACATGGGCGCCCAGCTCGTCAAGGAAGCCGCGTCCAAGACCAGCGATGTTGCCGGCGATGGCACCACTACCGCGACCGTTCTGGCCGAGGCGATCTACCGCGAAGGGCTCAAGAACATCGCCGCTGGCGCCGATCCGATGGCGTTGACCCGCGGCATCCAGAAGGCCGTCGAGCGCGTCGTCGAAGAACTCCACAAGATGGCCGAGAAGATCAACGACGGCGACGACAAGGAAATCACCGAAGTCGCCACCATCGCGTCCAACAACAATAAAGAGATCGGCGCCAAGCTGGCCGAGGCCATGAAGAAGGTCGGCGCTTCCAATGGCGTCATCACTGTCGAAGAAGGCAAGTCGGCCGACACCGAAGTGGTCGTCGTCCAGGGCATGCAGTTCGACCGCGGCTACCTGTCGCCGCACTTCGTCACGAACCAGGAAGAGATGCTGGTCGAATTCGAGAACCCCTACATCCTCATCTACGAAGAAAAAATCACGACGGTCAAGAGCCTGATCCCGCTGCTCGAAACGCTCTCGAAGGAAAACAAGCCGCTCTTGATCATCGCCGAAGACATCGAAGGCGACGCCCTGGCAACGCTCGTTGTCAACAAGCTCAAGGGCATCCTGAAAGTGGCCGCGGTCAAGGCGCCGGGCTACGGTGATCGCCGCAAGGCCATGCTCGAAGACCTCGCCACCCTCACCGGCGGCAAGGCGATCTTCAAGGATCTCGGCATCCAACTGGAAAACCTCAAGCTGACCGACCTGGGCCGTTGCAAGAAGGTCAAGATCGACGCCGAGAACACGACGGTCACCGAAGGCGTCGGCGATCAGAAGGCGGTCGATGGCCGTTGCGACATGATTCGCAAAGAGATCGAGAAGACCGACAGCGAGTACGACGTCGAGAAGCTGCAAGAACGCCTGGCGAAATTGGCCGGCGGCGTCGCGCAACTCAAGGTCGGCGCTGCTACCGAAACCGAAATGAAGGAACGCAAGGCCCTCTACGAGGACGCCCTGCATGCGACACGTGCAGCTATCGCCGAAGGCATCGTGGCCGGCGGCGGCGTGGCGCTGTTGCAAGCTCGCAAGGTGCTCGACAAGCTGCCGAACGATAATCCCGACGAAGCCCTCGGCATCCGCGTGCTCGCCAATGTCCTCGATGTGCCGTGCCGACTGATTGCCGAGAACGCCGGCGTGGACGGCTCGGTCGTCGTCAACAACATTCGCCGCAGCAAAGAAAAGAACTACGGCTACAACGCCCTGACCGCGGAGTACGGCGACATGCGCAAAGCCGGCGTCGTCGATCCGGTCAAGGTGACGCGCAGTGCCTTGCAAAACGGTGCGTCCGTGGCCTGCTTGCTCCTCACCACCGAATCGCTGATCGCTGACATCCCCTCGAAGGAAAAACCCGACGACCACCACGACCACCACGGCGAAGGTGGTGGCGGCGGCATGGGAGGAATGGGAATGGGCGGCATGGGTGGCATGGGCGGCATGATGTAAGCGAGAAATTATCAATTGACAATTAGCAATTTACAGTTGTCAATTGAATTCAAGCCCCACCATGAGCGCAGCGATTGGTGGGGGTGGCGGGGAAAACGAGAACATCGCATCATAAGGAATAAGTCATGAGCAAAGAGAAAGACAAAATCCGTCCCCTCGATGATCGCATCGTCGTCGAACCGCTCGAAGCGGAAGAGAAGACCGCCGGCGGCATCCTTCTTCCCGATAGCGCCAAGCAGAAGCCGCAGCGCGGCCGCGTGCTCGCCGTCGGCCCCGGCAAGATGCTCGACAGCGGCAGCCGGGCGGCCCTCGCCGTCGCCAAGGGGAATGAAGTCCTCTACGGCAAGTACGCCGGCAACGACGTCAAGCTCGGCACCAAAGAAGTCAAAATCCTGCGTGAGAGTGATATCCTCGCGAAGATCGTGAAGTAAACCATTCCCCGTTTAGCGCCCGCGGTGAAGCGCCGGGCGTCCCGCGCTTCCCTGCGGGCGCTAAACGAAGAGAAATCCTGGAGTTCTAAACATATGGCCAAGCAACTGCTCTACACCGACGATGCCCGCAAGAAACTGCTCAACGGCGCCGACAAGCTCGCCAAGGCCGTCGGCAGCACCCTCGGACCGACCGGGCGGAACGTCATCATCGAGAAATCCTTCGGCGGCCCCACCGTCACCAAGGACGGCGTCACCGTCTCCAAGGAAATCGATCTGCCCGACCCGTTCGAGAACATGGGCGCCAAGCTCGTCAACGCCGTCGCTCAGAAAACCAGCGACGTCGCCGGCGACGGCACCACCACCGCCACCATCCTGGCGCTCTCCATCTATCAAGAAGGCCTGCGCAATATCACCGCGGGCGCCAATCCGATGTCCGTCAAGCGTGGCATCGACAAGGCCGTGGACGCAGTCGTGGCGTTCATGGAAGAAAACTCCAAGCGCATCCCCGCCTGGGACAAGGGCGGCGAGGAGATGCTCACCAACGTTGCCTCCATCAGCGCCAACAACGACGAAGTCATCGGCAAGATGATGGCCCAGGCGTTCGAGAAGGTCGGCCAGGACGGCGTCATCACCGTCGAGGAAGGCAAAACCGCCGACACCTCGCTCGATTTCGTCGAAGGCATGCAGTTCGACAAGGGCTACATCTCCCCCTACTTCGTCACCGATGCCGTTGAGATGAAGTGCGAGATGGAAGACCCCTACATCCTCATCTTCGAAAAGAAGCTCTCCAGCGTGCGCGACATGATTCCGCTGCTGGAAAAGATTTACGCTTCAAGCAAGCCGCTCCTCATCGTCGCGGATGATGTCGAGAGCGAAGCGTTGGCCGCCCTCGTGGTCAATCGGCTCCGCAGCGGTCTGCAAGTGTGTGCCGTCAAGGCGCCGGGCTTCGGCGATCGCCGCAAGGCATTGCTGGGCGACATCGCGACCCTGACCGCCGGGCAGTTCATCAGCGAAGACCTTGGCCTGAAGCTGGAGAACATCGAGTTGACCCAGCTGGGCCGGGCGAAGACCGTTATCGTGGAGAAGGAAAGCTGTACGATCATCAACGGCGCGGGCAAGAAGGAAGCCATCATGGCTCGCATCGACCAGATTCGCGCTCAGATGGATCAGACCGAAAGCGAATACGACAAGGAAAAATTCAGCGAACGGCTCGCGAAGCTGACCGGCGGCGTGGCGATCATCCGCGTCGGGGCGGCGACGGAAGCCGACATGAAACAAAAGAAGGGCCGCGTCGAGGACGCTCTGCACGCGACGCGCGCCGCGGTGGCCGAAGGGATTCTCCCGGGCGGCGGCGTGGCGCTCATCCGCGCGATTGACGCCGTCAACGCTTGTGCCAAGAAGCTGCACGGCGACGAGAAGGCCGGCGCCGAGATCGTGGCCCGCGCCATGGAAAAACCTGTCCGCATCCTCGCCGAGAACTCCGGGCAGGACGGGGCAGTGGTCGCCGACGAAGTTCGTCTGAAGGGCGAAAAGGGCTTCAATATCGGCTTCAACGCTCTGACCGGCGAATACGAAGACATGATCAAGGCCGGCATCATCGACCCGACCAAGGTGACGCGCAGCGCCCTGCAAAACGCCGCCAGCATCGCCGGCTTGATGCTGACGACCGAAGTGATGATCACTCGCATCGACGCCGAGGCGCCAGGCAACAAGGTGTCGGGGGCGATTCGGTAACCATGCATGCGTTTAGCGTTCGCGCTGAAGCGACGGGTCACCGATTGTTTCGCGCGGGCGCTAAACGAAAACCGGAAGTTGTGATAAGGTAAAAAGGAAAAAGCGCGACTGCGTTTTTTCCTTTTTCCTTGTCCGGAGCCCCCATGAGCAAGCGGGATTACTACGAAGTGCTGGGTGTCGCCAAGAGCGCCTCCGAGGAGGAGATCAAGAAGGCGTATCGCACCCTTGCCATGAAGTTCCACCCCGATCGCAACCCTGGCGACGAGGAGGCCGGCAACAAGTTCAAGGAAGCCGCCGAAGCCTATGGCATCTTAAGCGACGACGAAAAAAAACAGCTCTACGACCAGTACGGGCACGAGGGTTTGCAAGGCGTGCCGATGCCGGACTTCAACGACCTCGGCTCCATCTTCCAGGGTTTCGGCGACATCTTCGGCAGCCTGTTCAGCGGCGGCGGTCGGCGCGGGCCGCAAGGGGGCAGCCACCTCGGCATCGAGCTTGAGATCACTCTGGTCGACGCCTTCCGCGGTTGCAAGCGGACCATCGAGGTTCCCCGCCACGAGCATTGCCAAACCTGCGACGGTTCCGGCGCCAAGCCGGGCAGCAAGCCAGCCAAGTGCCGACAGTGCAACGGCCGCGGCGCGAACAACACCCGCATGGGGCCGTTTCAGATGCAGACCCAGTGCAGCGCCTGCGGCGGCGCCGGCACCGTCATTACCGATCCTTGCCCCAGCTGCCGCGGACGTGGCCGAGTCAAGATCACGCGCTCCGTGGAAGTTTCGATTCCCGCCGGCATCCAGCATGGTCAGCGCATGACCTTGCGCGGCGAAGGCGAAGCAGGCGATCCCGGCGCGCCTCGCGGCAACCTGATCTGCGAGATCCATGTGCGCGAGCACGACATGTTTCGCCGCAAGAACGACGACCTGGTCTGCCAGGTGCCGATCACGTACAGCCAGGCCGCCCTCGGCGCGGAGGTCGAAGTGCCGAGCCTCGACGGCCCGGTGAAGCACACGATTCGCGCCGGCGTGCAGTCGGATGATGTGGCGCGCCTCCCCGGCAAGGGCATGCCGATCCTCGGGGCGGGCGGCAGGCGCGGCGATCTGCACGTGGTCCTGGTGGTCGAGACACCGCGAAATCTCTCGCCTCGCCAGGAAGAATTGCTGCGCGAGCTGGCGGAGTTGGAAAACAAGAACGTGTCGGCGCATCGCAAGGGCTTCTTCGACAAACTGCGCGAGTTGTTTGTCGGCACAGAAGATTCAAAGGAGCCACGCACGAAGTAAGCGGTCACCCCAGCCGCTTACTTCGTGCGTGGCTCTGACAGGGAGCATCGTTCATGAGCGACGAAATCGAAACCCCGACCGCGCCGGAAGACCTGGACAAGCTCCGCAAGCAGGCGGCCGAGCGCGATCAGTATCTCGATCTAGTTGCCCGTACGCGCGCAGACTTCGAGAACTATCAAAAGCGCATGCAGCGCGAGCGCGAGCAGGATCGCAAGTACGCGTTCGGCCCCTTGGCGCTCGATTTGTTGCCGATCCTGGATAATCTGGACCGCGCCGCCGCCAGCCAAGCCGGCGATAGCGGGCCCTTGGTGCAGGGCGTCGTCATGGTGTTGACGCAGTTCCTCGAATTGCTCAAACGGCACGGCATCACGCGAATCGATTGTGAAGGGAAGCCGTTCGATCCGAATGTGCATCAGGCGGTCATGCAGAAGCCCGATGACACGGTCGAGCCGAACACGATTGTCCAGGTGATCGAGCAGGGGTTCATGAACCAGGATCGCGTGTTACGGCCGGCGAAGGTGATTGTTTCGACGAAATAGCATCTTCGTTTGGCGCCCGCGTGGCGCCATGCGGGGGCTAAACGAAGAGAGGAACAAACTCATGCCAACCTACGAATACCGCTGCAACGCCTGCGGGCATCGTTTTGACGAATTGCAATCGTTCAGCGAGGCAACGTTGAAGAAGTGCCCCAAGTGCAAGAAAAAGAAGCTGGAGCGCCTCATCGGCGCCGGGGCGGCCATTCTTTTCAAGGGCTCCGGGTTCTATCAGACCGATTATCGCAGTGAGTCCTACAAGAGCGCCGCCAAGGCCGACGAGGTCAAGCCGACGACCGAGAAAACCGGCACCGACGCGCCAAAGACCACTTCCGATACAAAAGACACATCGGGAAGCGCAAAGAGCGACAGTGGAAAATCGCCGGGGAAAAAAGCCAAGTCGTGAAGGGGGAACTTCCGATGAACAAGGTACGTTGCCCAATCTGCGAGCGAGCGATGGATTCCCAGGGGCCGAAGGAATGGCCGGATTGGCCTTTCTGCAGCAATCGCTGCAAGTTGGTCGATCTGGGTCGCTGGCTGGGTGGACAGTACCGCATTGAAGTCCCCGCTCAGGAGGAAGACCTCGAAGAGATCGACAACTTGGCTCAGTCCCCTGAACCGGCCGTTCCTTCGGCCGATCCCCATAGAGAGGAGGCGTAGGCGACTACGCCTCTCTTTTTTTTGTTCAGCGTTTGCGTCAAGCGGTTAGTGACTTTCGCGCGGGCGCTAAACGAGGAGGGGGCCACGCCATGCACAACTCCTACATCATCGACGGCTACAACCTGATCCACGCGCTTGGGTTGATCCAGCGAAACTTGGCGCCGGGCGGGCTCGAAAAGTCGCGCGGCGCCCTCTTGGCCTTTCTTGCCGGCGCTTTTGGCGCGGACGCTTCCTCGGTCACCATCGTGTTCGACGCCAAAGCGGCCCCGCCCGGTAGAGCGCGGCAGCAGCGATACCAGGGCCTGCACATTCATTTCGCGCCCAAGGGGCAATCCGCCGACGACTGGATTGAAACCCTCATCGCCAACGACAAGGAGCCGGCGGCGCTCGTGGTCATTTCCAACGACATGCGGCTCCAGAATGCCGCCAAGCAGCACAAGTCGCAAGCCTGGTCGGATCAGGATTTGCTGGAATACTTGGAGAAGCGACGGACGCCGATCAAGCCGGCGGCGGAAGACGTGGAGGATCGCGGCGGACCGTTATCGGCCGAGCAAATGCGAAGCTGGCTGAAGGAATTCGAATCGCTGGAAGACGATCCGACGCTGAAAGAGTTTTTCGATTACAATCGGTTTGATTGATTGAGGGGTGTTTGTACACGAGCCGCAACCGTCAGGGAGCAATGCGGCGGGCGCCTCTCCGCTCCCTGACGATCGCGGCTCGTAGCTAAACGGTTACTTCTTCGCGCCGAGCGTCACCGGCTGGTTGAGTATATCGGCGATCGCGAGCGTTAATGGGCCCGGCGGCTTCAGGCCGGTGCTGGTCTGCACCAGCTCGTAGCCGAGGATGCCGACCAGGAACATGATGACGACGCACGGCAGCATGAAGATCACCGGCATGACGCCCCAGGGCGCGGCCGGGATCAGCTTCTCCTTGATGACCGTCTCGGTTCTGCCCCTTGGCGCAGTTTCTTCGTCGTCTTCGTCGCCCTGAACGTCCTCGTCCAGGGCCGAGAAATCGCTCGATTCCTCCTCGACCTCGACATCATCGACCACGGCTGCATCGTCGTCGGCGACGGTAGCGGCATCTTCTTCATCCAGGGCAACGACTTGGCTGGCGCTCTCTTCCTCCTGGGGAAGCTCGGAATCGTCAAGCTCCAGGTCGAAATCGGAACTTTCGAGCTCCGAGTCGGCAACGGTGGAGTCTTCGCTATCCTCGAGTGCGGGGACCTCGAAATCGGTGCCGAAAATATCTTGCTCGCCGGAGGAGGCGGGGGCTTTGTTCTTCGACTTGACCTGGGGCGCCGAATCCATGACCGGTTCGAGGTTGCCGCTGTCGTCGAGGGTCAGTTCGAATTCGCTTTCGGAATCATCAATTGCTCCGGCGGCCCCCTCGCTCGAGCCGCTAAGGTTCAACTCAAATTCGCTATCCTCGGCCGGCTGCGATTTCACCGGTTTCGGCGTGTCCTCGACTTCAAGACTGAGATCGAAGTCGTCGCCACCGTCATCGGGCGGAATACCGGCATCGGCCGGGTTTTCCAGCGAGATGCCGCTCGATGAGGGGGTGACTTCCGTGTGCTCCTCTTGCAGCACGTCTTCTTGGTCGTCACTTGCTTCGAGGCTGAGGTCGTTGGTGCCGCCTTCGAGAAGGAAGCTGCTATCCTCGGACGGAACCAGGTCGCTCGACCCCTGCTGCGGACCGGCGGCGATTTCGCGGCCGCTGCTGTCCGTCCCCGGCGCGGACTTGACCGGCGTCTTGGGGCCGCCGCCGAGTTTGAGTTCCGACGGGAGTCCCAGATCGGATTCGGAAAGTTCAAAGGGCGAGGTCGTCGGCAGCTTCATTTCCGACTTGGCCTTCAGCTTGGTCGGCGGCTTGTTCTTGACGTGTTCTTGCTGATTGAGGATCTCGTCGTCGAGGTTGTATTCCTTCGTCAGCATCATGTCGCCGTCGTGTGCGTCGGCTGGAGGCAATTCGACCTTGTCGAGACGGACGTCGCTGTCGCTGGAGGTTGGGGTGCCGGATTCCCCCAGGGGAACGTTGTGGTCCGAGCCGACCAGCTTGACGTCGCTGCCGTTGTCCATCGGCACCAGGCGCACGCCGCTGTCGGCCGGCTTTGGCAAAGCGGGGGACGGCGGAGGCGTGTGCATGGCCGGCTTCAGCTTCAAGCGATCGGGGGAAACCTTTGCGCCGCTGCCATCGGGAACGAGGCGGACATCGCTATCCGACCCGGCGGTGGCGGGGGATGGCGCGGGCACCTTCTTGCTCGTGGAGCCGAGAGGCTTGGATTTGGAACTCGATGGGCTCATGACATCGGCGCCGAGATTGACGCTGTCGGCATCGCCCTCGAAAGCGAACACATCGGGCGCCCGGGCCTTCTTGACGGGGCTCTTGGGAGATGCCGGGCCATTCTTCAGGCCCGAAGGAGGCGTGGCGGACGACTTCGGCGCGGGCAGCCCGGCGTCGTTCAACGCCTGCTCGGAGTCGCTGCCAGTGCCGCGCGTGCGGGCTAGGTCTTGAATGTCTTGAACGCGAAAGCGGAGTGTGCCGCGATCCTGGAACGAGCGGATTTTTCCCTTGTGGGCCATCTGCTTCAGCTCATCCACGGAAATCTTCAGGTACTGGGCAGCTTCAGTCAGAGTGTAGTAGCCTTGGGCCATCGCGCAACCCTCTCCACGGTGACGTAACCCTGATGAAGCGTCCGTGCCGGAAGGGAAAATCGATAGGACGAAAGGATCTTCCGTATCTTTTCCATTCTATCATTATCGTTTCGAACGCAATAGAGCTTCAGTGCAAGCCGAACCAGATTCTCACCGCAGCTTGAGGGATAGTCGGGTCCTGACGATTGCATGCAAAAACACACCTCAAGCCCAGGGGTTTGGAGTACCTCACCCCTGGGCTTGCCGAAACGCAAAATCCCAAACGGAGTCGATTCCGTTTGGGATTTCGTATTTCGATATTTTGTGTTGCGGATTTAGCAGCCCTACAACACTTCGATCTCATTGGCGACAATCGGCAAGTTGGCGACTTCCATGGCAACGTGCTGGGCCACCTGCTTGGCGTGATAAGTCGCGGTTCGTCCCTTCAAGATCAGGCCATCCGCCAACAGAATCACGCGTAGATCGCGGATGCGATTGCCTAGCCGGCGTGTCAGCATGGTCTCCAGTCGTTCCTCTTCCGAAAGGACGACACTGGTTGCGAATACATCGGTGCTCATGGAACCACCTTGCCATTTGGGAAGAAATACCGCCAACCCATCAACCGTGATGGGTAGTCTTCACACAATGTTATAAAGAACTCGCTGGTGGTACGGATTGGCCAAGGATGCGGAGCTTTCCGATTGCTCACGCTGCTCTTCCGCGATTTCCGTCCAACGGAGCGGAAGGAGAAACCTTGCCTTCCGTGGTTAGGTCCCGCTCGAGCGATGACTCGAGCTAGGCGCCTCCAGCGCCTTCTGACGCTACCACCCTAACCGCCGGCAAGGTTGCTGTCAACGAATAACTTTACACAAAAGGAAAATAATTCCTCGATGCGGGGCAGCCAGGTTGGGTGTGGATTGCGGATTCCACGGATGTTGCCGCTGGCGGCTTCGCGCTCGCATGTCGCCCTGCCAGCGCGAAGCCGCCAGCGGCGGTCACGCGCCATCGCGCAGATGCCGCCCCGTCAGCGTAACGAACACGTCTTCCAGGCTCGCGTGCCGGGTCGTAAGCTGGGCCAGCGTGCCCCCCTGTCCTTGCACAAGGTCCAGGAGCGCCGGCAAGGCCACATGCACGGCCGTGACAGCCAGGATGTAGGCCTCGTCTTCCCGGCGCAGGTTGACCACGGCAGGAAGCCCCTTGAGGTCGTCGTCCGCAAGCTGGGTGCTGCCTTCCAGGCGAAATTCGATGAAATGCTCGCCGCCGATGCGGGCGATCAGCTCCGCCGGCGTGCCGAGGGCGATCACCTTGCCGTGATCGACGATGGCAACGCGATCGCACAGTCGTTCGGCCTCGTCCATGTAGTGCGTCGTCAAGAGGATGGTGCGTCCGTCCGCGCGCAGGTCGCGCAGGACGTCCCAGAGCTGCCGGCGCGATTGCGGATCGAGGCCGGTGGTCGGCTCGTCCAGGAAGAGCAACTCGGGATCGCCGATGAGCGCCGTGGCGATGGCCAACCGCTGCCTTTGTCCCCCCGACAGCTTGCCGACCCAGGCGGATCGCTTCTCGTCGAGCTCCACCATATCGAGCACGTCTTCGGGATCGAGACCGCGATCGTAGAAGGAGCGGAACAGGCGAATCGTTTCAAAAACCGTGAGTTTCTCGGTCAGCTTGGTTTCTTGCAGCGACACGCCGATGCGTTGCCGCAGGGCGCGATCGTTCCCCTGGCCCCAGCGCTTGCCGAGGACTTCGACCTCGCCGGCGGTGGCGTCGAGCAGCCCTTCGAGAATTTCGATGGTGGTCGTCTTGCCAGCGCCGTTAGGTCCCAAAAGGCCAAAGCACTCGCCGCACTCGATTTCCAGGTCCAGGCCGTTGACCGCCTCAACCGGCGCCGGCTTGGCGGGGTAGCGTTTTCGTAAATCACGGCAGTGTATCGCAGCAGGCATCGCTCAAATCCCACCCAGTTCGCCGCGACCCGAGTGAGGAGCGCGCGATGATCGGCTTGGCCCGCGCTCCCCTCTCGGGTAGGCTAACCGAGATTGCCAAATCCGGTCAATTTTCGTGACGGTCGCCCCGAGCCGCATTGTAACTATTTCAGCGGTTCCGTGCCTCATTGACAACAGTTTTTCAATCCCGCCACGACCTCCGCGGGCACTCGTCAGGATCTCCAAATCTTAACATCAACCTCTACAACAAGTTGCAACTCGGCGCCGCATTCGGCCGGCCGATTGGCACGCCGCTTGCTTTATCTTCTCTCGACTAAATCACACAGGGAAGTGCGGTTGCGAAAGCTCGAACTTCCTCACGCCAGCCATCCCATCCCCCGGCAACTCAAAACACACTCCACCTACCCCCCGCTGGCAACAGCGAGGGGTATCTACTTATACCCACGTTTTTTCTGATGATCTGTTGGGCAGAAATGGCTCGCGCGGCGGTTTCGCGCACTGTCTCTAATCCAGCACTCCCTGCGCCCGCAGCGCCTCGCGATCCGCATCGCTATAGACGATCACCTTGCGCGGATTGATGAACAGCCAGCAGATCGAAGCGGTAAAGAACAGCGACGCGGAGAAGACGAGGGCGAGCCCCCATTCGCCGCGCTTGCCGGCCAGATAGCCGATGATGGGCGGGGCGATGGCCGTCCCGAGGTTGCCGACGCCATTCATGAAGCCGGAGACCGTACCGGAGTAGCGATGCCCGACGTCGATGCATGTGGACCAGCTGACGGCCATCGCGAAGTCCTTGCCGAACGACGCCAGGCACAGACAGGTGACCGACAAGGCAGGGAAATCGGCGGCAAGCAGAGCAAGCACGAAAAAGATACCGCCGAAGGCGTAGGCAAGGCAGCCCTGCAACGTGCGGCCCCAGCGCGGGCCCCAGAAACGCACCTGGCGATCGGTGACCAGGCCGCCGGCGAGACAGGCGATGCCTCCAAAAAACAGAGGCGCCCCCGAGGCGATGACCAGCGCCGTGCCGTCGAGATGGAGCACTTGCTTGTAATATTCCACGTCCCAGGTGATGAAGAAACACCAGCCCGCGTTGCTGCACAGATACATCGCGCACAAGAACCACAAGCTGCGCGACGACAGCATGGCTCGCCACGACAGGGCCAGCTTCACCTGCTCATCGCCCTTTTCCAGGATGAAGGCTCGCTCGGCCTCGTTGACCGCCGGATTCTCCGTGGGCGAATTCCGGAAGTTGTAGCCGAACAGGACTGCCCACACTGCGCCGACGATGCCAAACAAGATAAACGCGCCCTGCCAGCCGTAGGGCCAGGCGAAGATCAGGATCAACGGAGGCGCAATTGCCCCGCCCCAGCGTCCGAATGACCAGAGGAGCCCCTGCGCCAGCCCGCGCCGCGTGTAGGGAAACCAGTTGCGCAGCGCGCGCGCCGTGTTTGGATACGCCCCAGCCTCGCCCATGCCGAACAAGAACCGCACGATCACCAGTAATACGAGGCTGCTGAATGTCAATGGTATCGGGTCGAGCCAGTCGGCCAGAAACTCAGGCATCGGCACGTAGCCGAGCTGGTAGCTGAATTTCCACACGCAGCCGGTCAGTGCTGTAAAGAGCGACCACCACAGGACGATGCGCACCAGAACGGCGCGTGGCCCAAAGCGGTCCCCCAGCCAGCCGCTTGGCACCTCGAAGACCGCATAGGCCAGCCCGAAGGCCCCGAAGACCCAGCCGAAGGCGGACTTGTCGATGCCCAGGTCGGCCTGCATGTCGCTGCCCACCGTCTTGATGCAGACGCGATCAATGTACGTGAGCATCGACAGACTGCACGCCCAGGCGAGGACGGTGTAGCGAACGGTGGTCGGTTTCGCGTTCTGATCCAGTGGATTCATTCGATGCGGTCTCAACGAGCCGAGCGGCGCGAGCCGCCGGGTGGAGCGGCGTTTCGTAAGCAACCGGCAGCTTACGCTGCTCGGCTCGCCCGATCCATATAATTTCCCAATCTTTGCAGCGAAAGGAACCCGCATGGAAATCTATTACGCGATCGGCGGCACCGCCCTCGGCATGGCGATCCTGTACTTCATCGTTCGCTACGCCCAGGTCGGCGGCGATTTCGCCGGCGCGCGGAAGGCAGCTGAGATTGCCCAGCGCTATCGAACCGACACCAAGTTCCAGGACGCGGTAACGACGGCATTGACTCCCCCTCCCCCGCCGCCGCCTCCCAAACCGTCGCCGGAGCCGATCTTACTGTTGACACTCATGCAACGCGAGGGCCGGCTGATCGACTTCTTGCTGGAGGACGTGGACGGCGCTGACAATGAAACGCTCGGCGCCGGCGTGCGCAGCATTCATCAAGCGTGCCAAAAAGTGCTGAAGGAACATCTCGACCTAGAGCCGGTCTTGAGAGGCGAGGAGAAATCGCAGGTCGAGGTGCCCGTCGGCTTCGACCCGTCCGCGATCCGCCTGACAGGCAATGTCACCGGCTCGCCGCCGTTCAAGGGGTCGCTGGAACATCACGGCTGGCGCGTCACGAAGATCAAACTGCAAAAGCCGCCGGAGGGGCAGGATGCGTTTGTGCTGCAACCGGCGGAAGTGGAGTTGGCCTGAGTGTAGACCTCACGCTCCAAGGATGTGAAAAATCAAATACGACTCACGCAAAGGCGCAAAGGCGCAAAGAAATGCCAGAGAAATGCATTGATTCTTGTCTTCCTTCTCGCCTTTGCGCCTTTGCGTGAGATTGATTCACATGCTCTCCGCGTGAGGGCTACACTCAAGACGTGTCAGTTCGCGAGCAACTTCAAAAACTGCACCGCCTCCGTTCGTACTGCGCCATCTTCGTCGTTCGCCATCCGTCGCAGCAGCTTGAACGTCAGCTCTTCTTCGGCCGGGCGTTTGTCGGCTTTCCAATGTTCCGCCCTCGTAAACGACCCGACTCGGCCGAGATCTCGCAAATCTAGCTTACCGTCGGCATACTCGATCATGAACGCGAACTCATCCTTGAACTTCGCCAGCGGCAAGTGCTGCGCGAGCGGGCTCGTCGTATTCGCCAGCGTCAACCGATAGGCAGCGGCGACCACGCCAACGAGGCGCCGGTCCGCGTCATCACTCGCGCATAGCTCTTCCAATTGTTTAAGCGTCGCCTTCTGCGCGAGCAACAGAGCGGCCGACTTGCGCAGATACGGCTCTTTGGCAGCCGCACGCTCGATGGTGCGCTGAATCGCTCGGTCCCAGGCAACCTTCGAACTGAAATAGGCAAGGATCGCCGCGTGCTGCACGCGCAGATTCTCGTCGAGCAGCGTCTTGGTGAAGATCGGCTCCTCGCGCAATTGCTCGGAGAATTCAGCCAGAGCGCGCAGCGTCTGGACACGAACCCGCGGGTCGGCATCGCTGACAAGCGCGAGCAGGTGCAAGCTCCCCTTGCCGCTTTTTGCCGCCAACCAGATCAGATGGTGCTGCGCGGGATCGTCAGCTTTGGCGTTGAGGAGCCGATCGTTCGCATCCGTGAGGAAGGCGCCTCCGCGGCGCGTCATCTCGATATGAGCGCGATAACGCCGCTGCCAGGATGGGTCGTTGAGTTCCTGCCAGAGTTTCGCCGGCGTCGCCTCGGCTGCGTCATACGGCGCGAAGGGATCGCCCTTGGCCGAGTGCATGACGAGTTCGCCGGATTCGAGGATCGCGAAGATGCGGCCGCCGCGACCGACCGTTACCGCGATCGGCTTCTTGCAGGCAACCAAGAGATGTTCTGTCCCCTCGAGTGTCAGCCGCGTCAGCCCATCAGCGCGCCGATTCAGAAATTGATGGCGATATTTCGCTGGGAACGGTTTGTCGTCGAGATAACCCAGGATCGGCTGGACGCCGTCGAGAACCGGCGGCACGGGATCGCCGAAATATGCGTGCTCAACGCGCAAGAGTCGGCTGCCATCTCTCACAAAACAATTCCAGTGGCGATCGAAGAGGAGCCCGCCCGGATTCTGCAAGCCACGGGCGACGATTCGCACCTGGGTGCCGTCGGGGGTGCAGCGGAGAATGCCGCCGGCGCCGCGATACGGCGTCTTGCTCTTGTCGGTTTCGCTGAAGTAGGTCCAGTACGCCCAGCGGCCTGGCGCGGCCGGGTTGCCGAATGCGATGTACAGATCGCCCTCCGGCCCCCACGCCAGCGAGCGCAGCACATTCGGTCCCGGCACGCCCCACAACAGCTTGCGGGGCGTGAGCTTGTCTCGCTTGCGCGCTCCATCCGGAACAACGTAAAGTGCGGTGGCCGTGAGCACGTAAAGATCGTGGCCGCGGATCTCGATGTCGTTGATCGTCGTGCCTGGCGGGAACTTGGCCAGCAAGCGTCGCGCGTGATAGGCGTCGCGTCCGTTCGGCTCATAGACGAAAAGCGCTTCGCGCCCGCCAACGAACAAACGGCCGAGCGTGTCGGTGCGCAGCGTGCGATAGCCTGGATCGGCGTCGAGGCGTAGCGATTTCAACTCGACCGGATCGCCTTGCGCAGAAATTGGCGCAGTGAACCAGATCAAGCCAAGGCTGGCAGTCACGAAACGCATGAGCGGCGTCCGAGGGTTGTATTTAGAGCGCCCAAAACAAAGAACCACGGATCACACTGATAACACGGATGGGAAAGGAAGGAATATCGGGCGTGTGACGGTTTGCCCCAGAACAGCGTCACAGGGCTTTCTTATCCGTGCCATCCGTGTCATCCGTGATTCATTGTTTTAGACGCTTTAGTTATCATCGCATAAGTACCGTCCAAGCAAAAGCACGCTTTCGCTTTTGCCGCAGCGATTCCGTTCGTGTAGAATGTTCGGAACATCAGGCGACCCCATCAACACAGAAAGGATGCTGCCATGTCGGTCAAATCCGCCAAAGACAAACCCAAGACCAGCAAGCCGGCGAAAATCTCCCGCACCAAACGCCCCGACGGCATGTCGCTCGAAGATTGGCAGATCGCTCTCCGCCGCGATCATGGCCGGACGCAAGAGTTTGACATCCAGAATCTCAGCGACGATCCCGTGTACTCGGAATTCGTCGTGAAGAACTCCGAGTCACGCAGTTCCTACACCGTCTTCATCCGCGGCAAGAACCTCGGCGAGAACACCTGCACCTGCGGCGACTTCACCACCAACACCCTGGGCACCTGCAAACACCTCGAATTCACCCTGTCGTACCTCGAACGTAGGCGCGGCAGCAAATCGTTCTTCGACCGTGGCTTCCAACCGGCCTATAGCGAAGTCTTCCTCCGCTACGGCAAGCAGCGCGACGTCTGCTTTCGGCCCGGCGCCGATTGCCCGCGCGGACTGGCCCGACTCGCACAGACGTATTTCTCCGATGAGGGAGTCCTGCTGCCGCTGGCGGTGCCGATTTTCGATGAATTCCTGAGCCAGGCCCAGGCACTGGACCACGATATGCGCATTCGCGATGATGTGCGGCGTTCCGTCGCCGAGAAACGCGACGTCCTGCGGCGTGAGGAAATTCTCAAGGCCGAGTATCCGAAGGGGAGCAAGAGCGCCGGACTCAAGAAGTTGCTGAAGGTGCCGATGTACGATTACCAGGCGGAAGGGGCACTCTTCGCGGCGCGGACTGGCCGCTGCTTGATCGGCGACGAGATGGGCCTCGGCAAGACGATCCAGGCGATTGCCGCGATTGAATTAATGGCCCGCCACTTCGGCGTCGAGCGCGTGCTGATCATGTGCCCGACTTCGCTCAAGCACCAATGGCAGCGCGAAATCGAACGCTTCAGCGAACTCCCCGCCCAGATCATCGGCGGTCTGCGGCCACAACGGGCGGCGCAGTTCCAGGAGACAGGGGTCAGGAGTCAGGAATCAGCAGGCAGGAATCAGGAGGCAAAATCACCGCGCCTGACTCCTGACTCCTGACTCCTGGACAGATCAAGATCATGAACTACGACACCGTCCACGCCGATCTCGACCTGATCGGCCAATGGGCGCCCGACCTCGTCATTCTCGACGAGGCCCAGCGCATCAAGAACTGGAACACGCGCGTCGCCAAGAGCGTCAAGAAAATCGACACGCCGTATGCCATCGTCCTCACCGGCACGCCGCTCGAAAACCGCCTGGAGGAGCTGATCTCCATCGTGCAATTCGTCGATCAGCATCGCCTGGGGCCGACCTTCAAGCTGCTCGAAAATCATCAGGTGCGCGACGACGTCGGCAAGGTCATCGGCTACACCAAGCTCGACCAGATCGGCAAGACGCTTGAGCCCATCCTATTGCGCCGCCGTAAGGACCAGGTGCTCGATCAGCTTCCCGAACGGCTCGACAAGAACCTGTTCGTGCCGATGACGCCGCTCCAGCAAGAATTTCATGAGGAGAACCGCGGCACAGTCGCCCGTATCGTGCAGAAATGGCGGCGCTATCACTTCCTTTCGGAATCGGACAAGCAGCGGCTGATGATCGCCATGCAGAACATGCGCATGTCCTGCGACAGCTCGTACCTGCTCGATCAATCAACGAACCAGGGCTTCAAGGCCGCCGAGCTGGTTGCCCAGCTCGATGAGCTGTTCACCGACGCGGGCATCAAGGCCGTCGTCTTCAGCCAATGGCTGCGCATGCACGAGGTGCTCTTACGCGAACTGAAACACAAGGACTATGGCCACGTGTTGTTTCATGGCGGCGTGCCGATCCCAAAGCGCAAGGACCTGGTCGATCAGTTCCGCGACGATCCGAAGTGCCGGCTGTTCCTTTCCACCGATGCCGGCGGCGTCGGTCTGAATTTGCAATTCGCGTCGGTCGTCGTGAACATGGATCTGCCGTGGAACCCTGCCGTCTTGGAGCAGCGCATTGGCCGCGTGCATCGGCTCGGGCAGAAGCGGCCGGTGCAGGTGATCAACTTCGTTTCGCGCGGCACCATCGAGGAAGGCATGCTCGGCGTCCTCAAGTTCAAGAAATCTCTGTTCGCCGGAGTGCTGGATGGCGGCGAGAAGGACATTCTGTTCGGCGGCACTCGGCTCACGAAGTTCATGGAGACCGTCGAGCAGACCACCAGCGCGATTCCGGTGGGCCAGAGTGCCGAGACCGAAACGATGGTGAGCGAGAAGCGCCCGAAAGCCGAGCCGGCGACGCCGCGCGAAGATCCGTGGGCCGGGCTCGTGCAGACCGGGCTGGCGTTCTTGCAGAACCTCAACGCAGTCGCCAATGGGACCTCGGAAAGCAAGGCAAACCCGATGGTTGCACGCGATGAGAAGACGGGCGAGCCGTACCTCAAGCTGCCGATGCCGAAGCCGGAGGTGCTGCAGCAACTGATGACGGCGTTGAGTGCGCTGTTGCCGGCGAAGTGACCGCACTCTTCGTTTAGCGCCCGCGTGGCGTCATGCGGGCGCTAAACGAGGATCGCATTCGCCTTGTCCAATCCGCTATCCACGATACGATGGAGGTGACGGCCCCACCGCGCCCTTTCCCTGGTACCGCACATGACCGAGCAAGAGAAAACCGGACTGGGCAACTACTTCGTCGCCAACTATCCGCCATTCTCCGCCTGGCAGGCCGCCAATCTGCCCGACGCATTCGCCTCTCTGGACGCGCCGCCGCGGCCCGACACGCCGCTCGGGCTCTACCTGCACATCCCGTTTTGCCGCAAGAGATGCAAGTTTTGTTACTTCCGCGTCTACACCGACAAGAACGCCCGCGATGTCGATGTCTATCTCGACGCGCTGACGAAAGAACTCGAACTCTATCGCGCGATGCCCGCCGTCGCAGGCCGGCCGTTGCATTACGTCTACTTCGGCGGTGGCACTCCCTCGTACCTGAGCGCGACTCAACTGAAGGACTTGTTCGGACGCGTGCAAGCGCTCTTCCCCTGGCACGACGCGGCCGAGGTGACGTTTGAGTGCGAACCCGGCACGCTGCAACAGCACAAACTTGAAGCACTCAAGACGGCAGGCGTCACGCGCCTTAGCCTGGGCATCGAGAACTTCGGCGACAAGATTCTCGAAGTGAATGGCCGGGCGCATTTGTCGCCGGAGATTTTCCGCGCCTACCAGTGGGCGCGCGATCTGCACTTCACGCAGATCAACGTTGACCTGATTGCCGGCATGGTCGGCGAGACGTGGGACAACTGGCGCGATTGCGTGAAGAAGACCGCCGAGCTGGCGCCCGAGAGCGTCACGATCTATCAGATGGAGTTGCCGTACAACACGGTGTTCTCCAACGAGCTGAACACGCACGATCCCCATGCGGTCGATCCCTCCCAGATCGCCGATTGGCCGACCAAGCGCGCCTGGGTCGATTACGCCTTCGCGGAGCTGACGACGGCGGGCTACTCGGTTTCGAGCGCCTACACGATGGTGCGCGATCCCGCCAAGACGAAGTTCGTCTATCGCGACGCCCTCTGGCACGGCGCCGACATGCTCGGCACCGGCGTCGCGTCCTTTGGCCACATGAGCGGCGTTCACGTCCAGAACGTCGATCGATGGGAAGATTACGTCGCGAAGCTGGAGCAAGGCGAGTTGCCGCTAGGTCGTGCGCTCAAAGTCGCGCCGGATCAGTTGTTGCGCCGCGAGATGATGCTCCAGCTCAAGACGGGGCGATTGCATCCCGATTACTTTCGCACGAAGTTCGGCAAAGACATTGTGAGCACCTTCGCCGACGGTTTCGGGAAGCTGCAGAACAATGGTTACTTGACGGTGGCGAACGGCAACATCGAGCTGACGCGCGCGGGACTGTTGCAGGTGGATCGCCTGCTGCCGGCGTTTTTCGAGGCGGAGCATCGCGGCACGCGCTACACGTGATTTCCTCGTTTAGCGCCCGCATGGCGTCAAGCGGGCGCTAAACAAAGAGGGGCATGGGGTTGTTGTGACGGATTCCCTCACCTTCATGATGGGCAAATTCGAGGCCCCGCTGCCCGCGGATCGGCGCTATGCCCGCAATCATATGTGGTGTCTGGCAGTGCCGCCCCCTCACCACCAGCCCCTCTCCACCGGAGGGGAGAGGGGAGCGGATGTGCTTCAGTTTGGGTTCACAAGCTACGCGGTCCGCCTGATGCAGGACGTCTACTTCCTCGATTGGGAAGTCAACCCCGGCGATCCGCTCGCGTTCAAGCAGAAGATTGGACACATTGAGACGTCGAAGGCAATGTCCGATTTATTCGCGCCGATCGCTGGCACTCTTGTGCAGTTCAACGCCGATCTGCTGAATGATCCGGCGGCCATCAACGTCGATATGTATGCCAATGGCTGGTTGTTCGAGATGACCGGGTCCAACCCGGAGACGCTGAGCGTCCAGGAATATCATGATTTCCTTGGCTCCGGCTGGGAAAAAACGCAGAATATGCTTAAAGGCCATATGTAACCATCTTGCCGCTTAGCGCCGAGCGAGCGCTAAACCGCAAGCGGCAGAAAACGAGAGATCATGAGTCGTCACCGTTTAACCGTCGTACTCTCGCAAGCCCAGGGCAAGCATCCCGGCAAACGGGCCCTGGAGGAATCCATCGTCGCGGCACTCCTCATGGAGCCTGGCCTGGAAGTCTCCGTCATCCCGCATCTGTACGACCTCGGGCCCGATCACACCGGCCGGCTGTTCCTTGGCTCAGTGCGCGGCGACATGGTGTTCCTGAGCTGGCTTTTCCCGCGGGCGGCATTCTGGGTGATGGACCGCGACGGCATCAAAGGGCATTGGGGCGAATCGCAACTCAAGCCCCCCGTTGACGACGATGACGAAGTAGCCGGCGAACCGCAGCCGGCCAAAGGCATCGGCACACTCGACGTGCCCGATCGGCATATCTATTGCCTCGACCTGCGCGACTTCAATCAGCACGATCCCTATGTGGGCGAGATCCGCCGTATCGCCGACGAATGTCGGCAACGGCACGAAGCGAAGGAAGTTAGTCGGCCCGCGACGCCGCCGGCGATGGTGCAGCTTGGGCTGAATCTGGGCAACGGCAACGGAGCGCGCACTCCGGTCGCTGACGCTCCCGGCTCGCCAAGTTTTTCGCCCGAGCAGCTTTTGCAGGCGCCGGGGCGGCGCTGGTATCCCGTCATCGACTATAGCCGATGCACCAATTGCATGGAGTGCATCGACTTCTGCCTGTTCGGCGTGTACGGCGTCGATGGCGTGGAACGCATCCTGGTCGAGAACCAGGACAACTGCAAGAAGGGCTGCCCCGCGTGCAGCCGGGTGTGCCCGGAGCAGGCGATCATGTTCCCCGATTACAAGACGCCCGCGATTGCCGGCGCTCCGATCGGCGCCATCGGCAATCTCAAGATCGACCTGACCAAGCTGTTTGGCGGGGCCGAGAAGGATGCGCTGTCGCAAGCCGTCGAGGAGCGCGATCGCGAACTGGTCGCCGACGGCCGGCACGCGGTCGGCGCCAGCGTCGGCTTGCCGAAACGCCAGGACCACCAAGCTGCGAAGCCGAAGGATGATCTGGATAACTTGATTGATGCGCTTGATGCGCTGGAATTGTAAACGCACTCGATCTGGCGAACCGAGCCCCGTAAGGGGCCGGGTTACAGGGAGCTCAACCCGGCCCCTTACGGGGCTCGGCTCGCCGCAACCTAAAATCACCTCCACCTCAACCACTTCTTCCACCACGGCAGCAGCGATTTTTCTGGCGTTACCACAGGCAGCAGAGCACGCAGCGCCTCGGCCAGTTCCTTCGCCGACGTCGGGCGCTCGCGCGAACTCTTGCGCAAGCATTGCAGCACCAGCGCTTCCAGGGCGGTCGGCAACTCGGGGCGGTATTGCCGGGGCGGCGTCGGCGCATTTTCGCCGCGATCTCCTCGCGCGTTCCTCCCTTGACCGGGCAGCGGCCGGTCAAAAGCTCAAAGGCCAAGATACCCAGAGCGTACAGGTCGCTGGTCGGTTCCGCCGGGGGCTTGCGATGGCGCAGTTGTTCCGGCGCCAGATAGTGCGGCATCGGCCAGAGGAGCCCCTGTGTGCGGACAACCGCGATTGCTGCACCGCCTTGGCCAAGGCGAAGTCGTCAATGCGCAGGGCGGCCTGATGCACATTCTTTGGCGAGATCTCTTCGGTGTGCGTCAGAAAGATATTGGATGGTTTGAAATTGCCGTGGGCGATCCCCTGCTCATGGGCAACTTCAAGGATGTCGGCCGACTTGGCAATCACGGTGACGGCGATTTCCCATGCCAGCGGCTGAGGCGATTTGCGCCGTCATTGCGCCAGCGATTGCACGGCCAAATCGACTGCAGGCGGAGCAGGAAATCCTGCGTTTGCTGGAAATTTGGATCGACCGGCGCGGGTGTGCGTCAGGAGTTCCGGAAATTCATGAACAGGAAATAACCGCCGATCGCCCCGCCGCAGCACAGCATGAGCGTCAGCAGGCCGCCACTGACAAGCAGGATCAGCATCATCGGGCTGCCGGTTTTTTTCTTGTCTTTTATCGAGCGAGGCTCATTGTCTTCGCCATCATCAGCGCGGTCCTTTTTTGAGCGCGGCTCGTCGTCTTCGTCGTCCTGGTGTCGTTTCTTCTTGGCGCGTGGTTGGTCGTCCTCGTCATCTTCCTCGTCACGCTTCTTCTTGCTGCGAGGCTCCTTTGCATCGTCGTCCTGTTTCTTTTTCGAGCGCGGCTCCTCGTCTTCCTTTTCGTCGTCAGGGTCGCGTTTTTTCTTTCTTGAGCGTGAGTCGTCCTCGTCGCGATTCTTCCTGTGCGAGCGTGGCTCGTCG
The DNA here is from genome assembly GCA_009692065.1 of Gemmataceae bacterium. GTDB lineage: Bacteria > Planctomycetota > Planctomycetia > Gemmatales > Gemmataceae > SIAQ01. The sequence continues at coordinate 28,205 of SHZY01000040.1, forward strand.
TCGTCAGGGCGCTGCTTTTTCTTGGCCCATGGCTCGTCGTCTGGGTCCTTGGCGCGATTCTTCGGCTTGGCGGATTTTTCTTCGTTCGGGACGACGAGATCGTCGTCGATTTTCGGGATCTCAACTTGCGGCGGCGTGGCGGGTTTCGGGCTCGGCGCGTGTTCTTCTTGCATCTTGGCGAGAGCTCTGGCCATTTCGTCGTCCGTGAGTTGGCCTGGCTCTGTTGGCTCCGGTTCAGGCGCGGCGGGCGGCTCTGGCGGCGCAGGTGCGGCGACCGTCGTGAACACCTGCTGGCATTTCGGGCATTTCACCTTCTTGCCCGCGGGCACCGGCACCTGCGATTTCAGCACCGCCTGGCAATGCACGCACTGGATGGAATGGCTCATGGTCGATGCTTCCATTCGCGCTCAAGGAAAGGCTCGGACCGCCTGCTCACTTCTTCTGGTTCTTCATCTTTTCTTCGAATGCCTTCATGTCTTCCTGCTGTTTCTTGGGAGCGTCTTCCTGTATTTTCTAGAGATTATCGCCAAAGCCGACGAACTTGTTGATTGCGTCCTGGAATGCAATGTACACGACGGTGCAGGAACCCGAGCAGCAGCAGAACAGCAGCACGCCGACGATGAGGACGATCATCAGCGTGTTGCTTTTCTTCTTGGGCTTTTCGTCGCCGCCGTCATTGTCGCTGGCTTTGCCTTTTTTCTTCGGCGTCTCGGCGGGGGCGTCATCGGTGGCGAACGGGTTTTTCTCCACTGGCTCCGGCGCCGCCGCGGCCTGAACGACGAAGGGTTGCGTGCATTTCGGGCACTTGACCTTCTTGCCGGCCGGGATCTCTGCCTGGGTCTTGAGTACCGCGCCGCAGTTGGTGCAGGTTATCGAAGGCATAGGGTTTCTTCTTTAGTGCCGGAATCGAGCCGGCAAGGGTGCGTGACAAAGCCCTGGGAATGCGGTTATTTTAGAAGAATGGAAAACCCGACCGCAACCATATCTTTTCGAGAAAACGGGGAATTTGCCCGGCGTGGAGCGCAATGGGCCACGGTTGCGAATTGTTCGCAAGTGTACACAGATTTGCGAAACGAATCTTTGGTTTCCAGTATGCGACGCTTCGCAGAAGCGTTGCCCCTGCCACGCTTCTGCGTAGCGTCGCTAACCACCACGCGCAACCCACTAGGGGGCGCTCGCGCCTTTGCCCTTTTTCTTGGGCTTGTCGTCATCGCCGTCGTCATAATCGTCGTCGTCGCGGTTGCTCTTTTTCTTGGACGTCTCCTCGTCTTCGTCGGACTCGTCGTCGTCATCTGCCGCCGGCGCGGGCTTTTTGGACCTGGGCTTTTCTTCCTCTTCGCCGCTTTCGTCTGCTGCTTCCGTTTCAGGCTTTTCGGGCTCCTTCTCCTCTTCTTCCTCAGCTTCAACGACGAACGGCTTCTGGCACTTCGGGCACTTGACCTTCTTGCCGGGCGCGATCGCAGCCGGGGCTTTGAGAACGGCGCCGCAGTTGGTGCACTTGATGGAAACGGCCATGCGATCTCCTTCAGACGCGCGAGCGCGCCGCGAGGGTCGATAGAAGCACGCGCGGGGACGCTATTTTAGACGAACCGAGGGGAAAACTAAAATGAAAAATTCGAAAGGTTAGTTCGAGCGTTCCTGGTTTTTCTGGGCGATCCGCAGCTGGGCGCGGGCGCGTTGCTGGTTCTTTTCCAGGGCTTCCTGAGCCGCGGGCGTGGTCTCGGCGTGTCCCGGCTTCAGCGCCGCCTGGGTGTTGATATCCTTGGCCGACACTGCCTTGGAGGTCAACACTGTGACGACGTTGCCGCGCACTTGCACGAAGCCGCCATCGACGTAATAGTGCTTGACGGCACTGCCCTGCGTGATGCGCAACTCGCCGAAACCGAGCCGGCCGATCAAGGGCTGGCGATCGAGCGCGATACCCAATTCGCCATCGAACATCGGCACGACGACAAAGTCGGCGCTTTCATCGAGCACCGCTTTTTCGGGTGTGACGACGACGCATTTTAGTGTTTTTGCATCCGCCATGGCTACTCCTCGTGCCCAAGCTCTGCTTGAGCAAGCGCGTCGGGAAGCTCTGCTTCCTCTGAATCGGGAAGCGGAGCTTCCCTTCTTGCATTCCCAAGCGGTGCTTGGGAACGAGGCGTTATTGCTTGATCTGCTTCGCCTGTGCCACCGCCTCATCGATCCCGCCGACGTACATGAAGGCGGCTTCCGGCAAATCGTCGTGTTTGCCGTCGGCCAGTTCCTCGAAGCTGCGGATGGTCTCGGCGATCGGCGTAACCTTGCCGGCCTTGCCCGTGAACGCCTCGGCGACGATGAACGGCTGCGACAGAAACTTCTCGATGCGGCGAGCGCGCTGTACGACCTTCTTGTCTTCCTCGCTCAACTCCTCGACGCCGAGGATGGCGATGATGTCTTGCAGCTCGCGATAACGCTGAAGGATCTGCTGCACCCGCCGCGCGATGTTGTAATGGCGCTCGCCGAGAATCTGCGGATCGAGAATTCGGCTGGACGACGCTAGCGGATCGACCGCGGGATAAATGCCCTTCTCGGAAATCTTGCGCTCGAGGTAAATGAACGCATCGAGGTGCTGGAACGCGTTGGCCGGAGCCGGGTCGGTCGGATCGTCAGCGGGCACATAAACCGCCTGCACGCTGGTGATGGCGCCGCGGTTCGTCGAGGTGATGCGTTCTTGCAATTCGCCCATTTCCGTTGCGAGCGTCGGCTGATAACCGACGGCCGACGGCATGCGGCCCAGCAGCGCGGAAACTTCGGAGCCGGCTTGCGAGAAGCGGAAGATGTTATCGACGAAGAGGAGCGTATCCTTGCCCGTCTCGTCGCGGAACCATTCGCACATGGTGAGGGCCGACAGGGCGACGCGGAGGCGGGCGCCGGGTGGCTCGTTCATTTGGCCGAACACCATGGCGGTCTGCGTGATGACGGAGCGGTCGGTGGAGCCGATCTTGGTTTCCTGCATTTCGAGCCAGAGATCGTTGCCCTCACGGGTGCGCTCGCCGACGCCGGCGAAGACGGAGTAACCGCCGTGCTGGCTGGCGATGCGGGCGATGAGTTCGGTGAGGATGACGGTCTTGCCGAGACCCGCCCCGCCGAACAGTCCCGCCTTGCCGCCGCGGACGAGCGGCGTGAGCAAGTCGATGACCTTGATGCCGGTCTCGAAGAGTTCGGTCTTCGAGGACAATTCGGAGAAGGCCGGCGGCTCACGATGGATCGGCCGCGTCTCCTTGACGTTGATGGGGCCGCGCCCGTCGATGGTGTCGCCGAGCAGGTTGAAGACGCGGCCCAGCGTCTCGAGGCCAACGGGGACGCGAACGGGCGAGCCGCTGTCGGTAACCGACATGCCGCGGTACAGTCCTTCGGTGGAGCCAAGCGCGACCGCGCGGACGCGATTGCCGCCGAGGTGCTGCTGCACTTCGCCGGTGATCTTGAGCTTGATGCCCTTGAACTCCTCATCGATCTTGAGGGCATTGTAGATTTCGGGCAGATTGCCTTCGTCAAACTCGGCATCGAAGGTCGAGCCGATGACCTGGACAATCTTGCCGACTTTTTGCGACGTTGCGGTTGCGACCATTTCAATATCCTCAAATGTTGTACGTGTGTTATCGTATATCCGGCGAGCCGAGCCCCGTAAGGGGCCGGGTTGCGCCGTCGAGAATCTTTACCCGGCCCCTTACGGGGCTCGGCTCGCCAATTCCTTATTTCAGCGCCGCCGCCCCGCCGATGATCTCGCTGATCTCCTTGGTAATCTGCGCTTGCCTCGCACGGTTGTACTTGCTCGACAGATCGCGGATCATCTCGCCGGCGTTTTCGGTGGCCGCCTTCATGGCGACGCGGCGGGCGATTTGTTCTGAGACCGCGGAATCCAGGAAGCACTTGAACAGCCGAATCTTGAACGACATCGGCAGGATCTCTTCCAGAATCCCTTCTGCGCTCGGCAGGAATTCGTACTCGACCGGCTTCTTCTTTTCCTCGGTCACAACTTTCCTGCCCGGCTCCGGCGCCAACGATGACAGGGGCAAGAGCGTCTCCACGACCGGCGCTTGCCGGGAGGCATTGATGAACTTCATGTACGCCACATCGACGCGGTCGATCTTGCCGGCGATGTAGTCGGCCAGGTAGCGCGAGCCCACCTCATCGACCTGTTCAAAGCTCGGCTTGTCCTCGAAGTGCGTGTAGGTATGCTCGGCGGCGACCCCCTGGAACTTGAAGTAGGCGATGGCCCGCTTGCCGGACAGCTCCAGGTGCAGTTGAATGCCGTCGCCTTGAATTTGCCTCAACCCGCCGCTGGCCTCGCGCAAGATCGACGCGTTGTAGCCCCCGCACAGGCCGCGGTTGGAGCAGAGGATCAAGAGCACCGCGTTCTTCACCTCGGGGCGTTTTTCCAGGAGCGGATGCTTGAGGTTGGTCGCCGACGCTGCCAGGTCGGCGGCGAGCTCAGCGATCTTGCGCGTGAACGCGTCGGCCTCGACGGCGCGGTCCATCGCCTTCTTGAAGCGCGCGGTCGCGATCAGCTCCATCGTCCGCGTGATCTTGCGGATATTGCGGATCGCCTTGCGGCGTTTCACGAGTGCGCGTGTGTTGGCCATCGGAACTTTCCTATTGCCGCAAGCGGCTACAATTGCAGTTTCTCGCCCGTCCGAACCTTGCGAACCAGCTCGATGATTTCCTTGCCGCCGCCGTGGTAGACCAGGTCGCCGAGAATTCCCAGCAGCTCCTCGTCCAGGTCCGGGTTCCTCTCGACGATGTCCATGAAATCGTGGGCATCAATCAGCTTCTTCTTGTCGACGCGGGCCAGACTGATCATGGGCGCGAATTTCAGCACCAAGGCCATCTCGCACGACGGAATTCGGTACACCTGCTTCTTGAGTTCGACCTTTTCCGTGTTTTTGAAGAGCACGACGCAGGTGCGGCTGCGTCGGTTTCATCAGGTCGATCAGTACATCCGTCGATTCCTTGTCGCGCAACCGAATCACGACTTCTTGATCGTCCGCTTCCAGAAAAGGAAACTCCTCCAGAAGCAACCGGGTAGCTTTCTTCACATGCTTGAGCGCTACCACCACGTCGACATCCTCGGTGGCTCTGGCTTGTGACATCCAGCCCGACAAACCATAAGCGCCAACGAGAACGAAGCTGATCTTCTCGCGGTTCAGCACGCGGATCACATCCAGAGGCGAGAGAAATCGCTTGCCCAACTGGAGCTCCATCTGGAAACGGGCGATCTCCGCGGATCGGCGCATTCGCTGCTGATGGATGTCAATCACTTTCATGGCCTATCCAGCCTTGATGTTCGTCGCCCCCGGCTCGCCTTCCTTGATTGCGGTGCTCTTCGGCGTCGCCAGCGCTGACCCCGGCGCTTTATACTGCGGCACGAAGGCGTCGAGGGCGGCCTTCAGCGTCGCGTTGAATTCCTTCGACAGCTTCTTTTCTTTCACCAGCTGGTCGCGCACGTCCTTGCGCTGTTCGCGCATGAACTGCAAGCACTGGGCTTCCCATGCCGACACCTGATTCCTTGGCACCTTGTCGAGGTAGCCCTTGGCGCCGGCGTAGATGATGATGACCTGGTCGGCAAAGTGCAGCGGCTTGAACTGGCTTTGCTTCAAGATCTCGACCATGCGATAGCCGCGGTCGAGCTGGGATTGTGTCGCCTTGTCGAGGTCGGTGCCGAGCTGGGCGAAGGCTTCGAGCTCGCGGAAGGCGGCGAGATCGAGCCGCAAGCTGCCGGCGATCGACTTCATGGCGCCGGTCTGGGCTTTGCCGCCGACGCGGGAGACCGAGACGCCGACGTCGATCGCGGGCCGCACGCCGGCGTAGAACAAATCGGGTTGCAGATAAATCTGCCCGTCGGTGATCGAAATCACGTTGGTCGGGATGTACGCGGAAACTTCGCCTTCGAGCGTCTCGATGATCGGCAACGCGGTGAGCGATCCGCCGGTCCCCACGACCTTGGCGACCTTGTGGCCGGGGTGGTTTTTCAGGTCGTGCTTCTCGGCATGCTCCTTGTCGAGCGGGCCGATGTAGACCTTGCCGCCGACGCCTGACTTGTCGGTCACGATTTTCGCGTCGGTGCTTTCGGGTACGATGACCCAGCGTTCGGCCAGCTTGGCCGACCGTTCGAGCAAGCGCGAATGGCAATAGAAGATATCACCCGGATACGCCTCGCGGCCTGGCGGACGACGCACCAAGAGGGAAAGCTGGCGATACGCGGCGGCCTGCTTCGAAAGATCGTCGTAGACGCACAGGGTGTCCTTGCCCTGCTCGTACATGTAGTACTCAGCCATCGCGGTGCCGGCGTACGGGGCGAGATATTGCAGCGGCGCGGCGTCAGCGGCGGAAGAGACGATGACGATGGTGTAGTCCATGGCGCCGTTGGCACGCAAGGCTTCGACCACGCTGGCGACCTGCGATTCCTTCTGCCCGATCGCGACGTAGACGCAAATTACGTCCTCGCCCTTCTGATTGATGATCGTGTCGATGGCGATGGCGGTCTTGCCGGTCTTGCGGTCGCCGATGATCAATTCGCGCTGTCCGCGGCCCACGGGCGTCATCGAGTCGATGGCCTTGATGCCGGTTTGCAGCGGCTGATTGACGGGCTGCCGGGCCGCGACGCCGGGCGCCATGAACTCGACAGGCCGAGTGCGGTCCGAGGTGATCGGGCCCTTGCCGTCGAGCGGGTTGCCGAGCGGATCGACCACGCGGCCGACAACGGCGTCGCCGACCGGCACTTCCAGAAGCGTGCCGAGCGAGCGGACCTCGTCCCCTTCGATGATCTCAAGATGGTTGCCGAGGATGATGATGCCGACGGAGTTTTCTTCGAGGTTGAAGACAAGTCCGCGTATCTTGGCGCGCGTGAACTCGACCATTTCGCCGTTCATGGCATTTGCGAGGCCGTAGACGCGCGCGATGCCGTCGCCGACTTCGAGCACGCGGCCCACTTCGCGTGTGTCGAGTTTTTTCTCGTAGGCCTGGATTTCACTCTGCAGAACTGAAACGATCTCGTCGGCTTTGAATCTCATGACTGCTTCTTTCGATCAATTGATTGCGGAGGTTGTCAATGCGTGTACGCACCGTTCCATCGTAAACTTTGTCGCCGATGCGGATCTTCAAGCCCCCAAGGAGCGTGGGATCCACAACGACCACCAGCACCGGCTCCAGCTTGAAGGCGTCGTGCATCGTGGCCTTGATGCGCGCCTGGAACTCGTCCGACAGCGGCGTCGCCGAGTAGACCAGCACGCGCAGCCGGCGCGTGCGCTCGTCGTAAAGCTCATGCAGCGCCCGGCGGATCGGGCGGATCAGGTCGAGGCGCTCATGATCGTTGAGCACGAGCAAGAACTTGTAGAAGGTGCTCGACGCCCGCGTCGAGAAGGTTTTCTCGATGGCGAGCTTGCGAACCTTGCGCCCGACCGCGGCGCCGGCAAGCAACGCTTCCAGCCGGACATCGCTTCGGAAGACGTCGTCGATCACCGAATCGATCTCTTCGAGCACCTGCGCAACCTCGCCGGCGGCCTCGGCAGCGTTCAATAACGCTTCGCCGTAAACCGTCGCCAGCCGTTTGGCGCTGATGTCCGCGAATTGTTCTTTCGGTTCGATCATTTATCCACCGTCTATTCGTTTAGCGCCCGCGTGGCGCCGCGCGGGCGCTAAACGAAGACAAAACGAAGATTCAATTGTTGGCCGACCGCCCAATCTCCTGCAAACCCTCATCGAGTAGCCGGCGGTGGTCTTCCTCGGTCAGCGAGCGACCGATCGCCTTGGCGGAGATCAGCGTCGCGAGCTGGGCCGCCTGCGACCACAGCTCCTTGATTGCCGCGTCCTTGGCGATTTCCATCTCGTGACGGAAACGTTCCTGGTCGCCCTGAATCTTGGCGGCGGCGGCGGCAAGCTTCTGGGCCGCCAGCTCGTCGCCTTTCTTGCGTGCGTCTTCCATGAGCTGGGGGATTTGCTGATGGGCGTCGGCCAGTTCCTTTTGGAAGTCGGTCTTCAGCTTCTCCATCGCCGCGCGCGTCTTCTTGGCCTCTTCAAGGGAAGAGCGGATGGTCTCCTCACGCTTCTGCAAGCCTTCGAGGATCGGGCCCCACGCCGATTTGCGCAAGATCACCAACAGCAGCACGAAGACGACGATCGACCAGACGGCCGTGTCGTAGCGGATGTGCATCGGATCGGTCGAGCCGTGCGCATCGTCGGCCGCGAAGACCGGCGCAGCGACGCACAGGAACACGATCACGAGCCATGGCAACAAAGAAAGCAAACGCTGCATGGGTACCTCGCTTCAGAATTAACCGCTTGCCGTTTAGCGTTCGCGTGACGTCGTGCGAACACTAAACGGCAAGCGGCGAACCAACTACGCCTTACCTGCGGCCTGGATGCAGATGATCAGCGCGAAGAACGTCGCCCCTTCGAGGAGCGCGCCGATTATGATCATGGCGGTCTGGACGCGGCCGGCGGTTTCCGGCTGACGAGCCATGCTTTCGAGTGCCGCGGCGCCAATGCGGCCGAAGCCGAGGCCTGCGCCGATGATGACGAGACCGGCGCCGAGACCCGCGCCCCAGGCCGGACTGCCGAAGGCGCTGTATTTGGATTGCGCTTCGATCTTTTCAATGTCCTGCTTGTGCCTGGCAACGTCCATCGCCTTGTCTTGAGCGAGAATGGGGTCCGCCAGCGGAAGCAGCATTCCCGTCGCAATCAGAATCAGGCCGAGCATCTTCAAACGATTCATGGAAACTCCTTCAACAGAAATAAGGTTGTTCAACGTAGTGGTTTTCAATGGGCCGCCGTGCCGTGCCCGTGCACATCCTCCGCGCCGGCGTCCGGTGATTCCTCATGACCGTGCCCATGGTCGTCGTGGCCATGGACCGCGTGTTCCGCATGTTCCAGCACGCCGCCCAGGAACAGCGCCGTCAAGAACGTGAACAGGTACGCTTGCAAGAACGCGACGAACAGTTCGAGCAAGCTGAGCGCCGTCACGCCGAGCACGCTCGCCAGGGTGACGGACCATTCCAGCGTCGGGTTGGTGTTGCGCACCGCGGGGATGAACAGCAAGATTGTCGCCAGCACCATGTGCCCCGCGAACATGTTGGCGAAGAGACGAACCGACAACACAAAACACTTGATGAGCAAACCGACGAATTCGATGGGCCAAAGCATGAGGATCATCGGGATCTTCATCGCCAGCGGCATTTCCATATGCGGCGCGAAGGAGAAGGCATACGCCTTGAATCCGAACCTGGAGATCGTGCCGGCGGTGATCAGGAGGTAAGTCCCCGTCGCCAGGACCAACGTCATGGAGAAGCTCGCCGTCGGCGAGCCGAGGAATGGCACCATGCCGAGCAAATTGCAAAACAGCACGAAGAGAAATACGGTCCACAGATAAGGAACGTAGCGATCCGCGTCCTTGCCGATGTAGGGCTTGGCAACTTCGTCGCGGATGAAGGTGAGGATCGATTCGAACAGGTTCCAGAACTTGCCGGTCGGCGCTTCGCCGGTTTGGATTTTCTTGGCGAGGGGCAAGTAAATCCACAGGATCAACCCGCCCGCAAGCAGCATCAGGAGGGTGTACTTGGTGATGCCGAACCCGTCGCCGTGGAAGACGCCGCGAATGCCGGGCAGCGGAATCTCCAGGTGTACGGATTCGAACAAGTGCCAGCTGAGAGTATCCAGCACATGTTCGACAGCAGTAGCTGCGAAAATCATCCGTTCCCCCACACTTGCCAAGACCTTGCTACGCTTTCGGCGACCCGTTCAACTTGGGTTGCTGCCGAACCAAGAGGGTGATCTCGAAAGCCAAGAACACCGGATAGAACATTGCGAGCCAAAACCAGAACGGCGTATCGAAAGCGCCCGGCTGTGATTGGGTCAAGTAAAACCCGCCGCCCAGGGCAATCGCCATGCGAAAGCCCGATGCCCCCAGACTCGCCAGCAGCATCATGCCCGGATCGGAGCGATAGCTCCACACGACCCAGGCGAGCGTGATCGCAGCTGGCACGAACGTCAGCCCGAAGGCCGTACCGGCTTGCAGCAGCGATTCCGTGCCGCCAATCGCATAGCCAACCCCGAGCGCAGCCGCACCAAACAACACCGACCCAGCACAAAACAGGACCAGACTCTTCATGGCGGCGGCTTCATGTCGGACGATTCGTCCCGGTCTTTTTGCCTCAGGATCGCGATCAAATGAACCAACCCGGCCGTGAAGCCGAGGACAGCTGCAACAATCGTAATCCAGGGCGTCGTTTCCAGCCAACTGTCGAGGTAGAAACCAAGGATGGTGGGCAACACCATCTCCACACCGGTCTGTGCGATGGCGAGCGAGTAGCCCATCTCTCGCGGCGACGGTTTCTGGTCCATGCTCGGCCCCTCACGCGGGACCTGATTCCTTGCGTACAACACAGCTATTTTGAAGACTGGAAGGCCATCGTCAACGTGATTCGTGAATTTTTTCGCAAAGTCGGATGGAAGAGAAACCACGGATCACACCGATGGCACGGATAAGAAATGCTCGGACTCGTAATGGCTATCGGCGCCGGCCCTTGTCGTCGGGAACCTGGTTTTCCCTATCCGTGCCATCGGTGTGATCCGTGGTTTTCTCGGCATTTTCGTCACCAGCGGCAGCGATTTTCCAGGGTCCCCATTTTTCCCTTGACTTTGTCAAAAAGCAACCAACAGAGCCTAAAAAATCAAGAAAAATCAGCCGTCCCCGCACGAATTCACGGAATTCTCACCAAGTTCGTATTGACTAGCCGCTGTCGAAAAATGTATCATCGTCATTAGATCAATTTTCCCTAGCCGTTGATTACCCCGCGAGAACGCACCGTGAAAAACCAGCCGCACACGCCGCTTTGACTTGTGATTCCAGGCAAACGCAGACCCAATTTGGGCCGTTTGTCTTTTTTATTCGTTGTCTTGCCTTGGCAGAACGTTTTGATATCAAAGTAGTTACGCTCCAAGAACTTGCCTCCCCAGTTGGCGCTCTGGCCAATCGCTCCTGACCTCAAGGTTTTCCTCCCCCCAGCGGATGGTCGGGATTGTCGCACCACGGATGGTTTGTCGGATTCGTTTACGAATTCCTCCAAGACATAGCCATTCGGAGTCGCGACGCATGTCAATCGAAAAATGGAAATCCCTCAATCGCACGGACCTGCAAGAGTTGGCGCAGAAGAAGGGCGTTACCGGCGTCACGCGCAAGACCAAGAATGAACTGATCCACGCGCTCGTCAAGCTCGCCAAGGCCAAGGCGAAAGCCCGCGAAATCGCCCAGCCCAAAACCAAGCTCCGCGGCAAGCCGCAGCGCCACGCCGCCCATCTCAGCAATGGCTCCACGTCGGTCGAAGAGCACATCGAGCGCAGCAAGTACGACGTCGGCGTGCCGACCAAGGATCTCTCCGGCAAGATCGCCAAGGAGCTGCCCCGCGGCTACGGCAAGGACCGCGTCGTCTGCATGGTGCGCGATCCCTACTGGCTGCACACCTACTGGGAACTGACGCGCCAATCCGTGCAGCGCGCTGAAGCCGCCCTCGGCCAGGACTGGCACGGCTCCAAACCGATTCTGCGCCTCATCGACGTCACCTCAACCGAAACGACCTCCTCGTCGGAGTACGCGGTGCGCGATATCGAGATCCACGGCGGCTGCAACAACTGGTACATCGACGTCAGCAATCCGCCGCGCGCCTACCGCATCGACATCGGCTATCTCGCCAAGAACGGCCAGTTCTACGTGCTAGCCCGCTCCAACGTGGTCACCACGCCGCGCGCCGGCATGAGCGACATGATCGACGAGAACTGGGCCGACTTCGATTCCGAGAAAGCAGCCAAGATCTTCGCCATGTCCGGCGGCTTCGACCCCGGCGCCTCGAGCCTCGAACTCAAGCAACTGTTTGAAGAGCGTTTGCGCCGGCCGATGGGCTCGCCATCTGTGACCAGCTTCGGCTCCGGCGCATTCCAGTTTGGCAAGCACCGCAATTTCCGCTTCCAGCTCGACGCCGAATTGATCGTCTACGGCAGCACCGAGCCCAGCGCCAAGGTAACCCTGCAAGGCGACCCGATCAAGCTCCGCCCCGACGGCACCTTCACCGTGCGCTACAGCTTGCCTGACAGCCGTCAAATCATCCCCGCCGTCGCCGCCAGCGCCGACGGCATCGAGGAACGCACGATCGTGCTGGCCGTGGAACGCAACACCAAGCATCTGGAGCCGGTGATCAACGAGGTGCAGGAGTAAACCGGGTCTTCGTTTAGCGCCCGCAGTGCGAGTCGGTTGTGGCAGTTCAAAAACGGGGCCGGGAGGCGTTATAAGGCAAATGTCTTATATCGACTTCCGGCCCCTTGTATCCCGTGCTGCGTTTCTTTTCTAGGGGCGCGGATCAGGGGACCACGTGACCAACTGGCGTTTCAAGCTGCTCTACGATGGCGAGTGCCCCTTCTGCAAGGCGGAGGCCCGCTGGCTGCGCCGCCTTGACCGCCGCGGGCATCTGGCAATCGAGGACATCGCCGCCGCCGACTTCGACCCGGCCGCCTTTGGCTGCACGCTCGCGGACCTGATGGGCAGCCTGCATGGCGTCTTCCCGGATGGCCGCAAGACGCAAGGCCTGGAGACATTTCGCCAAGCTTATATCGCAGTCGGTCTGGGCTGGGTGTTTGCCCCGACCGGTTGGCCGGTGCTGCGGCCGATCTTCGATTGCCTCTACACGCTCTTCGCCCGCTACCGGGTGCGCATCGGCGGCATGTTCGGCCGCGGCTGTGCGGGCGACCGGTGTGCGGTGCCGCGGAGGAAGTGAGCGGGCGATTCTGAGGCCTGAAGGGCCGAAACAAAAAAGCCCAGGGCAACGCCCTGGGGTTGGGTCGGTCTCAAGGATTGGCCGCCCGGAAAGGGCATAACGGCGGTCGGCTGTTCGGGTTGTTACGCCCTTTCAGGGCTTTGTTTTGGGTTGCCCCGATTACCCAGGGCGTTGCCTTGGGCTGTTTTGTCCGAGCCTTTCAGGCTCAAGAAAGGAAGGGCGGCCACACGTAATCGCCCCTGACCTCCGCCGGCGCCTGCACGCCCGGCCGCGGCACAGGGCTGGCAGATGGCTCGCGCGTCGTTTGCCGTCGGCGGCCGGGTTGCTTCTTGTCTTCCTTTTTCGGCACGGGGCGGGTTGGATGGGATGACGGCCGCGGCGGCGAGAGTCAAGTAAGGTGTCCCCGGAATTACGGGGGGTCAGGTTTTGTGTGTCATGCGTGTCACCACCACCCCCCATATGACATGCATGACATGAATGACACGCATGACACGAAACACAGCCGAATTGGCTGCCACTTCACACAGCACGGTTTGTCCAAGCGACAAGCACGCCGCGACCGAATTTAGATCGGTTAACGGCGCACCAACCGACCTTGACAAGCGAGATTCACTCAAGCTGCGGCTGCACGCAATCCGCCGCGATGACCTCCGCCGGCGCCTGCCCGCCCGCCCGCGGCACAGGGCCGGCAGATGGCTCGCGCGTCGTTTGCCGTCGGCGGCCGGGGTGCTGCTTGGCTGCCGTTTTCGATATGAAGCGAATTGGGTCCGTTGGAGACGGCCGGATCGATTGGCGGCCGCGCCAAGAATCAAATATGCTGGCCCAGGAATCCAAAAAAAAAATCCCTTGTCTGCCGAAAAAACGGTTAAAATAAACACGGAAAAGCTACTTCCAAACACGGGGGATTCCATGAAACTGCCGCAATTCTATCGGAAGGGCAGAGGGGAAGAAGTAGAAACTTTCATTAACCCGAATCCCATCCCAAATACGCCAGAGGGGGGAATACTCGTCAATTTGTAGCCCTTCACGGGCAGCTGGCTTCGGCTTGCCCGGTTTTCGGCCACTGCTTATCATGTCGCGTTATGACGACCGCAGGGACGCTACCGTGCGCAGGATGCGCCAGGCTGGAACAACAGTTTAAGGAACTCCAAGCTCGGTTTG
>SHZY01000041.1 GCA_009692065.1 Gemmataceae bacterium
CAATCGTATCGACCGACCAACAGGTCGGCGTAAGCAAGGCCCAACGGGTCGGTCACAACCATGGTAAGCCTCCGAAAAGATTCGGAGACAGTTTATCAACTGCCCCGCAGGGGCCACTTTTTCCGGGCGCAGTCCCGGAAAAAGCGTAGTCACTTCCCACCCATCACCTGCAAACTCACATGCGACGGCCAGGTCGGCGATCGGTGCACGCGCTGTTCGGCTGCCTGGAAATCGCTGTCCTTCGCCTCGAAGATGTTCGGCACATACTTCTGCGGGTTGCGGTCGATCAAGGGGAACCAGCTGCTCTGCACCTGCACCATGATCTTGTGCCCCTTGCGGAAGCAGTGATGGCTCCAGTGTAAGTTGATCGTGTACTCGTTCACTTCGTTTGGCTTCACCGGCTCCGGTTTCTCAAAGCTCTTGCGGAAACGGGCTCGCACCGGCTCACCACTGATGAGCAGCTGATAGCCACCCATCGTCGGGTCGTTCGCATACGTCTCCGGATAGACGTCGATTAGCCGCACGATGAAGTCGCTGTCGGTGCCGCTGGTTGACGCGAACAGCTTGGCGGTGAGCGAGCCGGCAACGGTGATGTCTTCGGTCAGTGGCTCCGTTTCGTAGGTCAGCACGTCGGGCCGCTGGTGGACGAAACGCTGGTCCTCGACCATCCAGACCTGCCATTCCTTGCCTGGATAGGTCGGCGTGACCGGGCGCGGGCGATAGGGGACAGGCTTGGCGGGGTCGGAGATGTATTTGTCGTGCCCCGTGAATTTGTCCAGGGGCGGCGGCTCCCACCAGAGTCGGCCATTCCAATGAAAGTACAGCTTCTTCGTGACCGTCCCGTCCGGCGGCCAGCGGTCGTGGCTGACCCATTTGTTGGAGCCGGTCTGGAACATCAGCGCCTCGGGTTGCTTGAGCTCGCCCTTGCCCTTGAGGTGATGATTGAACCACGGCGCTTGCACCTTGGCGAGGAAGTAGGCCCCCGTGTCCGAGTCGAACTTGATGCGTCCCAAGCTGTTGCCCGGTCCGCCTCCCCAGCCGCCGTGGTTCCAGGGGCCGACGACGAGGAAGTTCTGGTTCTTCTTGTCGTGCTTTTCCAGTAGCTCGTAAATTTTGAGCGGGCCATAGAAATCTTCCTGATCGAACCAGCCGGCGACGTGCAAGCTCGGCACAGTCACCTTGGTCAAGTACGGCGCGAATGCCTGCTTCTGCCAGAATTCATCGTAGTTCGGATGCTTGATGAAGTCGTTCCAGGTCGGCATCTTGCCCTTGAAATACTTCGGATTGACATTCGACAACGCGCCGAGCTTGAGGTACCACTCGTAGGTGTCGTGCCGATCGAACTTGAACATCGTGTTGAGCTTGTCGGTCTCCATCATGGCGACGTACTCGAAGCCGTAGCTCAAACGGAACGCGCCGTTGTGATGGAAGTCATCGCCGAGAAACTGGTCGGCAGGCGACGCTTGGGGCGAAATCGCCTTGAGCGCCGGGTGCGGCTCAAGGGCGGCCATCTGCGTCAGCCAGCCGGGATAGCTGATGCCGAGCATGCCAACCTTGCCGTTGTTGTCGGCGACGTGCTTCAGCATCCACTCGATCGTGTCGTAGGTGTCTGTCCCTTCGTCGATGGCTTTCTCGTCCTTCGGATCGCGCGGCGCGCGCGACATGACGAACGTCCCTTCCGATTTGAAGCGGCCGCGGATGTCCTGGAAGACGAAGATATAGCCTTCATCCGCCAGATCCTTCAGATAGCTTTGCAGCGACCCCGGCCCGCGCGAGTCGATACCGTAGGGCGTGCGCAAGAGGATGAAGGGGAGCGGTCCCTTGACGTCCTTGGGCACGAACACCGTGGTGTGCAGCTTGATGCCGTCGCGCATGGCGATCATCGCGGCCGTCCGATTGAATCGCTTTTCCACTTGCTGGGCGCGGGCCAGCGAAGGGCCAACAAGAACTGCGAAACCGACAAGCAAGGTTATTCTCGGAAGCATGTGGGAACTCCTGCCGAAAAACGGCTGTCATGGTGGCCCCAGAAAGAATAACATGACGCTCGGAAGCGCGAAAGCAAAATCACGGAGAGCCAGACATGACCACACCGATCAGCACCGACCAACTCCGAGCCGCCGCCGCCAAAATGCCGCGAGTGCCTCTGGCGCATCTGCCGACGCCGCTCGAGGAGACCACGCGTTTCGCCGCAAAGCTGCAAGGCCCGCGTGTCTTCATCAAGCGCGACGATTGCACCGGCATGGTGATGGGGGGCAACAAGACTCGGCACAACGAGTTCCTGCTGGGCGAGGCTCTCAAGCATAAGGCCGACTGTCTCGTCTGGGGCGCCGGCGTGCAGTCGAACAACTGCCGGCAAACTGCGGCGGCGTGCAACAAGCTCGGCCTGGAGTGCCATCTGTTTCTTAGCCGTGCGGCCCACAACGACGATATCCAGGGTAATCTGCTGCTCGATCATTTGCTCGGCGCCAAGGTCACGATCATCGATGCGCCGCTGGGGCCGGAGTTGGACGACCTGCTGCTGGCCAAGGCGCAGGAGCTGCGGGCCGCGGGCCGCCGGCCATTCGTGTGGAACCGCGTCACCGGTCGGCCCATTGCGGCGGTCAGCTATGCGCTGTGCCTGGCGGAAACGCTCGATCAGACGCGTGCCAAGGGCGTGGAGCCGACGCATGTCTACTGTGCCGCGGCAGGTGCTACCGGCGCCGGGCTCGCCATCGGCAAGGCGATCCTGGGCTGGCAGGGACAGGTGCGGTTGTTGTGTCCCATCCGTTGGCCATGGGACACGCCCAAGGACATTGCCGAGGTCGCCAACGCCACCGCGGTCCTGCTGGGTGTGCCGCACCGCGTGGCCGCTGCTGACATCGACATCCGCACCGATTATCTGGGGGAGCGCTACGGCGTCATCACGCCCGGCAGCCGTGAGGCGCTGGATTTGCTGGCCCGCACCGAAGGCGTGCTGCTCGACCCGATCTACACCGGCAAGGCGATGGCGGGCCTGATCGATGACGCGCGGCAGAAACGGTTGACCGCCAAAGACAGCGCCGTCTTCATCCACACCGGTGGCACCCCCGCGGTGTTTGCGTATCGCGACGAGTTGATGGGGATGGCGTCTCATTGAGCCGTTTTCGTTTAGCGTTCGCGCGGCGCCCTGCGAACGCTAAACGAAGACCAGTTGATCACTTTGGTTTCGCTTCCTTCTTGTGCTTCTCGAAAAACGCAAAAATGTCCGGCATCTTGTCGAAGGCGACGCGGACGTGATCGCCGCCGGCGACTTCGATGTACTCGTATTTCATCTCCAGCTTTTTCATCTGCTCGACCCAACGGCGCGCGCCGGCCACTGGCACCAGCTTGTCCTGATCGCCCTGCACCACGATGACGGCGACGTGCTTGATCTTGACCAACTCATCGGGTTTGCGAAAGATCGCCGGTGCGATCGGGGCAAGACCGGCCCAGATATCCGGATACTTGAGGCCAAGGTGCCAGGTCCCGCCGCCGCCCATCGAATGGCCCATCAGGTAGATGCGGTTGTCGTCGATGTTGAATTCCTTGCGAGCGATAGCGAGAACGTTCATCACGTCTTTTTCGCTAAGTTCGCCGAGGTTTTCTGGTGTGTCCTTGGCCGACTTCTGTCCCTTGTTGCCATACCAGCCCTTGGAGTTGTAGCCCATCGGCGCGACGACGACGTAGCCGTACTTTTCGGCGAGATCGGTCAGCCCGCGATAGCGCATGATCTGCTGCGGATTACTTCCCAGGCCGTGCAGAGCGACCAGGAGCGGCGACTTCTTGTCCTTGTCGTACTTGGAGTGCACAAAGAGGGCGTACTCCATCTCCTTGCCGGCTTCCTTGAAATCGTAGGTACGCTTCTGGATGCGCGCAGCGGTTTTTTCTTGGGCCTCGGCAGTGAAAGCCGCCGACAAACCAACAAACAGAAGCAGGATGGCGGTGCGAAACATCGGTGGATCTCCTTTGTGCCTTATTCTATCTCACATCGCCCGCAAAATCGCATTCATCGCTTGCTGCAAGGAATGCGCGTCCTGTAGCCGCTTGGCCGGGTCGGGATCGAGACAGCGCAGGATCAACTCATTTAGCGCCGGCGTACACTCGCCATCGAGGTGCTTGAAATCGAATTGGGCGGCACTCATCTGACTGGTGTCCAGCGACGGCGGCAGGAATTCCACCGGGCTCTTGCCGGTCAGCAGTTGAAACAGATTCGCGCCCACGGTGTAAACATCGGCCGCCGGGGTGAGCACGTTGTAGGGCTGCTCGGCTTCGGGCGGAAAGTAGCCCGCGGTCTTGGCGCCGGTCAATAGCCGCTGGCCCGAATCGAGATTGAGAAGCTGGCAGCCGCCCAGGTCGATCACGGTCACGCGGTCTTGAGACGAGATCAGCAGGTTCGCCGGCTTCAAGTCCTGGTAGATGAGCTGCCAGGTCATGCCCGCTTTCATCGGCTTGGGCTGGTGCAAGAAGTGCAGCACGTCGGCGACCTGGCTCATGATGCGCAAGGACCTCGCTTCCGACAGCCGACGGCCCGGCGCTTTTTCCAGGACCTGCGCCAGCGACTGGCCTTCAATCGCCTCCATGACGAGGTAAGGCTCCGCATCGAGCATTTCCGCGTCCGCGTAACGCCATTCTTTCTTGTCTTCCGTCGTGTACGGCCCTTCCAGGAGCGGATTCGAATCATAAACGAAATCGTTCGGATGCGGCACCGCGTTGCAGCCGGCGTTGCGCAAGAGCACCAGGATGCGGCGTTCCATCTCCAGCGTCTTGCGCGGTAAGCGCAGTTGATTCGTGAATCCGTCCTGATCGCGCACGCGGGCATACGGGATCACATCGTAAAAGAGGCTTGTTTTGATCAACACCCGGCACTGGGTGCGCAGGTCCTTGCCTTCGAGCAGCAGCCCCATGCCGCCGGACGCGAAAAAGTTGACGATCTCGTAGCGTTGCGCCAGCGGCTGGGCGACGGTGAAGATCTTGCCGCGGTTGTCGCCAGTCGGAACCTCGGCGCGCAGGAAGGGGCGGTCGTTCCACGTAAAGGAAAGGGACTTCAGAGCGCTGACCGGTTTAGTGGGCATAGGGATGAATATCGAAATCCGAAATCCAAATTCCGAAACAAATCCGAACAATCAAACAAAAACACACTTCGTCGCGATTCCGTCTTTTTTACTTCGAATTTCGAATTTGTTTCGGATTTCGATATTCGAATTCCGGATTTGAATCTACGCGATTTCAAATTTCAACCGAATCACCCCGCCGAGGATGATGCGGTGGCCGGGCTTGAGCGGGTAATCTTCCTGGGCCTGGACCATCTGGGCGTCGAGCTGCGTGCCGGTGTTGCCCGCCAGGGGGCGCAGGGCGAACGTGTTGGTGGCGCGGGTGCGCAAGATGATGGCGTGCTGGCGCGAGATCTTGCGGATGGTCGGGCGATCGAACCACTCGTCGAGGTCGATATCAGGGAAGATGCCTGCGACCGCGTCGAGTCGGCCAATCGTCATGGCGTCTTTCGTCAGAGCGAAATACTGGAGCGGCTGCTTGTCCGGGCCGTACAGCACCAGGCATGGCGTTCCCGATGGCGGCTTGACGGAGCGCACTTTGACGGCCGGCGTGTCCGGATCATCCGCACGCTCGGGCTCCGCCGGGGTGGGCATGGGTGGGCTGTCGTCCATGAAAGGCGCCATCGGTGGGATGCTGTCGTCCATGATCGGGGCCATCGGCGGGGCGTCGGCTACCGCGGCATCAGCAAACGAACCGTCGCCCGAAATAATTTTTAGGAGCCAGGTGCCGCAGTCGCAAAACGCATCGACGTGGTCAGGTCCGAATACCGTGGCGCAGGAGGGACAGTAGCTGCCGCCGGGAGGCAATTCTTTTGGCGCAGTGGCTAGCGCCACCTGCGATGACTTCAACTCGGTCGCTGCCGGCATGAATTCCTCCACACTGGAACCGCACACCGAACAGGTCCGGCTGCCTTCCGGAATTTTTTCGCTGCAGATTGGGCATTCGGGCATGGTAGTGGCACCGCAATTTCTAGTTGCCGCTTGCGGCAGAACATTCGCAATGCGCGAGGTGAGCGCTACTCCGCAAGCGGCAAGATCGCCTAAAAATCAATATCCTGTGGCACGATCGTCTCTTCCGCGCGCGAGGTGGCGGCCAGCGAACGGTTGAGCATTTCCTGCGAGATCGTGCCCTTCTTGCTGAATTCGTCCTTCATGGCGCGGTACTGATTGGCGGTCGCCTGGTCGCCGAAGTCCTCGAATTTTTTGATGAGGGCTTCGAGCAGCTTGGCAGCGATCTCGCGATCGCGCAGCGTGCCGCCGCCCCCCTTGAGCGCGTCGATCTTGGTTTGCAGAAACAGCACCTGCCGCTGCACCTCGGCGCGCGCCAGGACCTTGCGCACATCGCCGGAGCGCTCAGCCGCGCGGGCTGGGTCGGCCGTCGATTCGACGACGATGTTCGATTCGAGCTTTTCGCCTGTCTTGTTCACGCTCGGTACGTCGTAGGTCAGGATCGCCTTGGCGATGCGGAACCGCTGGTTGACCGGCCGGCCCGGCAAGCTGCAGCGGAACAAGAACTCATACGCTTTGCCTCGCTCCATCTGTTCCAAACGCAGTACCGCCTGGTGTTGGGAGTCGGGTTGCACATCGCCGACGAACAGAATCTCCGGCTTCGTGCGATAGAGTTCACGCACCTGCAATTCGGGCGACAGCCAAAGCTGGAGCTGCACGTTGGTCGCCTGGATGTTTTTCTGATTCTTGACCACCTGGCCAAAGAGCTGCTGGGCAACAGTCTCATCGCGGATGTGATTGAACGCGCCCGCGAGGCTGGTCTTGGCGAGATCGGTGAGGAAGGCGACCTTGCATTCGCCGGTGCCGAAAGCGACGATGGGCAGGTGGAAATCCCAGCCGACCGCTTTGGCGGAGGCGAGGGCGCTGTCAGGCTCCTGGTCTTCGCCATCGGTGAGGAGGACGAGCTTGCGCGTGCGCGGCGCATCGTTGGCGTTGGTGAGGATATCGCGAACGCTCTCGAATGCCGTGCCCATGGCCGTGCCGCCGCCGCCGACGGAGCTGAGTTTTCGGATGGCGCTCCAGACCGTATCCATGTCATTGGGGCTGACCGCCTGGGCAAGGACGTGGGCGGTGTCATCGAAGGCAACCAGGGTGAGCAGGTCGTCGCCTTGCAGTCGTTCGACCATCTTCTGCACGACATCGCAGGCCATCTCGCGGCGGCTGGGGACGTCGGAAACGACGCGCTGGGCAACCTTGCCTTCGGCGGAGCCGGCCCCGACTTTCTGAGCGTTGGGATCGCGCCGTACCAGCACGTCCATCGATTCGGAGACATCCACGAGCAGGATGAGATGCGTCGGGATGGTCGCTGCTGCCGAGGGAGCGCCGAGCACCGTCGGGTTCGGCTCGATGGTCAACAGCGCATAGACATCGCCAGGCGTATCCTGTTCGAGATACGGGCGATCGAGTTTCCAGCGCATTGTGAAGGCATCGGCCATGGCGAAATCCGATCTTACCGCTTGCGGCTTAGCGCTCGCCCAACGCCACGCGAGCGCTAAGCCGCAAGCGGCTAAACATCTCCCTTTATCTTAATCACCACACACGAAATATTGTCGCCGAAACCATCGGGTTCCATGATCGAGGGCGGGCGTTGCATCTGATCCGCCGCCTCGACCAGCATCAGCGCCAGCTCGGCCGCGGTGCGATCCTGGTTAGCGTGGACGATCTCCGCAAGGGTCTGTGGCTCCAGAAAAAAACCCTCCTCGACCAGGCCATCGGTGCCGAGCATGATGACATCGCCCGGAATGATCGGCCAGTGTGTAACCTTGGGCGTGCAGCTTTCGGGGAGGACACTGGGTTCCCCGTCGTCGCCGATGGTGCAGCCGCCGACGCACGCGCGCAGGGACCTGGCCATCGCACCTAGTTCCTTGATTTCCTCGGGAGGGACGCCCTGGGCAAGCAAATCTGACGCCAGATCGCCGTCCACAGTCAACTGCTCGACGGCTTGCGCGGTGATCAGATACGCCCGGCTGTCGCCCAGATTGGCCAGGCTCAGTTGTCGGCCTTGCAGCCAGGCGAGAGTGAGGGTGGTGCCCATCAAGTCCTTGCCGGCAACGAGTTCAGCCCGGTACCCCTGCGCGATGGCCCACTCCAGAAGCCCCTGCGAGCTGCGCTGCGTCGCCGCCCCGGCGGTCTCGGCGAAGGTGTCATGGGTGCAGCCCTCCGCAAAGGCGTTTTCGATGGCAATGGTGGCCATCGTGCTCGCCAGGCTGCCGGAGCCGATGTCGCAGGTTGAGACGCCGTCGGCAACGAGGGCAAGGGCCGAGTGAACATCATCCTTGACCACGATCGAATCTTCGTTATCGCGTTGCAATTCCGATTTGGAACGCCCCGTCCGCGTGTGGCCGCCGAGTTCCCAGCGTAGGTTGCCCGCGTAGGCGCGCCGTTGATAGGCGGTGATGATGCTCTCGTCGAAGGCATGCGCAAAAGCCTGTGGCGTCGCGTGACGCCGCTCCGGATTCGGCGACAGGCTGCGCATCACGACGGGAATGATTCCCTCCGGCAACTCCGGCGCGAATACGCGCAGGAACGGGAGCGAGAAATCGGTAGCCTCCGGCCCGTTGCCAGGCAAACCATCAGGCAGTTGCCCCGCCAGCCAGTAGTAAGCGAACACGGCCAGGTGATAGACGTCGGTGCGTGGCCCGATGTCATCGACGCGGAACTGCACGACCTCCGGGGCGGCAAAATGCGGGTGCACGCGCAAACGCTCCGGCATCGATTGGAATGGGAACAACTCCAGGTCCAGATTCGTGAACCGAAAGTTACGCCAATCCGCCGACGCCCGCAACGGGGCGAGCTGCGGGCCGGCGTCCTCCAGCGCGTTGGGGTCGAAGTTGAGCCATACGAAGGAATTCTGATGCAGCGATTCGAGGGCAATGGTCAGCGAATGAACGGCAGCCGACAGACGCTGGAGATTCTCGAGCGGCCCCTCACCCTCCCGTGCCGCCCATGGGAGCGGACTGGCAGGCGCCGCCTCGAATACCAGCCAGCGGCCCTCGTGATCCTCCACCATGCGCCCCGGCGGCAGGGCGGGAATCTGCAAGTCCAGCCGTCGTTCCAGCAGGGCACCGCGCTCGCGCCAGTCGCGCTCGGACACCCAATGCACGCGCCACACCTGCCCCTCCGCCTCGATGAGGATCGATGCCTCCGGAAATCCCAAGGCGCGCCGCTGCTCGAGCGTCAACACGGCCCCGCCCGATTCAAGGGGAAAGCGTTCGGGCGGCAGGCTGAGCCCCGACATCACCAGATCGGCGTTGCAATGATCGCAAAACTCCTGGTCCTGCGATTGCTTGCCGCACGTTGGACACAATGCGCTCATCGACCGTTATCTCGCGTTCATATAGCCCACCGTTCACGGCGGGCTATATGGGGAATCTATTACTTGGACGGTGGCAATTCCTTCACTTCGATCTTCTTCAGTGCTACCACAACGTCGGGACCACCGCTGGCAGGGCCGTGCTGCTGGATGGCGAAATGGCCACGCGTGTGCGTGTTCTTCTCGTCCGTGAAATCCGCGGTCTTCTTGCCGTTGACGAAGATTTGGATGTGGTTCCCCTTCGCGATCACTTCCTGCGTGAACCAGGTGTCCGGCTGGACAAGCATCTCGGTGATTTTGACAAAGCCATAGAGGCTGCCGGTCTTCTGCGGATCGGGGAAGTTGCTGTTGATCTGGGCCTCGTAGCCCTTGGGATAGCCTGGGCCGTACTTGGTGCGGAAGTACTGGCCGCTGTTCCCCTTGTCGCTGATCTTGGCTTCGATGCGGTAATGGAAGTTTTCATAATCGTCGCGTGGGCTGAACAGGTGGCTGGCCTGTTTGCCCTTGGAGTAGATAATGCCTTCCTTGACGTACCACGATTTTTCAAGCTGCTCGGGCGGGGATGTCTTCCAGCCTTCGAGGTCCTTGCCGTTGAAGAGCTGCACCCAGCCGGCGTCCTTCTTGGCTTCAATACGGTCGCTGTCGGCATGGGCCGACGGAAAGGCGGCGGAAACAGCCAGAGCGGCAAGAGCGAAACAGAACCGATTCATGGTGGTCACTCCAAGGAGATTTGACGATAGTGCCGTGTGCGGGATAGTTATACCATCATTCGAATGCGATGCAATGGCGTCGCCGCGTTTCGCCGCTTGCGGCTTAGCGCTCGCCTGGCGCCACGCGGGCGCTAATCGTAAACCCAGGATTTCCATCCATGCTCCACATGCACGCCATCGACAAGGCCTACCCCGGCGTGCAAGCGTTGCGCGGCGTCGATCTGACGCTGCACTCCGGCGAAGTCCTGGCACTCCTGGGCGAAAACGGCGCAGGCAAGAGCACGCTCATCAAGATTCTCGCCGGCGCCTTCCTGCCCGATCGCGGTCGCATCGCCATCGACGGCAAGCCGGTGACGATCCGCGATCCGCTCGATGCCCGCCGGGCCGGCATTGCGGTCATCTATCAGGAATTCAACCTCGTGCCGACGCTGCCGGTGGTCGACAACCTCTTCCTGGGACAGGAACAGACGCGATTCGGCTGGCTGCGCCGCGGCTCGGAAGTATCCGCAGCACGCGCGCTATTCGCCCGGCTCGGCGTCGCTGTCGATCCCTGGGCGCTGTGCCGAGACCTGAGCATTGCCCAGCAGCAGATCGTCGAGATCGCCCGCGCACTTTCGCATGAAGCACGCATCCTGGTCATGGACGAGCCGACGGCCACCCTGACGCCGACCGAGGTCGAGAAACTCTTTGCCGTCATCCGCGAGCTGAAAACGCACGGCATCGGCATCATCTACATCAGCCATCGCCTCGATGAGATCGACACCATCGCCGATCGTGTCATGGTGCTGCGTGACGGCGAACTCGTCGGCGTCAAGCAGAAGAGCGAAGTTCAGAGGGATGATCTGATCGAGATGATGGTCGGCCGCCGGCTCGATCAAGAATTCCCGGCGCGGCACCAAAAGATTGGCATGCCGTGCCTCGCGGTTGAACATCTGAGCCGCGGCAGCAAGGTGCGCGATGTCTCCTTCACGCTGCATCGCGGGGAAGTGCTCGCACTGACCGGGCTGGTCGGTTCCGGCCGTACGGAGACAGCCCGCATCCTCTTCGGCGCCGATCGACCCGATGCCGGCACGATCACGCTCCATGGACAACGCCTCAACCTGCGCGGTCCGCGCGACGCCATCGCCGCCGGCATCTGCCTCTTGTCCGAAGATCGCAAGAATCACGGCCTCATCCTCAACGAGTCCGTGCGCACCAACTTCGGCTTGCCTAACCTTGGCGTATTCTCCTGGCTTGGGTACCTGCGGCAACGGATCGAGCGTGCCGCCATCCAGCAGTACGTGCGCTCGCTCAGCATTAAGGTTCCCAGCACGGAGACGCCTGCCTATCACCTGTCCGGCGGCAATCAGCAGAAAGTCGTCCTCGCCAAATGGCTGCAGGCGAACAGCGAAGTGATACTTTTCGACGAGCCGACCCGCGGCATCGATGTCGGCGCCAAGGTCGAGATCTACCAGCTCATCAACGCCCTCGCCGAACAGGGCAAGGCGATCCTGATGATCAGCTCGGAGCTGGAGGAAGTGCTCGGCATGGCCGACCGCATTCTGGTGATGCACGAGGGCCGCATCACGGGTGAGATTGCCGATGTGAAGAACGCGACGCAGCCCCAGATCATGCGGCTGGCGGTGCGGTAAGTCATTCCCCTCTCCCCTATAGGAAGAGGGGCGGAAGAAATGGTATCACTCATGCTGACACGCTTCTTTTCCGATTACGGAATGCTCTTGGTCCTGTTGCTGCTCTGCGCCTTGCTCAGCGCGGCGACCATCGCCGAGCAGCATCCCTCGGGCGCCGCGGCGGCGGAGCAGTTGGCCGGCGCCATCATCGCTCAAACGCCGGCCGGCGCCCACGTCGCCATCATTGCCCGCGACGGCGACGACGACCGCGCCTTCACGGCAACTCTGCAGACCCAGCTCACGACGGCCAATCGCAAGATCGTTGCTCAAGTCAATGGCCAACCACACCACGGCGCCCGCGCGCTCCAGGATCTAGCCGGCGCGGGTGTCAAGATTGACGTGATCGCCGTCACCAAGGAAGCCGGCGCATGGGCCATCTTCGACGATTTCGCCCAAGAAAATCCGCTCTCGAAGGACGCCCAGCGTTTGCGGCCGGAGAGTTACTACTGGCCAAACTTTCTCAAGGCTTCGAACCTCGTCAACGTGGCCGATCAAACGGCCATCATCGCCATCATGGCAATCGGCATGACCATGGTCATTCTCGCCGGCGGCATCGATCTGTCGGTCGGCAGCTTGCTCGCCCTTTCAGCGGTGCTGTCCGCGCTGTTGATTCGCGAGGTCGGCGGCGGTCGAGACGCCTCGCCGTTTGTCATGATCGTTTTTTGCGTGCTCGCCATTTTTGCTTGTGCCCTGGTCGGCCTGGGGACCGGCTTGCTCGTGACCTGGTTTCGCGTCCCTGCGTTCATCGTCACGCTCGGCGTCATGCTCCAGGCGCGAGGCCTGGCTGAGAAGCTCACCGGCGGCGAATCCGTCTTCGGGTTGCCCGATGCCTTCACCTGGTTGGGCCGCGATTCGACCCTGGGGTTCTTGCCCAATTCTGTCGTCTTGATGATCGTGCTTTACGCCATCGCCCACTTCGTCATGGCGCAGACGGTGCTGGGCCGATACATCTATGCCGTGGGCGGCAATAGCGAAGCGGCCCGGCTGTCTGGTGTTCCCGTGCGGCGCGTGATCGTCGGCGTCTATGTCGTCTCGGCCCTGCTCGCCGGCGTGGGCGGCATCATCATCGCCTCGCAGCTTCAGACCGGCGCGCCGACCTACGGCTCCATGTATGAGCTGTACGTCATCGCTGCCGTCGTCGTCGGCGGCACCAGTCTGTCCGGCGGCGAAGGCAAAATCCTCGGCACGCTCATCGGCGCCTTCCTCATCGCGGTCATCCGCAACGGCATGAACCTGCTCGATCTGAAAAGCTGGGACCAAACCATCGTCCTGGGGAGCATCATCATCCTTGCCGTCCTCTTCGATCGCGCCAAGCACCTCGGCTGGCTGCGCTGGCGATCACTACAATGATCTCGAATTTCCGATTAGACCTCACATGGCGCCACGCGGGCGCTAAACGAGGATCCAAGGAATCCACGCCAATGTCTGCACACTCCACCGACAGCAACGTCCGTCCCGATCCCGATGCCGAACTCGTTGCGATTGCCGACTATGTCATGTCCACGCCGATCACGAGCGAGGAAGCATTCGAAACCGCCCGCTACTGCCTCATGGACAGCCTCGGCTGTGCCATGCTCGCTTTGCAGTATCCGGCATGCGCTCGCCATCTCGGTCCGACCGTGCCAGGGACCACGGTGCCCGGCGGCGTGCGCGTTCCCGGCACCAATTACCAGCTCGATCCGATCAAGGCCGCGTTCGACATCGGCTGCACGATCCGCTGGCTCGACTACAACGACACCTGGCTCGCCGCGGAATGGGGCCACCCCTCGGACAACCTCGGCGCGATCCTGGCCGTCGCTGATTACTTGTGCCGTTTAGCCGCGGGCGTATCGCCCGCGTGCCAAAGGCCCGCGGCTAGACCGACGATGCGCGACGTCCTCACCGCCATGATCCAGGCCCACGAAATACAGGGCATCCTCACGCTCGAAAACAGCTTCAACCGCGTCGGTCTCGACCACGTCATCCTGGTCAAAGTCGCTTCCACCGCCGTGGCGACCAAGATGCTCGGCGGCACGAAGGCGCAAATCATCGACGCGCTCTCGCATGCCTTTATCGACGGCCAGAGCTTGCGCACCTATCGCCATGCGCCCAACGCCGGGCAGCGCAAATCGTGGGCCGCCGGCGACGCGACCAGCCGCGCCGTCAGGCTTGCGCTGATGACGCTCAACGGTGAGCCCGGCTTGCCGAGCGCTCTCACGGCGCCCAAGTGGGGCTTCTGCGATGTGCTCTTCAAGGGCAATCCGCTCAAACGGCCGCGCGCGTACGGCTCTTACGTCATGGAAAACGTGCTCTTCAAGATCGCGTTCCCCGCCGAGTTCCACGCCCAGACCGCGGCCGAGTGTGCCATCCAGTTGCACCCGCTCGTCAAGGATCGGCTCGACCAGGTCGAACGCATCGTGCTGACCACGCAGGAGTCCGCCATCCGCATCATCAGCAAAACCGGCCCGCTGCATAACCCAGCCGACCGCGATCACAGTTTGCAGTACATCACCGCGATCCCGCTGATCTTCGGCAACTTGACAGCCGACCACTACGAGGACAAGATCTCCCGCGACCCGCGCATCGACGCCTTGCGCAACAAGATGCAAGTGGTGGAGGATCCGCGTTACACGCGAGAATACTTGGAGGCGGATAAGCGATCGATTGCCAATGCGGTGCAGATTTTCTTCCAGGATGGCACGTCAACCGCGAAGGTTGAAGTGGAGTATCCGCTCGGTCATCGTCGCCGACGTGCCGAGGGGATTCCGCTGCTGGTGAAGAAGTTTGAGGAGAACCTGGCGACACGCCTGCCATCCGCCCAAGCCCAGGCGATTCTGGAGTTGTGCCAGGACCGCACGAAGTTGGAAGCGCTGCCGGCGGATCAGTTCATGGCGATGTGGACAACCGCCGTTTAAGTTTAGCGCTCGCATGGCGCCATGCGGGCGCTAAACGTAAACGGCACCAGCTCGGCCAGTCGATTGCCAAGCAACACGTGCTGCTCCGCCGCCCAGTGAATCCCGTCGATCGGGCTCGCCGTCACGATGGTCGCCACGTCGAAAAAGTGACAACCCGCCTGCTTCGCGAACGCCTGATAATGCGTCGCCAACTGCTTCGACTTCTCGACCGCTCCTTCAAACAGATCGGCCAGCGCCGTAAGCGGCCCAGCGTGCGGCGGCGACAACAACAGCACCGGCGTCGGCTGAATCACTCCGATTAGCGCGGCGACGTTGGCGGCGATGTCGTACGCCGAGAAGCCGAAGCGATGCTTAAGATCGTTGACGCCCAGCGCAAGGATGACGAGATCGAGCGGTGCGTGCGATTCCAGACACGGTCGCAGGTAGGCCAGCCCGTTCTTGATCGCGCCGCCGCGGATCGGATCGTCCATCACGGTGGTGCGCGCGTTGAGCCCTTCCTCGATGACGTGATAATCACTGCCCAGCGTCGCCTGCAAGACGCCGGGCCAGCGCACGTCGCGCGGATAGCGAGCGCCGGTGCCGGGGATATAGCCCCAGGTGTTGGAGTCGCCGTAGCAGAGGATGGTTTTCATGGATCCCCCCGTCCTCGTTTAGCGCCCGCAGTGCGCCACGCGATCGCATGGCGCGCGGCGGGCGCTAAACGGGGAAATCATTTGTCATACTTCGCAAACCACGCCAGCACCCGCCGATACACATCCTCCCGATGCCGCGGCGATTTGATGCCGTGCCCTTCGTTCGGATAGATCACCATCTGCGTCGGCACCTCGTTCGCCAGGAGTGCCTGATGAAACGCCTTCCCCATCGGCAACGGGCAGCGGCGGTCGTCGCGCGCGTGCAGGATCAGCGTCGGCGTCTTCACCTTGTCGGCATACGTCAGCGGACTCATCTTGCGGTAGCGCTCTGGCTGTTCCCACGGCGTGCCGCCCAGCTCCCAGGTCGTCCAGCTTTGCAAATCGCTGAGGCCGTACATCATGTTCATATCGGTGACGGCATTCTGCGCAACGGCCGCGCGAAACTGGTGCGTCTGTCCGACGAGCCAGCTCGCCATGAAGCCCCCGTAGCTGATGCCGTAGACGAACTGCCGTTTCGGATCGACCGTGCCGTCTTTCACGAGCTTGTCAATGCCGGTGAGAATATCGCGCATATCGCCGCCGCCGAGGTCGAAGCGATCGGCGTCGAGGAACTTCTTGCCGTAGCCAGTCGAACCGCGGAAGTTAGGCTGGAAGACGGCGTAGCCGTGAGCGGCGAAGAGCTGGACGGTGAAGTCGAATAAACCCCAATAGACTTGACCGTGTGGCCCACCATGTGGATAGACGATCAGCTTATATGGCGGTTTTGCGACATCTGGCGGTGGGAGGGTTAGGACGCCATCTATCTCCAATCCCTCATTTCTCCATTTCACCACATCGGGTTGGCTGACATAGCGATCGCCGAGTTTGGAATTGGTTGATGGCAATCGTCCTCGCCGACGTTCGCTTTCGAGGTAGCGAGTACCAGGATCGTCATCAGCCCAGCCGCCCAAAATGTCCTTGCCCGTGGCAATGTGAATTTGTGTCAGCCTCGAACCGATGCCCGTGTCGCCGTAATACCAAAAATAGCCATCGGTGTCCCAGCAGTCATTGAACAACGGAAAAAATGGAGATGGATGAAGCGGCTTGCCAAGCTTGCCGTCGTGATGGTCGAAGAGAGGCTTCGCAACTGATCTCCCGTCACTGAACGTCAGCATCGTAAGATTCAGAACATCCCGATGCGGCCCCTTCCTTGGACTGCTGAGATACGCGATCTGCTTGCCGTCCGGCGACCAGCGCGGCGACACGTCGGGGCCGGGGTTGGTGGTGAGCTGCGTTTGCTTCTTGGTGGCGACGTCGATGAGATAGAGATCGAAGTTCTTGTTGATGTTGAATCGCACCGATTCGCAGTCCTTCGACTTGTTGGCGACCACTACAAGTGACTTTCCGTCGGGCGACCATTGCGGATCGCCGTACCAGATGTCGTCATTGGTGAGACGCGTGACTTTTCGCGTGCCCGATGGTTCGATCGTCGCAATCCACACCTGCGCCGCCCCGTATCCCGTGTAGCCCTCGCCCTGATCCGGCCGGACGATCTCGACATCGTTGTCGATTTCCTCCTTCGTGCGTGGGTCCACTCCATCGTCTGCGATGAAGGCGAGCTTCTTGCTGTCCGGCGAGAACGCGACCCGGCCGTAAAAGCCGTCGTGAAACACGCGGCCTAGCCCGGTCGGCCCTTCAATGAGCGGAACGGAGTATCCGGTTTTGACGCTGTACAGCCGAATGCCCACTGCCGTGTCGGAGTAAGGCGGCACGGGCGGCGGAGGCCTTGGGCTGCCGAACCCCGTCGGACGTGTCGACAGAAACGCGATCCATTGGCCATCCGGCGACACCACCGGCGACCGGCCATCGGGTTCGTCCTTCTCCAACGGCTTGCGGTTCTCGCGATTGCCCGTCACCAGCCAGAGCGAATGACGTTCCAGCTTCGTCTTGGCATCGATCCACACGCGCTCGTAGACAAGCTTCTCCTCCTTGGCAAAGAGTGCCGGCGAACGCACGCTTTCCATTAGATAGAGATCCTCGACCGCGAGCGGCTTCTTCTCTTGAGCGCTCGCCGTCGACAATCCGAGCAGCAACGACATTGACAGACAAGCGATCCAGCGAATGGTGGCCATGTTAGACGTCTCCTGAGTCGTTTCTGGCGAACGGCCAGCGTTAGCTGGCTGGTGAGTGATTTATGCGAATGATCATGCACCAGCCAGCTTACGCTGGCCGTTCGCCTTGTGCAACAGTACGCTGGCACGGTACCACCATGCACCCTACCGAGGAGCACATCATGGGAAGCAGCGGAATACTCAGCATCGCCCTAGTCTGTGGCTTCATGGTCCTAGCGGCGGCGCCCATCAGCGCCGGCGATGAGGCCGCTCTCAAGAAAGCCGTCACGTTCTACGCGTCGTTCGATAAGAGCTTGATGCCCGATGTCGGCGTCGGGCCGATCCGAACGCGTTTCGGCACTCCGACCGAGCCGGCGAAGTTCACGTTCGAACCCGGCTTTAATAAGAAGATTTACCACATCGCCAAGGGCAAGGGGATCGCTGGCGGCTGCCTGGAGGCAACCGACGTGCTGCCCAATCGCGGGCGATTCTACTACCCGGTGAAGGGGAACCTCGCCTACAAAAACGGCGGCTGGAGCGGCGCTTGCTCGATGTGGATCAACATGGACCCCGCCGCACTTAAGTTGGGGTTTTGCGATCCAGTGCAGATCACGCAGAAGGGGGCCAACAACGGCGGCATCTGGTTCGACTTCAATGACGCCAAGCCACGCGACCTGCGTATGGGCGTCTTTCCAGCCGTGCCTGAAGGAACGGTGGGCGCCAAGGAAAGCGACGATGACGCGCCGATGGTGTGGGTGAAGAAAGTTCTGTTCAAGACCGGCGATTGGCATCACGTCGTCCTGTCGTGGTCGAACTTCGACACCGGCAAGAAGGACGCCGTCGCCACGCTCTACATCGACGGCAAGAAAATCGGCGCCGTCAAGGATCGTGCCATCGCCATGGATTGGGACATCGAGCAAGCGGGCATCTACACCGCGCTCGGTTACACGGGGCTGCTCGACGAAATGGCGCTATTCAATCGCGCCCTGACGGCCGACGAGGTGGCGGCGCTGCACAAAACGCCTGGGTTGTTGACGGGGCTCAAGAAGAAATAGTGAGCCGCTTGCCGTTTAGCGCTCGCGTTGAAGCGCCGGGCCGTCGATGGTTTGGCGCGAGCGCTAAACGCAAGCGTGGTCAAAGGTGACCAGTGGGATTCGAACCCACGTAACCTGGGTCACGGCCAGGCCCCTGATGCCTCTCGGGTACGGCCACAGTATCCCCGGCAGGAGTCGAACCTGCATGACCTCCGCCTTCGCAGGGCGGCGTGCCTCCGCCACACCCCGGGGATATTTCTAAGTACCCTGGATGGGATTCGAACCCACGATCTTCACGGTGAGAACGTGACGACCACTCCCCTGGTCCGCCAGGGCCTTTTCGGGAGGGCGAGGCTCCCGCCGAGCCGCGAACCCGTGGAAACTTGGCGATGCAACGGCTCGGCAGGAGCCTCGCCCTCCCGGCAATCTGCATGTCAATGGCTCAGGTGGGATTCGAACCCACAGCATCTCTCGGTCTGAACGAAAGTGGTCTACCGATTGCCTACCGAGCCTTTTCCAGGAATCAGGGGACAGGAATCAGAGCGAGCCGGAAGCGTTAGCGACCGGAGTGCTCCGCGACTGCGCAAGTAGTGACGTGAGACTTGCGGGAATGGTTCGCGCGCTTCTCAACAAAACTCGAGCGCCATCAAAGCGTAGAGCTTGGCGACGCGGGAAAGATCGGAGATGGAGACCCACTCGTTCAGCGTGTGCGCGCCGCCGGCGTTGGGCCCGTGCGTGATGCCCGGCACGTTGGCGAGAGACCAGAAGGTATTGCAATCATCGCAGAACGGTTTGGCGCCGATGGGCAGAGGCCGATCCGACAGCGATTGGTACGCCTCCTGAAAGATCGGCACGAACGGATTCTTCTGATCTAGCAAGAATGCGTCGCGCATCAGGCACAACTCAGCCGTGATCGTCGTGCCGGTAGCCTGGGCGACTTCGTCGAGCACCGCGCGGAACTGGCGTTCAACGTCCGCTCGCTTGGTCCCCGGCAACCAGCGGCGTGTCCCCTCCAGCCGGCAGATTTGCGGATACTGGTTGAAGATCTCGCCGCTATGGATCTGACCGATGAACAGGCTCTCCGGCCCGGCCATCGGATCGCGATTGACTGCCAAATCCTTGTCGAGCGCGAGCAGCCGGCGCACCAATTCCGCACCCGCCGCGATCACGTTCGGCTCGGCCGGGCGCATCACCTCGTGGATCGGCGCGCCGGGCCGTTGAATGCTGACCTTCCACGTGATGCCGCCGCGACCGATCACCGGCAGCACCTCGTTGAGGTATTCTGGAATCAGCACCGCATCGCCGACGTAGCCGGCACGGATCAGCGCATCGAGTTGTCGGCCATCCCCCCACGGCGTTTCATGCAGATCGTGCGCCGTGAGCAGAATCCCGCCGGAATCCAGTGCATCGGCATCGCGCAATGCCAGCAGCCCTTCAGCCGCAGCCGCGGTGCCCGCCTTCATGTCCGACGAGCCGCTGCCGCGCAAAAGATCGCCTTCCACGCGCGGCGGCACGAACGGCAGATGCACCGTGTCGAGGTGTCCGTTAAACTGCAACGTCTTGCCCGGCTTCTTGCCCGCCCAGCGCACCGCGACCGCCGGCGCCTGGGGATAGTCCGCCTCGGGACGCTCGACGTTGAAGCCTTCCGCTTTGAGCAAGTCGGCGAAGCAATCCAGCACGCCCTTTGCTTCGCCGGTGCGGCTCTGCACGCCTACCAATTTGGTCGCCATGTCCAGCAGGCGCTTCGGCTTTACGGCGCTGAAGACGCGATTGCGCAAGGTGTCGCTGGATTTCATGGCGATTTCCTCCTGTTAGCCGGACGCGCAAGCGACGGAGGTGTTTTTTCCGTCGCTTGCGCGTCCGGCAAACTCATTCAGTCAACGGCTCATGGCGAAACTCCGGCAGATTCGCTTGGCCAAACCAGTGATCCAGTTCCAGATACTGCATGTATTCGATGATGACGCCATTTTTGTGCACGAACGCCACTTCCAGAAAGGGTGCAGGAAAAAACGGGCCCAGTACTACCTCTTCGCCGACAATCGCCTCGCGCAAATTCTCGACCCGATAGGCGACGTGCGGCCAATGCCAGAGCTTCCACAGGCCGACCTGCTCGGCCGCCACGTTAGGCATCTCCTTCGGCCGGATGTATTCGATCCGTGCTGGGTGCAGCCGTGGATTCGTGACCCACACCTGGCTGTCGGCCACCCACGATTCACCCGGCTGCGGCTCCGTCGTGATGATGCCGATGTGATCGAACGCTTTCTTCATGTAGGCGTCTCCGTCGGCTGGATCGGGCAGATACGCTGCACGCTCTCCAGAAATCGGTCCATCGCGAACGGTTTACGCAGGTAATCATCGACGCCGAGCATCTCCGCATAGGCTTTATGGCGACTGCCTTCGTTGGCAGTCATCATGATGACCTTCGGGTGGTTCTTGTCCTTGCTCTTCAATCCTTCGATGACGAGGAATCCGCTCTTCTTCGGCATCATCATATCGACGATCACCAGGTCCGGATGTTCCTTGTCGGCGAGCACGAGTCCCGCGGCGCCGTCATGGGCGGCAACCACGCGATACCCCTTGCCCTCGAGGACCAGACGCAGTCCTTGCACGATCTCGCGGTCGTCATCCACAACCAGAATCGTCTTCGCGGCAGCCATGCGTTGGCCAACTCCTACAATAGCGCAACGAATTCGTTCGACATCGCTTGCTTATTGTATTATCCTTGGCGTCGGAATTGAATGATGACGGCAACGCCCGCCTCCCTCGGCTTTCTCATGCCCGCGGAATGGGAGCCGCACGAGGCTACCTGGCTGGCGTGGCCGCACGAGCGCTCCGATTGGCCCGGCAAATTCTCCCCCATCCCCTGGGTCTATGCCGAGATCGTCAAGCATCTGCATGTCGGCGAGTTCGTGCACATCCTAGTCAACGATGCCGTCAGCGAGAAGCGCGCACGGGCGGTGCTCCAGCAAGTCGGCGTCGATTTCGAACGCATTCGCTTCTTTCGCATCCCCACCGACCGCGTCTGGACGCGCGACTCCGGCCCCATTTTTGTGAGGCATGCGGACGGCAAGCTCGCTATCACTGACTGGCATTTCAATGCCTGGGCCAAGTACGACAACTGGAAGAACGACGATCAGGTGCCGGCGCGCTTAAATAAGCACCTTCGGCTCAAAAGCTGGCAGCCGAAATGCAAAGGCCGACGGGTTGTCCTGGAAGGCGGCAGCATCGATGTCAACGGACAGGGACTCTTGCTGACAACCGAGGAGTGCCTGCTCAGCCCGATCCAGGCTCGCAATCCGGATTTGACGCGTGCGGACATCGAAAGAACTCTGGGCGATTACCTCGGCATCAAGAAGGTGCTCTGGCTGGGCAACGGCATCGCCGGCGACGACACTCATGGCCACATCGATGACCTGGCGCGGTTTGTGGCCCCGCGCACGATCGTGACCGTCGTCGAGCAATCGCAAGCCGATCCAAATTACGAGCCGTTGCAGGAGAATTTACGCCGCTTGCAAGCGCTGACCGATCTGGAGATTGTCGAGCTGCCCATGCCGACCCCGCTCCACTTCAAGGGCCAGCGCTTGCCGATCAGTTATGCGAACTTCTACATCGCCAACGGCGTGGTGCTGATGCCGACCTTCAATGATCCGGCCGATCGTATCGCACTGGGAATCTTGGCAGAGTTGTTTCCGACTCGTCGCGTCGTCGGTATCCACGCCGTCGATCTCGTCTGGGGTCTCGGCACACTCCACTGCATGACGCAGCAGCAACCAGTGTAGACCTCACGCTCCCAGGATGTGAAAAAATCAACCACGACTCACGCAAAGGCGCAAAGCCGCAAAGAAATGCCAGGTAAATGCATCGATTCTTGTTTTCCTTTGCGACTTTGCGCCTTTGCGTGAGATTATTTCACATGCTCTCCGCGTGAGGAAAGTCCGTCACGCGGATCGTGACGACTACACTCCAATTTCGATGACATGCACGCGCCCGGTCCACTCCCTTGAAGCAGGATTTCGATAGCCAAGCTTCGGCGCCACAAACGTGGCCGTGTGCTCCACTCGAACCGCGGCGCCGACTGGTTCGCCGGTATCGCAGTCGAGCCCCGACGGAATATCGACGGCCAACACCCTGGCAGAACTCGCGTTGATGAGCGGAATGATGCGATCAAACGGCGCACGCACCGGTCCGGTCAACCCGGTGCCGAAGAGCGCATCCACGATCCAGTCGGCACGCGCGAACCTCGACGTCAACTTGGCGTCATCGAGTTGCGTCCCCGGCCAAACTTCCGTCGGCACGCCATGCTTTTGCAGGATGTCCCATTGCATCGCGGCCTCGGCAGACAGGTCATCCGGCGTCGCGAAGAGGAGGCTGCGAATGTCGAATCCCCAGTCGGCGAGATGGCGTGCGATGACGAGCCCGTCGCCGCCGTTGTTGCCTTTGCCACAGCAAATGACGACGGGGCCGCGGACGCCAAGCGATTGCAGCAGTTGGGCTGCGCCGCGGCCGGCGTTTTCCATCAGGACGGCGGACGGAATGCCGAGTTGTTGGATGGCGTGTTGATCGAATGTGCGGACCTGGTCACGCGAATGAAACGCACCCATGGATGATATTCCTGTTGTGGCACGGTCTCCTGACCGTGCCACGGGTCGGACCGCAGGTCTCCGTAGCGTGTGCGTGGCACGTTCAGGAGACCGTGCCACAACGAAGGTCATTTCATGCTCGCGCGGGTTTCCTTGACGATTGCCACATACTGCTGCGCCAGTTCGCGGAGGCGCGTGAAGTTGCGTGCGGCAATCGCGGCCGGCTCGACGAGCTGGCTGCCGATGCCCAGACAGCACGCGCCTGCCTTCAAGAACGCCGCCGCCGTGGTGAGATCGACGCCGCCGGTCGGCATCACGCGAATCTGCGGCAACGGTCCCTTGATCGCCTTGAAGAACGCCGGCCCGACCACGTCAGCCGGAAATACTTTCACGATGTCCGCACCCGCTTCCCACGCCGCCAGGATCTCGGTCGGCGTGAACGCGCCCGGCATTACCAGCTTGTCGTAACGCTGGCAGAGCCGGATGACTTCGAGGTTCAACGTCGGCGCGACGATATACTCCGCGCCGGCGAGGATGGCGGCCCGTGCAGTCTCCGGGTCGAGGATCGTCCCCGCACCCAACAGCACGCGATCACCCAGGGCGGCGCGCACCTGCTTGACGACGTCAAGCGCACCCGGCACCGTCATCGTAATTTCCGCAACCGTGACACCGCCATCGGCCAGAGCGCGTACGACCTCGACAAGCTGCTGGCTATCCGGCGAACGCACGACGGCGACGATACCGCTATCGAGCACCTGCCGCAGTTGATCTTCTTTGCTCATGTTTCATCCACTGGAGAATCAATCGTACCGCCCGCTCGCCTCGATGGGCCAAACCGCTTCGACTTTCCCCTTACGGATTGCGATGCACTGCCGATGCAGATTCATGGTCGCACAGCAATGGGCAGGAATCACCTCGCGGCGATCGCCGGCCTTCACGGGGACCGATTCGCATTCGACCTTGGTATGTTCTTCCGAGAGGCGAGTGATGGTTTCAGCAGGCTTGCCCTTGACGACTGGCATGCCGAAATCCTTGGAAATCGCCTTTGAGCCGGCATCGAGCGTGTACCACTTGGGCTGAGTGCTGATGACGGTGGTGAGAATCGACAGCGAGCAATTGAATTCGGGGCGGACCAGATGATAGACGCAATCCATGAGCACGAATGAGCCCGGCTGGATTTCGGTGACGCCCGGATAGCCGGCGACGAATTCCCAGGTCCCCGTGCCGGCGCCGGTGACGACAGTAACCGCGATGCCCGCTTTCTCGATCAGACGCCGCGTGCCGGTCAGTTGTTCCATGCCTTCGTGGCATTTCGCCTTGCGCTCGTTGACATCGGGGATGAGTTGCAGATGGCCGTCATAGCCCTGCAAGCCATCGAAGCGGAGGCCAGGGCTTTTCTGGATGCGCTGCGCCAACGGCACGGCAGCGTCACCCGGCAAAACACCGCAGCGGGCCATGCCGATGTCGATCTCGATCAAGACGCCCAGCGTCGCGCCGGCGGCTTGCATCGCTTGGCTCAGTTGATCAACGTTTTCGGCCTGATCGACGCAGACGCGAAGCTGCACGCGTTTGGCGAGTGCTGCCAGCCGCTGCATCTTCTGCGGTCCCACGACCTGGTTGGCGATGAGAATATCGGTGATGCCAGCATCCGCGAGCACCTCGGCTTCATTGAGCTTGGCGGCAAGAAACGTCGTGCCGCCGTGTGCCTGGATGTAACGCGCCAGGCCGCCGCATTTGAGCGACTTGAAGTGCGTGCGCACATTGACGCCGCGTGCCTTGCCGGCATCGAACATGCGGCGCAGGTTGGCATCGATGACATCAAGGTCGAGCAACAGTTGCGGGGAATCGAGTGAGTCGAGCGGTTGGCCAATGAGGGAGGACATTATTGCGGTTCCGTGGGATTGTGGGCGATATGCGTTATTTTATGACTGCGGCCGGAAATGTTTAGCGTGTCTGGTTTACGTTTAGCGCCCGCAAGGCGCAATGCGGGCGCTAAACGAAATCGGCGGAATCATTTCGGCATCGGATCGCCTGCCACCGGACTCTCGGGCAGAATGCGCAGCGTCCACCCATCCGCAACCTGCACGATCGCGTCCTGTTCGATGCGGTAAGCGCTCTGCCTCAGCTTGCCCTGCACGAGTTCGAGATCGAGGATGCGGTTGTGCCGCAGTTCCTTGTCCTCGGTTTCCATTGCCGCCATGCGGCGGAAATCGCGCAGCGACAGGTCGGAACGGTTCTTCGTTTGCAGGCAGTAACCGCGCAGATACCACGCCAACGTGCTGTTCGGATTATGCACCAGCGCGGCGTCGAGACTTTGCAACGCGCGTTCGTAGTCGTCGTCGGTCGGGCGCACGCGCGGCAGCTTCTCATCGAACGGCCAACCATGACTCCACCAGCCGATCGGCGTCGGATAGGCGGGTTCGATGCGTGCTTCGCCGATGTTGACTTGCAAGAGGTGCAGCGCTCGCATGGTGAGCCGCTGGGCCAGTTCGCGGTCGGCGGCCTTCTTGTCGGTGATTTCGAGAACGACACCTGCGGTGATGCGTAGCTGCCAGCGCGGATGCGTGTCGAGCAGGCGTTTCAGTGTCTCGGTAAGTTGTTTCGCATCGTGGTCGCCGATGGCGTTGCCGGACAGAACAAGGCGGTTCTTCGGATCGTGATAGGCGCGCGTCAATGTCAGCCCATCGAACTCCGACAGCGACGGCAGATTTTCGCGCAGGCTGACCATCATGGGGAACAGCGGGATCACGGTCTGCCGGCCTTCGGTCCAGGCTTTACCGAGTTGACGTTTCCGATCGAACGGCACGCCTGGTCCATCAAGGAAACCTCGGAGTTCCAGAGTCTGAGCCGGGTGATCGGCGAGTCCTTCGATGTGGAAGATTCCGTGCGGATCGTAATAGCAACGGTCGATACGCAGGCCATCGCATTTGAAACTCTTCGGAATACTGTCGCGCAGGTGCTGGCCGATGTTCTGGAGCTGATCAAGCTTGAACGGGCCGTCGTCCTTCGGGCCTTGCAGGAACACCACCGGCACTTCTTTCTTCTCGTCAACCTTGGGCGACGGTGCCTCGCCGTCGATGCTCGGCAGTTTCTTGCTTTCAAAGGTCGGCAAGGTTTGCGTCAACTTGGGAACGGCCTTGTCGCGGTCCTGCGGGCGCGTGTAGAAGCCGGCCACGCGGAAGTCCCCCTTGGCATCGAAGTACAAGCGTTCGAGCCATACTTCGTCGATGGCGTCCTGCTCGGCGATCCAGGTTCGCATCGACAGCAAAAGGCCGGCGATGTCGAAGGTTTGCAGCGCGTTCCAGTTGATGCCGTGCTTGAGCGCGGGATGGGCCGGCGTGAGCGTTACGCGGAGCAGCTTTTCGAGCGGCGTCTGCTGCTCCTTGCCGGTCCAGATGCCGTGCAAGATTAACTTCTTGTCCTTGTCAAAGCTGGCGTCGTCGAGGCGAACGCCGTCTAGTGTTGTGTGTTCAGGGACCTTGGCTTGCACGACGGTCGTCGGATTGGCAATGCTCTCGACGGTCGGCACGGCGGCGATGGGGCCGGCGCGCAGTTGATCCGCGATGGCGATCCGCGCGAAGGCGCCGATCTGTCGGCTCAGGCGGGCGTTGTAGGCGTCCTTGCTCGGATAGATGCCGAGGATGGGCAGGTTGAGATCCGGCCCGATCTTGCTGGCCGGGTAGCTGAAGAACCCACGATCCAGGCGCGATTTGCGCAAGAGCGGATCGCTGCTGCGCGCCATCCAGTGCTGGGTTTCATTCAGGAAATCGGCCCAGGCTAGGTCTGTGAAATCGAGCTGCGGTTGGTCCTTCATGCGCGTGACGCCGGGCGGCAGTGGCTTAGCGCCTACGATTTTCTCGGCCTCCTCACGCTGTCCCTTGGTGCCGGTCACAATGGCGAGATGAAGATCCCCATTTGCATCATAGCGGCCGTTCGCGAAGAGCAGGCCGTCAAGGCTGCGCGACACGGCTTCGGCTTGCATACCGTAGATCGGACTGGTCAAGAATCGAATGCGCTCGGTAACTAGTTTGTGATCGAGCGGGATCGGCAAGATATCGGTAAACGACGGTTCCAGCTTGACACGCAGTTGGTCTGCCGGCTCGACTTCGGTCGGATGCAAGCTGACACCGTTGATATGCAGCACCGGTTCGCCACGCGTAGGTTCGTACTTCAGGAACATGCGATCGACACGCGTGCGCTGCAGCAAAAAGTCTCCCTTAGCCAGACGCTTTTGCGCCTTCGGCAGCACTTCGTGCCAACTCCAGACACGGAAGGTGAAACTCTTTTCGTCGATAGGAACAAGCTTGGCCTGGGCTGGGACATCGGCGGCGATTTGCAGCGCGGAGGTTCGTCTCAGCTCGATCGGCAGTCTCACCTCGAGCTTCAACTTTCCTTGAGCGTCGAACTTCGCGAGGTGAAAGAAGATGTCGTCATGGGTTTCCAGGCTTGCCGCGAGGTTCTGCCACGTGATGCTTGGGTTCGGCAGCATGGCGATGCCGGTCACCATAGGCTCGTAAGCGACCTTGGGGATGAGCCCGCTAAGTTTTGCTTTCCAGCGTTTGCTGCGCTCGGCGTCGGCGACCAGCGCCGGCGGATGGATGCAAACGCCGTTGACGTGAAAGTGAATGGCCTTGCGATCCTTGGAATACTGGAGATAGCCGTCGTCGAGCCGGGTGCGCGTAAGCAGTGCGTCGGGATCGTCGGCGAACTGGCGCTGGAGGCCGAGCCGTTGGCCTAGCCAATCGTGATCGCGGCGAATCACGGTCGGTCCTTTCGTCTGTTTGCCGATCGGGAGCCGAATGAGATCGGCCGCGAGCGGGTTGTCTGCCAGGAGTTTCGCGACCTTGGCGTTGGTCGATTCGTCGTAGCGCAAGCACAGGGTGTGCAGTTGCAGACTGCCGTCGGCCGCGTAGGTCGCGCGTTCGAAGAATGCGTTCAACGTTGCGTCCTTCTTGAAGGCCAGGACGGCGGCGTCTTGCAGCGTGTAGATGGGCGATTCGCGGAAGGCGATCTCGTCGATCTTGACGATAGACTTGACGCCGGGGACGACGAGCTTGCCCAGCTCCTTGAGCAGGAAGTCCTTCATCTTCTTCTCGTCGTCGTGCGCGGTCCGTATGGTAATGCCCTTGAAGTTCAAGAATGGCGGCAGATCGGGGTCGTCCTCGTTGATCGTGAAAAAAGCCTTGTCGATGCGCGTTTGCTGCAAGGTCGTGTCCTGCGACGTCGCGAACCGTTCGCGCAAGGCCCCCAGCAGCTTCTGCCAATCGACCTGGCCGTTCTTCTCGTCGATCTTTTGCTTGGCCTCGATTTTCTTTTCGTCGGCCGAGCGGATCTCGACACTAGAAGTGCCCAGGATGAGTGCGAGCAGGAACAGGATTTTCAGTGATCGTTTCATAGAATGGCCATCGCCCAGCCACCCCTGGCAAGCCAGGGGCTATGTAATGAGTTTGACGCCTGGCATCCTATCATGCCAAATCCGACCCAGATAGCAACACAACATCATGCTCGAAGTTCGCAATCTGCGGAAAGACTATGGGCAAACGCCTGCCCTCGCCGGCATATCCTTCACCGTCGGCAAAGGTGAAATGTTTGGACTCCTCGGTCCCAACGGCGCGGGCAAGACCACGCTCATGTCAATCGTCTCCGGCTTGCTCGATCCGAGCGCCGGCCAGGTCTTCCTCGGCAATCAAGAATTCCACCGCCGCGATCGCAACTTGCGCCGTCTGATCGGTATCGTGCCGCAGGATCTCGCCATCTACAACGAGCTGACCGCCCGCGAGAACCTTCGCTTCTTCGGCCAGCTCTACGGCCTTCACGGCAACAGCCTGGAGCAGCGGATTGATGCGATCTTGACAGCCATCGCCCTGGCCGACCGCGCCGATCAGCGGGCCGGCACTTTCTCCGGCGGCATGAAGCGCCGGCTCAACCTCGGCGCGTCGCTGGTACACGATCCGCAGATCCTGCTGCTCGATGAGCCGACGACCGGCGTCGATCCGCAGTCGCGCAACCACATCTTCGAAGAAGTCCGCCGCTTGAATGCGCTGGGCGTGACGATCGTCTACACGAGCCACTACATGGAGGAAGCGCAGGCCCTCTGCCCGCGCGTCGGCATCATCGATCAGGGCAAGCTGATCGCGTGTGATACGGTGAAGCATCTGCTCGGCCAGTTGCCCAGCCGCTTGCGGCTTGGCGCTCGGGCGCTGTCCGCAAAGGCGCGCGAGCGCATGCAATCCCTGGACGTGCTGCGGATCACAACGCCGAACGCAGAGACCGTCGAGATTGAATGCCGGGACGTGAAACGCGTGCTCTTGCCACTCGTGTCGATCCTGACCGAGGAGCAAGTGGAGATGACGAGTCTGGAGACTGAGGAGCCGAACCTGGAGCGGGTGTTTCTGCACCTGACGGGGCGGGCGCTGCGGGATTGAGGGAGAAGCCCCGGGGTGAGGTACTCCGAACCCTGGGGTTCGGAGTACCTCACCCCAGGGCTTGTTGGATTCACGCGCACAACTCTCGCACGGGCCGCGCGTCTTCGGGCAGGATTGTCGCGGGCCGATCGAGAACGTCACGCACAATCGTGTGCGGG
This sequence comes from Gemmataceae bacterium, assembly GCA_009692065.1. Taxonomy (GTDB): domain Bacteria; phylum Planctomycetota; class Planctomycetia; order Gemmatales; family Gemmataceae; genus SIAQ01. Next base: position 29,563 of record SHZY01000041.1, read on the forward strand.
TCGATGCCGAGGTTGTGATAGAGCGTGGCGAGGATGTTACGGTAGTGGATCGGATTCTGGTGGGCGTACGCGCCGATGCGGTCGGTGGTGCCGAGCATCTGACCCGTCGGCATCCCGCCGCCGGCCATCAGCACAGTGTTCACCGGGGCCCAGTGGTCGCGGCCGGCGTCGCGGTTGATCCTTGGCGTGCGGCCAAACTCGCCCCAGACGATGACACTGACATCGCGATCGAGCCCCCGCTGATGAATGTCCTCGATGAGGGCGGAGATGCCCTGATCGAAGACAGGCAGGTTCGAGCGCAGGTGGCGGAAGTTGCCGCCATGCGTGTCCCAGAAGCCATAGGCGACGGTGACGCAGCGCACGCCCGCCTCGACCAATCGACGGGCCATTAGCAACTGGTCATTCCACAAGGGAGCGCCGTCGCCTTGATGGCGTGGCGAACCGTAACCGTAGCGATCGCGGACAGCCCGGTTTTCCTTTTGCAGATCGAGCGCATCGACCAGTCGGTTGGAAGTCAGCACCTCGAACGCCTGGCGATAAGAGACGTCCATCCGGCTCAGCGCGGCGTCATCCACCGAGCGGCGCAGTTGATCGACCGAGTCGAGCAGGTGCCGGCGCGATTGAAATTGATCCTGCGACAGATCCGCGAGCCGCATCAGATTGATTTGATCGTTCTCGACCTTGGCGCCGGCATGGGCTGGACCGACGAAACCCGGCCCGGGGATGTTGTACGGGCGATGCTGCATCGTCGGGAACAGATCGACATAAGCCGGAATCACGGGCGTGGTGCGGCCCAGGACTCGCGAGATGACGGAGCCGGCGTTCGGCTTGCCTTCACGCCGCGTGATGTCCATGCCGTAGCCGGTGGTGGTGTGGAAGCTCGAATGCTCGTCGCGCAAGCCAACGATCGAGCGCACCACGGCCAGTTTGTCCATCATGCCGGCGAGGCGCGGCAGATACTCGGAAATCTGAATCCCCGGCACGCTCGTCGCAATCGGATTGAATTCGCCGCGGATCTCGGCGGGGGCGTCCGGCTTCAGGTCAAACGTGTCGTGGTGCGAAAGCCCGCCCGACAGGTAGACCATGATGACGGCTTTATGCGATCCCGTCCCCGTTTGCTGTTGGGCCTGCAATAGCGATGGCAGACTCAGGCCGCCCATCGCGAGCGCGCCCGCTTGCAGAAACGAACGCCGCGACAAGCCGTCGCAGTAGCGGCTCTTGCCGTTGGAAAGTGTCAGCATGGAAATCCCCCCTTTTGCGTACTTCATCATAGTATAAACAACGGAATCGCATTGAAAGATCAGATTTCGGAATAAACACCATGCCCACCGTACAAGACATTATCGACATGGTCCGCGTGCAACCGGACAAGAAATTCCGCCTGAAGGACCATGCCCCGGCGAGCCGATTCGCAAGAGAGCTGCGAGAACACGCCGGGCCTTGGACGAGCGCCACTGGCTCATGGCGTCACCGCGAAGACGCTATCCATTTCTGGAATCGCCTCGCCATGTTCAATCCGGTCGGCAAGCACCCGCAATGCCCACGCTTGAACGTGCTCGACGGCCTCCCTACGACTTTGGCCATAAGCCAGAACGCCGGGTAGCGATAGTACTTCTGCAAGCCAGCGGCCGTCATCTTCCTGCTCGACTTCAATCGTCAATGGCATGTTTACCCCCACGGCGATTATACCGCGTCGTCGTCGGGTCGGTCCAGAGGATTCACTTCCCTACCTCCAGCACGAAAATCCCATACTCGCCATCGCAATTCGAGATCCAGGCGACGCGGCGTGAATCCGGTGACCAGGTGGCGAAGTTGTCGTTGCCGGGGTGCTGGGTGAGGTTGCGTTGCCCGCTGCCGTCGGGGTTCATCAGATAGATTTCGTAGTTGCCGTCGCGATTGGAGGTGAAGGCGATTTTCTTGCCATCGGGGGACCAGACGGGCCAGTAGTCCATCCTGGGGTTGTCGGTGAGGCGTTTTTGGCCAGATCCGTCGGCATTCATGATCCAGATATCGAGATTGCCGGCGCGGGCGCTGGTGAAGGCGATTTGCTTTCCGTCGCGCGACCAGGTTGGCGAGTTGTCGATGGCAAGGTCAGTTGTCAGTGCTTTTTGATTCTTGCCGTCGGCGTCCATGATCCAGATGTCCTGGTTCTTGTTGCGCGTGCTAGTCCAGACGATCTTTGTGCCTTCGGGCGAGAATCGCGGCGATTCCTCGAAGAAGTTCTTGTGCGGGAGCAAATTCTTTTGGCCGGAACCGTCGGCGTTCATCGTGTCGAGTTGTAGCTTGCCATCGGTGCCTTGCAGAATGTCGTAGACGAAGAGAATGCGTTTTGAGTCGGGCGACCAGTGGCCATCGAACTGCGGCACCGGCGCTTTGGGCAGGAGTTGCGACAACTCGGTTCCGTCGATGTTGACGGTCCACAGGCCCATCTTGCCGCCGAAGTTGCCGCGGGTGAAGAGAAACTTCTTGCCGTCAGGCGACCACTGCAGATGCTGGATGAAGCCGGAGATTTTCAGGAGGCGGGTCGGCTTATTCGGCTGTTGGGCTAATGTGGATTCACCGCAGAGTACGCTGAGAGCGCAGAGAAAAAATGCAGAGAAGAGCCACGGATGAAACACGGATGAAACACGGATAGAGTGGAAGAGCAGTAATGGCATCGGATTACCCCGTTTTCTCCGTGTTTCATCCGTGTTTGATCCGTGGCTCATTTTTCAGCCAAAATACGCGAGATCGCGCGCTTCGTAGTCCGAATACTCCAACAACTCGTACAACTCCGCCCGCGTCAACATCTGGGCCAGCCGTTCACGCTGATGGCCAAGGGTCTTAATGTCGGACAACGTATCACGTGCCGACTTAAGTGCGGCCCGGAATGCGGTTAGCGGAAAAAGCACCATGCAATAACCGAGGGCGCCAAACGCTTCCACGGTGAGATTCGGACTGCGACCAAATTCCGTGTTGTTGGCGAGCAGCGGCGCGTCCACGGCTTTCGCGAAGGCGGCGAACTCCTCCGGCGTCTCCAGGGCCTCCGGGAAGATCGCATCGGCGCCTGCTTGCAGATACATCTTGGCGCGGCGAACGGCGTCCTCCATGCCATGCACGCCGCGGGCATCGGTACGGGCGATGATGACGAAATCGGGATCACGCTTGGCGGCCACCGCGGCGCGAATCTTGGCGGCCATCGTCTCGGTGCTCACGAGCCCTTTCCCCGACAGGTGCCCGCAGCGCTTCGGCAACACCTGGTCTTCCAGATGAATGCCGGCGACCCCCGCTTCCTCGAATAGCTGCACCGTGCGCTCGACGTTGAGGGCCTCGCCGAAGCCGGTGTCGGCATCGCACAACAGCGGCAGCTTCGTGGCATGAGCAATCGTGCGCGATTCATTGACGAACTCGGTCAGCGTGATCAGGCCGACGTCCGGAACGCCGTAGGCCGCAGACAGGGCGCCCCCAGAAAGATAGACCGCATCGTGCCCCAGACGCTCGGCCATCTTGGCGACGAGGGCGTTGAACACGCCGGGCACCGCGATGGGTTGGCGATTGAAGGCGTCACGCAAACGGCGGCCGGGGGAGGGAGTAGGCATTGCATTCCTCATTTAGCCCCGCCTCGTAGAGGCGGGCGCTCTTTTGCCAACCCGCCTCTACGAGGCGGGGCTAAACATCCTTGACAAACTCCGGTAATCCTTCGACAAAGAACTCATCCTTGCACGGAGGTCGTTGTATGCCAATCCACCCGTCTCGTCTCCGCCGTGGCCGAGTGCTGGATTTTCTCGTGATCACGCTGGCAGGGTTCGTCTTCGCGGGCCTGGCACTCTATCACTTTCGCCGGCTCGACCAGGCGCACGCCGACCCGGAGCGGGCGAAGGCATTGGCCGACCACACGTTCAGCGATCCAAAGACCGGAACGCACGATTGGCCACAATGGCGCGGGCCGAATCGGGACGGCGTCTCCACCGAGACAGGCATCCTCACCGAATGGCCGACCGGCGGGCCGAACGTGCTCTGGAAGCAGCCGACCGGCGATGGTTATGCGAGCGTTGTCGTTGCCGAGGGACGCGCCTTCACCATCTTCCAGGACGCAGGCAGCGAGGCGGTCGTCGCCTGGGATGCACTGACCGGCAAGGAGATCTGGCGCCACACGTATGACTGCGCCTACAAAAACAACTACGGCAACGGCCCGCGCTCGACGCCAAGCGTGGACGGCACGCACATCTACACCGTCGGCGGCACCGGCATCATGCATTGCCTGACCGCGGACACCGGCAAGGTCGTCTGGTCGAAGAAGCTGCTCGAAGAGTTTTCTGCGCCAATTCCGGAATGGGGCGTCTGCTTCTCACCGCTCGTCGAAGGCGAACGCGTCTTCATCATGCCCGGCGGGCCAAAGGCGTGCGGGTTGGCTGCCCTCGACAAAAAAACTGGCGACGTCCTCTGGAAGACACATGACGACCTCGCCAGCTACAGCTCCCCGGTCGGCGCCACCTTTCACGGCGAACGGCAAATCCTCTTTCTTACCGGAAGTCGGCTTGTCAGCGTAACTCCGGATACGGGCGCGCAACTCTGGAGCTATCCCTGGCCCGTCCAGCAGCAGTGCAACATCGCCACGCCGATTGTCATGGACGATTACGTCTTCATCTCGACCGGCTATGGCAAAGGCTGCGCGGTCTTCAAGATCGAAAAATCCGGCGACGACTGGCGGCCGAGCCTCGTCTACAAGAATCGCAACATGCGCAACCACTTCTCGTCGAGTGTTCGCCACCAGGATCACGTCTACGGCTTCGACGACACGAACCTGGTGTGCATGAGCCTCGGTTCCGGCGAAGTGACGTGGAAGGAACGTGGTTTCGACAAGGGCTCGGTGCTGCTGGTTGGCGATCAGCTCATCATCTACGGGGCAAACGGTGTGCTGGCGCTGGCGGAGGCGAACACGGAGAAATACACCGAGCGATCGCGATTCCAGTTTTCCGCGCAGGGGCGTTCATGTTGGTCGGTGCCGGTGCTATCGAACGGACTCTTGTATGTGCGCGATCAGAAGAAGGTAGTGTGCCTGGATGTGCGGGAAAAATAAAGGCCGATGAGAACGAATAAAGCCGACCCACTTGGGTCGGCTTTCGCTTTTTGAGAATCATCACTCGGCCGGACCAGCCGGCGCGGTTGCGTCGGCTACAGCCGGTGCCGCCGGTTGCTCTTGCGGCGGAGCCGCTTGCTCCTCTACCTTCGGGGCGGGAACCGCCGCCTGGTAAGCGGGCTTGGCGCGGCTGCGCGTTTCGCCGGCTTTCAAAAGTTCCAGGTAAGCGGTCGCACCGGCATCGCCCAAACGCACCTCGTGTCGCTTGAGAATCCGAGTGTAGCCGCCCGGCCGCTGCGCAAAACGCGGTGCGATATCGGAGAACAGCTTCTGCACTACGGTACGATGATCGGCGGCGCCGTCGTCGTCCTCGTGCGGTTTCACCTCGGCCTCGGCGGCGGGGCCAAGGCGGGAGATCACCAAGCGGCGCGCGTGCAGCGTGTTCTGCTTGGCGATAGTGATGAGCCTTTCGATGAACGGACGTACCGCCTTCGCCTTCGGCAACGTGGTGATGATCCGCTCGTGCTGGATCAGCGCCCTCGTCAGGTTGCGATAGAGCGCGAGCCGATGCGTCGAGTTACGGTTCAGTTTTCGGCCGGCTTTTTTGTGTCGCATTGCAGTAGCCCGTAGTCAGTAGTCCGTAGCCAGTAGCAAGAAAACGGTATTCCTAATCCACAGTAGATGACCCAAGCCTGTATTGCTACGGACTACGGACCACCGACCACGGACTAGCGCCGCACCGGCATCTTCATGCCGAGGTTGAGCCCGCGCTCGGTCAGCTTCTGCTTGACTTCGCGGAGCGTAGTTTCGCCGAAGTTGCGGACTTCGAGCAGCTCTTCGTCGTTGCGGATCACCAGATCGCGAACGGTGGTGATGCCTTCCGATTCGAGGCAGTTGGTCGCCCGCACCGACAGTTCCAGTTCGGCCAGGCTCATGTTGAGCTTGCGTTCCAGCTCGTGATCGACCGAATCGCCGGTGGACGCCGCTTCGGCTCGTTCGTCGAGAGACATCTCCGGCCCCGGTTCGGCGAACTGGATGAAAGGGTTCAAGTGCTTGCGGAGGATCTTGGCCCCTTCGATCAGCGACATGTGCGGGCTGAGCGTGCCATTCGTCCAGATTTCCATGACCAGCTTGTCGTAGTTCGTCTTTTGGCCGACCCGGGTTTCTTCGATCTCGTACTTCACGCGGACGACGGGCGAAAAACTGGAATCGACCGGGATCACGCCGATCTCGCGATCGGGGCCCGCATTGTCGTCGGAGGTGCGGTAGCCACGCCCGTTTTCAACCGTCAACTCGACGATGAATGGGACGTCATCGGTCATAGTGGCCAGGACGTGCTCCGGGTTGATGATTTGGACCGTCTCGTCGGCGATGACATCCGAGCCGCGGACCACGCCGTGCTGGCGTTTCTCGATGCGTATGGTTTTCGTCTGGTCGGTCAGGTTCTTCACGACCAGGCTCTTGATGTTGAGGATGATGTCGGTGACATCCTCGGAGATGCCTGGGATCGTGGTGATTTCGTGCTGCACTCCCTGGATCTTCACGCGCGTGATGGCGCTGCCTTCCAGGCTGGAAAGGAGCACGCGGCGCAGACTGTTGCCGATGGTCACGCCGAAGCCTCTTTCGAAGGGCTCGGCGAAGAACTTTCCGTAGGTGTCGGTCAAGGTCTCGCGTTCGTAAGTCAATCGGTTGGGCAGTTCCAAACCGCGCCACTTGATACGCATGAGCAAGCCTCCAGGGACCTATTGGGTTAGCCCGGCGCCATCCGGGGCAGTGTTTTGTTGTTCGCGATTGCAAGGCGTTGCGCAAACGCTAAACGAGAACGGGGATCATCGGCCGCAGAATTCGATGATCAACTGCTCGTTCAATTCCTTGTCCTTGGTCAGACGGGGATCGACGTCGCCCTTGCTCGGTATGCGTATGACGCGGCCTTCCGGCGGCTCGGCCCCGATGATTTCGAGGAAATCAGGGATCGGCTCCATGTGGCCCGTCTGGTTGAGCTTCACTATGGCGATGCTCTTGGCGCGGTTCTTCACGCCGACCTTGTCGCCGGCCTTCAAGACCAAGCTGGGGATATCGCAGTTCTTGCCGTTGACCTGAATATGGCCGTGCGCCACGAGCTGGCGCGCCCCGGCCCGCGATGGCGCGAAGCCGATGCGATGGACGACATTGTCCAGCCGACGCTCGAGCAGGCTCAACAGCGCCTCGCCGGTATTTTCCGTCGAGCGCGCCGCCAGATCGAAATAGCGGCGAAATTGCCGTTCCAAGAGGCCATAGAAGCGTTTCAGTTTTTGTTTCTCGCGCAGACGCTCGCCGTACTCCGTCATCTTGCCACGGCGCACGTGCATGCCGGGGGGTTGGTTGCGACGCTCAATTGCGCACTTGGGGCTTTCGCAGCGGCTGCCTTTGAGGTAGAGCTTGACGCCTTCGCGTCGGCAAAGTCTGCAGACCGGGTCGATATGACGAGCCATGGATGGTTACTAATCCTTCTGTTGTAAGGACAAAACCGCGTGTTAATTCACAGCTTCGTTTCCGGATCGCTCCGCTGCATCCGGCAAGGAAACGGGCCGTTTTGTCCCAAACAAGTTTTCAATCAAATACTATACGCGTCGTTTCTTCGGCGGCCGGCAGCCATTGTGTGGCAGCGGCGTGACGTCCTCGATCACCTTGATCGACAAACCGGAGGCCTGTAATGCCGTAATCGCCGATTCGCGGCCAGAACCGGGGCCCTTCACGCGGACTTCGACTTCTTTAACGCCGAACTTGGCCGCCCGATCGGCGCAAACTTCCGCAGCGCGCTGGGCGGCGAACGGGGTGCTCTTGCGGCTTCCCTTGAAGCCGACGGTGCCGGCGGACGCGGCGCACAGACAATCGCCATTCGTATCGGTGATCGTTACGATGGTGTTATTGAACGTCGATTTAATGTGCGCGATGCCGCGGCTTACATTGCGTCGGGCTTTTTTCTTTTTGCTCTTGGCCACGTCGTAACATCCTCAAGGAAAACGACATTGCCCGACCTTGCAGCAGGTCGGGCCAGGGTAAATGCCCATCATGGTGGGTTCGGAATAATGTAGCGGGAAATCGGCAAACGGCAAGTTCCGATTCTTCGTTTAGCGTTCGCAGGCGTCAGGCGGACGCTAAACGAAGAAAACGGGTTATTTCGCTTCCTTCACGCCCTTCTTCCCCGCGACGGTCTTGCGCGGCCCCTTGCGAGTACGGGCGTTGGTGCGGGTGCGCTGGCCACGGACCGGCAGATTGCGGCGATGGCGAAAACCGCGGTAGCAGCCGATCTCTTTCAGACGCGCGATGTTCTGCTGTTCCTGGCGTCGCAGCTGGCCTTCGACCACATACTCGCGGTCGAGGATGTTGGCGATACGGGCGACCTCTTCTTCGGTCAACTCTTTCGCTTTCCGCTGCGGGTTGACCTTGGCCTTGTCGCATACTTCCAGCGCCGTGGTTGGACCGATGCCCCGAATGTAGCGGAGCGAAATATGCGTCGGTTTCTCATTGGGAAGATCGACGCCAAGAATACGCGGCATGTACGAAACTCCTTAGCCTTGACGCTGCTTGTGACGCGGATTGGTGCAGATGACGAACACGCGTCCCTGCCGTTTCACCAGCTTGCAGTTTTCGCAGATACGCTTGACGCTCGAACGCACTTTCATGGCAAACCTCGATCAAGTCAGGAATCCCCGACGGTAATCAGGGAATTTTTCATTGTAGGAACCATACCGAAGTGGACAAGAGGCAGTAGCGTAAACCCGCCAAATCGAAATGGGCATCAGCCGCACGTTGGCCTCAAGGCTTTTTCCCGCTGCCGGATCTGCTTGATTGCCCACTCCGCCGCCTCGCGAATCACCGGCTCCGCATCGGTCAGCGCGCGCGCAAGCGCGGGGATCGCCTGGCAATCGCCAACGTTGCCCAGCGCGGTCGCGGCATTTCGCAATAGACCGGCACGTTTGGTGCGCCAGATCGGCGTGTGCCGAAAGCGTTGTCGAAATTCCTCCGCGCTCAATCCCATCACATCGAGCAAGTCCACCTGCGTTCCCGTGCTGCCGGGCAACAGTGCTGCTTCAGCGCCGGCCGGCGTCTTGCGATTCCACGGGCAGACGTCCTGGCACACGTCGCAGCCGAAAATCCAGTCGCTCATCGGCGCACGCAGTTCCTCCGGGATGGTTCCGCGCAGTTCGATCGTCAGATAGCTGATGCAACGGCGCGCGTCGAGTTGATAGGGCCCGACGAAGGCGTCGGTCGGGCAGGCGTCGAGACAGCGCGTGCAGCTGCCGCAGTGCGAGGTCGAAAACGGCTCGTCGGCGGGCAACGCCAGATCAAGCAAGAGAGCGCCGAGGAAAAAGTAGCTGCCGAGCTTCTTGTGCAATAGCATCGTGTTCTTGCCGAACCAGCCCAGGCCGGCGCGGCGCGCGAAGTCGCGTTCCAAGAGTGGTGCCGTGTCGATCACCGCTCGGCCACGCGTCCCGGGCACTTGCTCCTGGATCCAGTTCAATAGTGCTTTCAGCTTGTCGCGCAGCACATCATGATAATCGAGTCCACCGGCATAATTAGAAACTCGTCCGCTGATTCTTGCCCCCTGACCCCTGACTCCTGACCCCTGGCTCTTGTAGTTGATGCCGACCATCACGACGCTCTTGACGTTCGGCAAGATCGATTCCGGATGCCCGCGCGCCTCGGCGTGCCGCTGCATGTAGTCCATCTCGCCGGCGAAGCCTTGCGCGAGCCAGTCTTGCAAATGTGCGAAGCCGTCCGGCTCGGCCGCCGGGGCGATACCGGCCAGCTCGAAGCCGAGCGTGCGGGCTTGCTGTTTGATGCGCGATTGAAGCGAATTCATGATGATGGTGATTCCCGTGGAACCTCCATCGTACTCGCCCCGAGTTGCTCAAGCAATTGCCGATACCACGATTCCGCTCGTGCCCCTCGGTCTGGCAGCGTCTTCGTGCCCCAGATCGCGGTCAGCGTTTGCGTCGTCTGCGGATCGGTTTTGGTGCGCTGGGCGTCCTTGACGGCATTCCCGCACGGGCCGTCGGCGTCGAACAGGCATAGCAAGCCCGCCAGGTCGATCTCCTGTCCCGACGCATTGAAGACAAACGACGATCCCGCCGGCGCAACACCGACGCGAAACGGCGGCTTCGCCTTGGCGAGATCGACGACGCTGATCGGCAAGCCGCTGTGCAGCGACACGATGTTGCACACATCGACGGCGGCGTTGATCGATGCCAAGGCGCCCTCGCTGACCGCGCGGATGAGGTATTCCGACGCGGGTTTGCTGCGCCCCGATGGTTTGAAGCCGCCGTGCCGCAACAGGACGCGTACGGCCTCACGCACCGCGTCGTCGCTCTTGAACGGTGCTGCGGCTTGCAGCGACAACAGCGAGAGGACTTCGGGCGGTGTCGGCATATCGCCGAGCGGGCGCGCGAAGGTCGTCGTGAACGCGCGGAGATCGAGCAGCGGGTGGCTTTCGACGATCATTGGGATAGTATATCGGCGAATCGAGCCGCGTAAGGAGCCGGGTTACGCCGTCGCTAACCCGGCTCCTTACGGAGCTCGGCTCGCCGGGGAACCCAACCATGCAACGCACCTTGCTGTCCGTCGGCCTCTTGCTGGCCATCGCGCTGCCGTGCCAGGCCCAGAACAAGCTGACGCCGAAGGAAATCGCCAACGGCTGGATTCTGCTGTTTGACGGTGAGACGACGTTTGGGTGGAGCCAGGAGAAGGGGCGAGAGCCGATGACTGCCAGGGACGGCATACTCAATGTCTACAACGAAGCTCGGTTCACCATGCCATTTGGGGACTTCGAACTGAGTTACGAATATCGCTCTGAAGCGCCGCGTGCCCACGTCGGAGTGGGCAACCTTCGCGGGCCTGACCAGGCTATCGCGCTCAAGGTGCCGAAAGATTGGACGAAAGCGACTATCCTTGTACGGGGAAACGAAGTCCGCTTTACCGGTACGCGCGAGGAAGTTACCAGACCAACCAAAGGGAACGGCACGATTCATTTCTTTGAACTCTTCGGGGACAAGCTCATGCTGCGCAACATCAAACTCCGCCCGCTCGATGGCCTCTCTCTATTCGACGGCAGAGATCTCGACGGCTGGCGCGAGTTTCCGGGCAAGAAATCGAAGTTCGCCGTCATCGACCGCGCCATCAACGTCAAGGACGGCCCCGGCGACCTGCAAACCGTCCGCAAGTACAAGGACTTCATCCTGCAACTCGAATGCAAATCCAACGGCAAGTATCTCAACAGCGGCATCTTCTTTCGTTGCCGGGAGAATGAGTATCAGAACGGCTACGAGGCGCAGATTCGCAATGAGTTCACCAAGGAAGCGACGCAGAAGTATCTTGTTGAGGAGTATGATCCGAAGACGAACAAGCTGGTCGGCAAGAAAGAGATGATGTCGAGCGCCGTCGATTTCGGCACCGGCGCCATCTATCGCCGCGTGCCGGCGCGTAAGGCGATGTCGAAGGACGGTGAATGGTTCGGCATGACCATCGTCGCGCACGGTAACCATCTCGCAACCTGGGTCAACGGCGTGCAGGTGACCGACTGGTACGACAACCGCCCCAAGAGCGACAACGCCCGCACCGGCTGCCGGCTCGAAGGCGGCCACATCAGCATCCAGGGGCACGATCCGACCACGGATTTGAGCTTTCGGAATTTTCGGATTGCGGAACTCAAGTAAGTGTTTCTTTGTTTAGCAGCCAGTTGAAAAACGCCTCTTGACAGGCATGGTATGCTGTTGCCCAGATGTTGGGGATATCAACGTACCGAAGACCAAGGAGTCACGATGGCTCTGGGCAAACGAAAACGCGAAGAGCAAGGGCTGTGGATCGCTACCACTGAGTTGCCGAAG
>SHZY01000196.1 GCA_009692065.1 Gemmataceae bacterium
CTTACCTCTGACACTCTGAACTCTGTACTCTGAATCGCGTTGTAGCCCTATCTATTTGCTGGCCGTCGAGATCACCGCGGCACCCTCGAGCATCACCTCGAGGACAGGCATGCTGCCCCTCGAGCATCTATTGGCCGATCTGGCCGGCGAGCCGTTTCAATCCTAGCACCCGCCTAGCACCAACGAAAAAAGGCTCCCTGGCGAAAAGCCAAAAAGCCTGTTTTATGCGGGAAAAACAGTCGTTGTGACAGGATTTGAACCTTCGACTTTTTGGTTACAAGCCAAAGACCCGATCGCGGCGGGCTTTTTGATAAGCTGTCTTTTCGGCGGTCGTCATCTTGGAAAAGTCCGGCTTGGCGCTTGTTGCCAGTGGATGGTCGGTGTGCTTGTCGGTGCAGCCGCCCGGTTTCTTGCCGTCGCATCCGCAGCCGCAGTCCTTCTTCTTGCCGTCGCTTGCCATTCTTCCAGACTCCGAATGAGATGCGGGTACTGTTGTGCCGCCGTAGGATGTTACGCCTGTTGTTAATTCCAAGTCGGCGCTGAGCGTTCGCCACGGTTTGATCTTCAGTCGCTCAAGGACGCCGTGATAGGCGCGAACCGCTTCGGCCGGCTCGATTTCTCCGCCGGCCAGCAGTCGCAGGAACTGGACGAACGCCAACTGGCACTCGGCATTGTTGATCTTGCGGCCGAAGAGGGCCGCTCGGGCGCCATGTTTGCGGGCGTCGTGAAGCAGGCGGAAGGCGTCGTGCGTGGTCCCGGCGCTGCCGCCAAGCACGCCAACAACCAGGTGCGGGTCGTAGTTGACGAGTTCTTCCATGGCGCGCGGGCCCTGGTAAACCATTTTGAGAAACAGCGGCCGACCTGCCATTGCTACTCCGGCCAGTGTCCTGGCGATATGGTCGTTCACAAAACTGGCGACATCGCTGCCGGCCAATCCTTGCGGCGCGTTCGGGCTGAACACCTCCAGGAAGTGGCGGAACCCGACGCACTCCGCCTCGCTGCGGAATCGGCCATAGGCTTCGAGCGTGGCCAGGTCCTCGTCCAGACGGTTGTTGAGCGTGATGCTGTAGAGGCCCAGATTCGCGCCCCGCACACGTTCCGCGTCGTCACAGTCGATGTGGCCGCACTGGATGTGATCGAGCGTGGAGCTGCGAAAGGGACGCGAGGGTTCGGATAGATAACCGCCGCCACGGACGGCAAACACGTCGCTGGCGTCGTTGGCTCTGGCGGCAGGCGTGACCGCGATCTTGTCGAACAGACGCTCCTGAATCGTCAACACGTCGTTTGTGCTGGCGGACATGAGCATGATATCGACCAAACCCTGGCGAACGATCTCGCGGATCTGATCGCGATAGTCGGCCAAGGATCGGGCACGAGCCTCGCCGGCATGGGATTCCGGCGACCTGCCGGGTGCGCCGACCCCGAATGCCATATCCGCATCCTTAGCGTCCGCCAGGATAAATGCCTTCGAAGTCGAAGGATTGGCGTGAATGTCGGCAAGTTTTTGGTCGAGCGTTTTCTGCATGGGCTACGCCTTGGCGCCAACGCGAGCCATGACAGCATCAATCGTTTGTCGCAGCACCTGGCCGCTCTTGCGAAGTCCCTGGACTTCCTTGGGCCAGAGATCGATCTCATGCGTGGCCACCACGCCGCGGCGGCCGACGACCGTCGGGACAGAAAGGGCCACGTCGCGAATGTCATAACACCCCTGCTGCACGCTGGAGACGGGGAGTACGCGGTTCTGATCTAGGGCGATCGAGTGAATGACGTCGCGGATCGCGATGCCAACCGCGAAGCCAGCGCCACCTTTCTTCTTGATCACTTCGGCCCCGGAGCCTTTGGTGCGTGTGAACAGTTCGTTCGCCAGGTTCGTGGACCAGCCCGTGTATTTCTCCAACGGCAACCCGGCCGCGGTGGCGCTCGACCAGATCGGCACCATGCTATCGCCATGTTCGCCGAGGATCAGCGCTGCCACTTGCGTGGGCGCCAGCTTGAGTTGCTGGGCAATCAGTGCTCGGAAGCGGATCGTGTCGAGTTGAGTACCCAGGCCGATGATCTGCCCAAGAGGCAGGTCGAGCATCTTGGCCGCCAGGTAGGTCAACACGTCAACCGGATTCGACACGACCAGGAAGATGGCGTCCTTACGATAGCCCGCCTTGCGGATTTCGCCGAGGATCGAGGTGAACAGATCGACGTTGCGATTGATCAAGTCGAGGCGGCTTTCGTCCGGTTTGCGGCGCAAGCCGGCGGTGATGCAGATCACGTCGCTGTCGGACACCTGTTCGTAGCCGCCGGAAACGATTTGCTGATCGGCCGTGCTGGGGCCGCCGTGGAGCATGTCGAGCGCTTGCCCGGCCGCCAAATCGGCATTGACGTCCAACAGGGCGATCGTTCGCACAATGCCGCCAGTTTGCAGCGCAAACCCGGCACAAGATCCGACCAATCCCCCGCCGCCGATGATGCTGGCTTTCATGGGTTGTTTCTCAATTCAAAGGTGCAGTTTCAGCTTTGATGAGCCAGAGCAGCCAGAACGCGATCCGTCACCGCCTTGATTAGGGCTTCCTGGTCAATTCCAGCGGGCAGCGGTGCGGCAACCGGCGCCGGAGCACTGGTTGCGCCGTTGGTTGAGGCGGGTCGCATGACAGGCGGAGGATCGAACGCGCGACGCTCGATTCCGGCGTCCTTCCAACTGTCGCGGAAGATGTCGTTGGCGCAGATATCGCAGTTCTTCATGTCCTTTTCGTTGCGCGGATCGCTGAAGCCCCATTTGCCTTTGAGTTCCAGCAGCGCCCGTTCCTGCTCCTCGGTAAAGTAATTGATTTTGCCGAGCGACCGGGCCAACAACAGCATCTTGCAATAGGCATCGAGAATCTCCGTCCACCAGTAGGCCCTTTCGACCGTCTCGCCGAAACTGATCGTGCCGTGGTTGGCTAGGATCACTATGTTCGTCTTCTTCACCACCGGGATGATCGTATCGGCAAAGGCTTGCCCGCCGGGCGTTTCATAGCGGGTAATCGGCACATCGCCCAAGAACACCTCAACTTCCGGCAGCACGCACTGTGGAATCGGCTCGCGAGCGATCGCGAAAGCTGTGGCATGTGGCGGATGACAATGCACCACGCTCTTCACGTCGGGGCGTTCCTTGTAGATTTGCAGGTGCAGCAGAGCCTCGCTGCTCCGCTTCTTGCGGCCGGCAAGTTGGTTGCCTTTCATATCGATCAGGCAGATATCGTCGGGCTTCAAAAAGCCCTTGGAGTGCATCGTGGGCGTACACAACACTTCGTTTTCGCTCAAGCGAAACGTGATGTTGCCGTCGTTGGCGGCGGCAAAGCCTTTGTTGTAGATCCGGCGACCGATGTCGCAGATTTCCAGCTTGATCTGGTGGGCATTGTGTTGGGAGGTCTTCATGGCAAGTCCGTTAGTCGTGGTGAGGTGATTGGACACGCACTGCGTCCAGGATGGCGGCGTTGTAGGCGTCGATCGGTTTAACTTCAGGATAAAACGGCATGGCGGCCTCGCGACTCTCGCTCAGCGCGATTCGCGAGCCGATTCCGGACCCCAGTTCGTCGTAAACCACCAGCGGCTCGCCGGAAGGCTTGGCTTGTCCCGTCAACTCATTGAGAGACAACGGCTTGGCCAAGCGGTACGAACCGCCCCCCAGGCTGGGGTGCCAGCGGTTCAAGGTCACTGTGCCGATTACTTCTGCAATTCGCATTTTGGAAAGTCTAGGTTACGCGAGGTGTGTTGGTTGACATTTCGCAACAGGTCGGGTTGTATCGATAGTGCTTGTTATTCAACTCAATCGAGGTCGTATTCCATCTGCCCAGTGCGGCGCTAGTGTGGCACATGTCCGAATTATACCGGCCAATTCGTGAACTGCTTTTCCCTTGGGTTCTAGCACGAGCAGGTTCGCCCCGAATGTGGAGCGGGCCGATCGAATTGCCTCTGCACTGGTTGCCAATACCGCTTGAACTCCCCGTGTGCGGTTGGCCAGGCAAAGCGCGGCGGCGGTTTGCCGTGTCAACAGGACGCCAATCTTGCCACCGCGGGCGACTGCATCAACAAGTTCATCCACGACCGCTATCAGTCCACACTGTGCCAGCCTTTCCGTGCTGATTCCCTGTTGTGTCAACATGCGAGTCAGTCCCGCCGCGTCGTAGTCGGTTTCAGCCGCCGCTAACACGACCGCACTGGAGGGCTGTTTGGCGGCTTTCTGGGAGCGTGTAAGTTCAATCCCTCTTAGTTTCAGCAAATCGCGAGCAGCGGGTGTGACCACCGCCGCTGGCAGCACGGCAACGCTTTTGACCCCATCGAGCTGCCCCTTCAAATGCGAGAGCGTGACCACCGGCTCGCTTACGTGCAGCTCGCCGGAAGCGGAGACCGGCGCGTCGGCCACCGTCGGCCGAGCAGCAATGCTCGATCCGTCAAGTTGCCGCAGCACCTGCCGCACGATCTGTTCGATATCCACCTTTGCCGCGCTCATTCGTCGCAGATTCCCAGCACAGTCCAACGAACCGGCGTTGTTTCGCTTTTCAATAGTTCCCGTGTACTGGCCCCGTCGCTAGTCAGTATGACCCGTTCACCTAGTCCTGCACCCATCGAATCGACCGCCAACAATGGATCGCCGTCGGGCGACTTCCCGTCAGCAGCCAGCAATTGCACGATCAGCATCTTCCAACCTTCAAGGGATGGATGCTTGACCGTGGCGTTGGCGGTACCGATGACGAGTCCGATTTGCATAATAGTATCCATCATGCTCCGCGTGATGACGGCTTCACGCGGAGCGTGAAGAGTACTTTGTTCCTACTTCCCCAAAATGCACAAATCATCAATCAGCGAACAGCGTCGCTCACGGGTAAACGTCAGCGGAGTGGTCACTCCTTCGCCCGTCGGGGTGGCGATCGAAAACGAAATGTATCCTTCGCCGCCAACGCCCAGGGCCGCCATGCTGGGTCCGTTTTTCACAAACAGCGTGGTGTCGAGCGCCCGCCCCATCTTGGTCATATTGCGGACGTTGTGGGAGTGAATGATGGCAGTGTGGCGGAATCCGTGCTCAAAATGCTTGGCTTTGGCGATCGCCTCATCGACATCCCGACAGCGAACAAAGGGGAGGAACGGCATCATTTGCTCGACGGGGACGAAGGGGTTCGACTCGTCCGTCTCACCGAACAACAGCGGCGTTTCGGCCGGCACGTGCTTGCCGATGGCCTTAGCCAGCACGGCCGCGTCGGCGCCGATAAACTCCTTGGTCGGCACATTGTGCTTATGCTCTCCGTCGCCGACGCTGCTGATGGCCACCTTGGTAAGGGCCTCGATTTCGCGACTCGATAGCCGCACCGCTCCGGCCCGCTCCATGGCGGCCAGCATGGCGTCAAAGACTTCGGCCACGACGAACACTTCCTTCTCGCCGATGCACAGCAAATTGTTGTCGTAGGAAGCCCCTTGGATAATCGCCTTGGCCGCCCGGTCCAGGTCGGCCGTTTCATCGACCACGACCGGCGGATTGCCGGGGCCGGCAACCACGGCCTTCTTGCCGCTGTTGAGCGCCGCCCGGGCGACGGCGGGGCCGCCGGTGACGCAGATCATCTTCACGCCCCGATGCTTGAAGATCGCCTCGGCCGTTTCCAGCGTCGGCTCTGATATGACGCAGATCAGGTTGTCGATGCCCAGGTCGCGATAGATAGCCTCGTTGAAGCGTTGCACTCCTTCGGCCGCGATCCGCTTCCCGCCAGGATGCGGATTGACAACCAAGGTATTGCCACCCGCAATCATGTTGATCGCGTTGCCGGTGATCGTCGGCAGTGAGTGGGTAACAGGCGTAATCGCGCCGATGACGCCGAACGGGGCGTGTTCGATCACTGCCAGTCCATGGTCGCCGCTAAAAACCTCACTGCGGAGGAACTCCACACCAGGCGTGCGCTCGCCGAGAGTGCGCAGCTTTTCGATCTTGTGGGCCAGCTTGCCGATCTTGGTCTCTTCCATCTCCATCGTTCCCAACTCAACGCACTGGTCGATCGAGATCCGGCGGATATGGTCGATGATCTTCTTGCGATCTTTCCGCGGGCGCTCGCTCAATTGCTCGAAGGCGTCGGTTGCAGCCGCCACGGCCTCATTGACGCATGTGAATACGCCGCGCCGGCCTACAAAGCGGGCTGCGCCATTGACGGCAGCAGGCGCCGGCCGGCCGATCTGGGCCAACACCTCGCGAACCACATTGCGAATCAGGTCTTCCGTCTGTTGCATGACTTGTCCTGCTTTATTGTTTTTTAACCACAGAGGCACAGAAACACAGGGAATGGAAAAAAGGTGGGAAGTTGCGTGAATATTAGTTTTCTCGGCCTCGCCTCTTCCCTTTCTTCTCTGTGCCTCTGTGTCTCTGTGGTTTTAACCTTAATGGATTACTCGTTTCGACTAAAGACGCAGCCGTTATCGACGTGGACGGTGTCCACGATACCAATGATCACCGTATCAATCGGCAGCGATTTGGTTTCCGGCGTCAGCCGGGCGCTGGATCCCTGCGTGATCAGCACAAAATCTCCCTCCCCCGCGCCGATCGTGTCCACGGCGACGAATGTGCGCCCGGTGGTGACCAGCTTTGTGCGGTCCTTCTCATCCAAACGGTACGGCTCGACGAGCAACAGCTTCTGGCCGACCATCGTCTTGACCTTCTGTGTGGAAACAACCGAACCAGTGACTTTGGCCACGAACATCGGATTTATCCTTGCAATAGTTTTTGAACGTGTCGTGCGACCACGATCTCTTCATTGGTCGGTATGATCCAGACGCGAGTCTTGCTCGCGGCACTACTGATGTCCCCCTCAGTCCGGGTAGCACGGTTCCGCTGGTCATCCAGTTCGATACCCAGTTCGCCAAGGTTGGCACAGACTCCAGCGCGGATGCCGACCGCGTTCTCGCCAATGCCACCGGTAAAGACCAGCATGTCAGCTCCGCCGAGTTCGACCAGCATCCAGCCGAGGTACTGTCGAATGTTCGCGATGAACACGTCCAGCGCCATCCTGGATCGAACATCGCCGGCCGCCGCCGCTTCTTCCAAATCACGGACATCTCCGCTCTTGCCGCTGAGGCCCAGCAGCCCCCCCTGGCTGGAGAGTTGCTTGAGTAATTCGCCCAATGCCAGTCCCGTGCGCTCCATGATGTGAGTCAAGGCAAACGGGTCGAAATCGCCGACACGGTTGTTTTGCAGCAGCCCGGTTTGTGGACTCATACCCATGCTGGTGGCCGCGCTCTGTCCGTCGCGGATCGCAGTCAAGCTGCTGGAGCCTCCTAAATGGCAGGAGATAATCCGCAATCCGGCCGAATTTCGCCCTTCCTGCCGCCAAAGTTCCGCAGCGCGGCGGGCGATGTAGGCATGGCTGGCCCCGTGAAATCCCCAGCGGCGAACTTGATGCTGCTGGACCCAACTCCAGGGTATCGCATAGTATCGATTGCGGTCTGGAATCGTCTGGTGAAAGCCCGTTTCAAAGGCCGCCACCAGCGGAATCTCCGGTAGCCGCTCACGAAGCTGCCGCATGGCAGCGATGTAGGGCGGATTGTGTGCCGGGGCAACCAAGTTCATCTCCTCCATCGCCGCTAAAACATCGTCGGTGACGCGCTGCACTCCGCTGACGCGTCCACCATGCACCGCCTTAAACCCAATCGCTGCCACCTCGGACGGATTTTTGAGGCAGCCGTGCTCGGGATCCGTCAACTGTGCCAGGCAGCGTCGTACTGCCTCAACGTGATCAGGAACCTTTGCTTGCAACTCATGTCGCTTGCCGCCAACCTCGGCAAAGCACGGGCTTTCCGAAGCGCCAATCCGCTCGATGCCGCCGCGCGCCAGTTGACGCTCGTCGGCCATGTCGAACAGCCGGTACTTAAAACTCGTCGAGCCGAGGTTGGCAACCAGGATCTTCATGATGAAACTCCCCTCCCTTCCAGGGAGGGGCCAGGGGAGGGTAGCGACCTGCTTCTCCCAACTTTTCCTGGAGTTAGTTAAACAACGCGTCCACCAACCCATCTGCCGGGCGGGGAATGACGTGGCTGGAGACCAGCTCGCCAACCTGGCTGGCGGCATTGGCGCCAGCCTCAACGGCCGCCCGCACGCTGCCGACATCGCCAGTGACGACCGTCGTCATATAGGCGCCGCCAATTTGGATCCGTTTGTAAATGCGCACGTTGGCCGCCTTGGCCATGGCGTCTGTGGCTTCGACCAGCGGCACGAGGCCGCGTGTTTCAATCAGTCCAATCGCTTGTTCCATTGCAAAGTCCTTCAAGGTCAAAGGGTGTTAAAAATTGTGGGTCTTCACCAGAATCTGTGGGTAAATTAGCGCGGGTTAGCGAGTTAGCGGTGGATTTTGTGAGGCATGGCTCGGGCGTTCAATGGCTTTTGTTATGGGACGTAGTGGGCTTTTTGCCTGCTTGAGGCGATCCGGATGGGACTGAACTCTGGCTAGCACCACGGGAAAAGTGGACGTCATTTCGCATTGAACATGTTGGCCGCAAAATCGTGTGCAAACCTCGTAAAACTAGTGCGAAATCAGTATTCGGCCCATAATCCACCCACAGATTCTGGTGAGGAGGCAAAA
>SHZY01000197.1 GCA_009692065.1 Gemmataceae bacterium
AAAAACAGTTACCCAACGGGCATCAAGGTCACCGACGACGAACTGGCGTCGGTGAATCTTCGCCCAGCAAAGTTCCACGGCGAGTGGAACTATACCATCAGGCCGTCCGGATGAAGTTGTAACACTAATCGCCGGACAGCCCCTTAGTGCGTCGCGGCCAACCAAGGAGGACGGCGTGCAAATGCTGGTCAGCGTACGTTCCGCGGCGGAGGCCCTGTCGGCACTTGAGGGAGGCGCGGCGCTCATCGACGTGAAGGAACCCGCCAATGGGCCGCTCGGGCGCGCGGAACCTCGCGTGATTCAAGAGGTGCTCGCTGCGGTTGCCGGGCGACGCCCCGTCAGTGCGGCCCTGGGGGAATGGCGTGAAGAAGTGGCCGGGTCTACAAATCCTGGCCTGCGCTATATTAAATGGGGGCTCGCCGGCTGCCAGCGCAAATCCGATTGGCGTTGCCGTCTCGGCAAGCTGCTTGAAAAACCGGATCGCCCGCAGGTCGTCCTGGCTGCCTATGCCGACTGGGAGTGCGCCCAGGCCCCCTCGGTGGAGGAGGTCTTTGCGCTTGCGTGTGAGCACCCTGGCAGTGTGATGCTGGTCGATACCCATTGCAAGGACGCGAATAATCCGTTCCACAAAAATCGCCCGACACTGCTCGATTGGCTGCCGCCTGCCTGGGTCGAGGACCTGTGTCGCCGTGCGCGCGCAGCGGGGGTTCGGATAGCGTTGGCGGGTTCACTGGGCGTTGCTGAGATCGGCGTGCTGCTTCCCGCCCGTCCCGACTGGTTCGCGGTGCGCGGCGCGGTGTGCGCCACGGGGGACCGTCACCAAACGGTGCAATCGGAACTGGTCAGGCAGCTAGTTCAGCTCGTCGACTCTCTTGGGATTTGCAAAAGTTCCAGCAAAGTATGACAAATTCCGCCTTCATTCTGATTCGCGGGGCGGTGTCCGCCGCCTGGTGACCGTCACCAAACGGTGCAATCGGCCCTGGCAAGAGTTTTTCTTCGGCTCGTCGACTGCATTGCCAAAGTAAACGGAATCCTCAAGGCGCTCCGTTTCGCAGGTTAACGATGCGCACCCGCATTGCTGCCGGCGCCTGGCGCATGGCATCGGCGAAGTGATGATCCAGTAGCCCATCGTGCCATGCCGCGGACCAGGTGCATCGCGATGGCCCGACCGATTTCAGCAAGACCAGTTCCTGCGCTCCGAGCAACGCGGCCACGCGTACGGCCAGCGAATCGCTGGTGACTTCCCAGCAGTGTGGCAAATGATCGGGCCTTTGTTCGTCCGCCACGAAGAAGGGCATGGCGTCCAGGATGTGCATTTCCGAGCCCGAAGCGTAAGCGAAGGTGGATTCCGAAACCTCGGCGAATAGCCGCGCGTCCGGCAGCAACACTTGCAAGAACCGAGCATTGACCGAAAGCGTCTGGATCGCCAGCCAGTGCGCCGCTTCTTCGCCGAGTTGATGGACGCGGTCGAGATTGCGAATCGCGTCTGCCGTCGTCCCGCCGCCGGGGACGAGCAGGACCCTGTCGGCGTCGAGCTGCGCGAGCCAGGCTTGCAAGCGCGTGCGCAAATCAGGCAGGTCAAACAGGCTGCCTCCGACCTTCACGACGGTCCAGGCACGGGCCATCACCCTATCTCCCGTTCATCTCGGGCCAACATAGCCACGGCATAGGCACACGCCGATTCGGACAACGCCGGCCCGAGCAGATCGGTCAGCGAAGTCAACGGCGACTTCGACCAGCCGGGTTGCTGCGCGCACACATTTCGCCCCAGGATCGCGCCGGAGCCGGACACGACGATGCGTTCCACCGAGGGCCGGCCGGCGGCGACGCGTTCCATCGCTTGCTGAACGGCCCGCTCCTGCACGCTGATGGCGTGCTCGGCAAGTTGACGTGCTTCCTCTGCGGTGAACATCTCGACATCGGCACAGCGCATGCGTGCCAGCCGCGCGTGGGCAAAAGCGTGCGTCGCCGGGCGACCGTCGGCGGTGTCGCAATCGGTCGGGTTTTCCGGGATGAGGCCGAGCAGTAGGTAGGCATCCAGCATCGTCGCGAAGAACTCGGCGGCGACCTCCGCGCCCAGCACGGCACAGATCGGCGTCCGTCGGACGCCGGTGTAAACCAGCTCGCCCGAAGCAAGCCGTTCCGGATCGCTGAGGCCGTGCGGTTCCGGAACGCCCTGGTTGACGTACACGATATCGGTCGTCGTCGAGCCAGTATCGATCAGGAGCACTCTTTCGCGAGCGAATTGACGCCCAACAAGATGCGCCAGCGCGAGCCAGTTAGCGGCAGCAACGCTGGCGTCTTCGCAACTCACGAATCGGCCACGCGTACTCCAGATGCGGATCGGCGTCTCGCCTGAAATGCCGCGTACACTTTGGACGATCGCCAGCACCCCCTCGCGTTTGGTCGCAAAACAGTCACACAGTTCGCCGGTCATCGTGACGGCCAGGCGATCGTGGCGTGGCATGCACTCGACAAGGCGTTGCAGTTCGGCCGTCAGGCCTCGTGGGTTTTTCCACAACGGGAACGCCACACTGCGGGCACTGCCGTCGGTGTGGGCCGCCTTGAGATTGGCGCCGCCGATGTCCAGGCCGAGAACTTGCAGGGTCATGGGGACGTTGTACAGAATCACTCAACCGCCGGGGTGAGCGGAGCGAACCGCTGGGCGTACAATAACATCAGGATTCTTCAAATGCCTAACCACAGAGACTCAGAGAAGGACAAGAAGAAAGGGGAATCGCAGTTTCTTACACCGCACCGAAATCGCTTCTAGCGATACTGCGCAACTCTTCGCTCTTCCTTTTCTTCTCTGTGCCTCTGTGTCTCTGTGGTTAGTGCATTTGAAAGACTCGGACTTACGGAGTTTTCGCGAGTTCTATCACATGACGCGTTTTCTCATCGGCATCGACCTCGGCACGACCAATAGCGCCCTGGCCTACATCGATCTTTCCAGCGGCAAAGCAGGCACGGTGACGGCGCCGGCGATCCTTTCCTTTGCCATGCCGCAACTGATCGCGCCGGCCGAGGTCGCGCCGCGGCCGCTGCTGCCGTCGTTTCTCTACTTGCCCGGCGCTCACGATTTGCCCGCCGGCGCGACGGCCTTGCCCTGGAATCCAGAGTCTGCCTATGCGATCGGCGAGTTTGCACGCAATCATGGCGCCAAGGTGCCGGGGCGGCTGGCGACGTCGGCGAAGTCGTGGCTTTGCCATGCGGGCGTCGATCGCTCCGCGCCGCTCTTGCCCTGGAGCGCTCCGCCCGATGTGCAGCGCATCTCACCTGTCGAAGCCTCGACACGCTATCTCCGCCACATGGTCGAGGCCTGGAATCACCAGATGGCCCGCAAGCATCCGGAGTATCGGCTCGAAAAGCTGCCCGTCGTCCTGACCGTCCCGGCATCCTTCGACGACATGGCCCGCACGCTGACCGTGGAGGCGGCGCGCAAGGCGGGCATCGAGAACCTTACCCTCCTCGAAGAGCCGCAGGCGGCGTTTTACTGCTGGCTGGCGACGCACACGCCCCAGGAGGCGGCTCAGCTTAAACCGGGCGATCACTGTCTCGTGGTCGATGTCGGCGGCGGCACCACCGACTTCAGTCTGATCCAGGCGAGCGAGGAGCATGGCGCGCTCACCTTCCTGCGCCAGGCCGTTGGCGATCACCTTCTGCTCGGCGGCGACAACATGGATCTGGCCCTCGCCAAGTTTATTGAGACGAAGCTGCCGTCGGCGGGCAAGCTAGACGCAGCGCAATACGGCATGCTCACGCAGGCCTGTCGGCAAGGTAAGGAGACGCTGCTCAGCCCCGACGGACCGGAGAAGTTCTCGGTCACCGTAATGGGCCGTGGGCGCTCGGTCATCGGCGGCTCGCTGCATGCGACCTTGAGCGCGGAGGATGTGCGGCGCACGATCCTCGACGGTTTTTTCCCGCTGGTGCCGCGCGATGCCGAGCCGACGCGAGGCGCCCGCGCCGGCTTGCACGAGATGGGCTTGCCGTTCGTCAACGATCCCGCGATCACGCGGCATCTGGCCAGCTTCCTCACGAAACACCTCGTGGTCGAGGGTAGGACCGTGGTGCCGAACGCGATTCTTTTCAACGGCGGCGTGTTCACCGCCACCGCCCTGCGGGATCGTGTGGTCGAGATTCTCAATCAATGGTTGACGCCTGAGGATAAGCGATCGTTGGTGCTGACCAATCCGTCGCTCGACCTGGCCGTCGCGTGGGGCGCCGCGTATTTCGCCTGGCTCAAGCACACCGGCGGGCGGCGGATCGGCGGCGGCATCGCGCGGTCGTATTACGTCGGCATCGAGATGGGGAGAGAAGGAGACAAGGAGATGGACCCTCCGGCAGGCTCCTTGTCTGTCCTGTGCGTCGTTCCGCAGCATCTCGAAGAGGGACAGGAGATCGTTCTCGCGCAGCCGGAGCTGGAGTTGTCGCTCGGACAGCCGGTGATGTTTCCGCTTTACTCCTCGACGGTGCGCGTGAAGGACAAGGCGGGCGACTTGCTCCAGGTCGCGCCGACGCAGCTCTTGCAACTGCCTCCCTTGCACACCGTTCTGCGCGGCGGCAAACGCAGCGGCACGAAGAACGTGCCCGTCACCCTGGCGGCGCGCTGCACCGAAATCGGCACCCTGGAGCTCTGGTGCGTCGGCAAGGAGGCCAACAACCGCTGGCGGCTTGAGTTCAACGTGCGCGACATCGTGCGCGATGCCGACGAAAAGAGCGAGGACGGGCCCAAGCAGAACGCACTGACCGATGTTTGGCCCGAGGAGCTGGTGCAAGCGGCGGCGGCGCGGATTCGCGGCGTCTACGGGTCGGCTCCTCACGCGGAGCGTGAGGTCTACAATCTTGAACCGAAGCAGTTGACCAAGGAACTCGAAGCAGCCCTGGACGCCGGGCGCGACAAATGGCCCACCGGGTTGTGCCGTCGGCTGTGGGATTTTCTCGCCGAGGTCGCCGATCAGCGCCGCTTGTCACCGGGGCATCTGTCGCGCTGGTATAACCTCGTCGGCTTCTGCATGCGCCCGGGGTTCGGCGATCCGATGGACAAGTATCGCGTCGAGCAGCTCTGGAAGTTGCTGCATTCCACGCCCAAAGGAGCGAAGCCGGGCCTGGCACAGCCGGAGGGGGGCGCCGATTTCTGGATCATGTGGCGGCGCGTCGCAGGCGGGTTGACCACGCCGTTACAGAATACGCTCTTCACGCGGCTGCGTCCGGTCCTTTTACCCAAGGGTAATACGTCGAAGCCGGCCGCGAATGAGTACACGGAGATGTGGCGGGCGGCTGCCAGTCTGGAACGGCTCGATCTCAAGGCGAAGGAGCTGCTCGGCGAGGCGGTGCTGAAGACCTGCAAGCGCAGCCCGACGCCGCCGCACGCGTTTTTTGCCTTGACTCGGCTCGGCGCTCGGGTGTTGCTCTACGGCCCCTTGAACAGCGTGTTGCATCCGCAGGTCGTGCAGAAGTGGATTGATGCGATCTTGCCGTTCGAACCGAGCCATCAAAGCGAGCGGATGGCGTGGGCATTCTGCCTGACGCAGCTCGCGCGCAAGAGTGGTCAGCGCGCGATTGACATCGATGACAGCCATCGGCTCCACGTCTTGAACGCGCTCAACGCCCAGAGTGTGCCGAGCCACTGGGTGCGCATGGTCGAGGACGTGCTGGAGTTGGAAGCCGACGAGCAGAGCCAAATGTTCGGCGAGGCGCTGCCGATTGGGTTGCGGCTGATGAAAACCTCCGAGCCTGAGGCGTAAGCCACTGTCACTTTTACTTCGGAAACCGATAGCAAAAGTGCCACGGGAAACATTGGCGAGGATGGCAGGTTCCAACTCGCCACGCTCCGTGTTGGCGACGGGGCTTGGCCTGGGAAATACAAGGTGGTGTTGACGCAGGCGCATCCTGACCCCGAGCGCGGCGAAAACCGCCAGCCCGTCGTGCATCTCGTTTACGAAGACCCGCACAAGACCAAGCTGGAAGCCACCGTGGAACGGAAGCAAAATGATTTCACGTTCAAGCTGAAGTGATTGCCAGCGGATTGACGACCCGCGGCTACCCGAAAGTGGGAAGCAAACCCAGCGCCACCAGGTCCTGGCACGGCTCCTCGAAGCTGCAACTGCCGAACGACTTCGCAAAGGCCGAACGGGCCAGGATGACTTGGGCGGCAGTGCACGACCAGTCTTTCCACGCAAAGCGATCTGGTTCGAATTGGAAGTGTTGGGCGTCTCGATCGGACAGAATCTCGACGAGGTCCGCTTCGGTGAGAGCATTGCTCCAGGCGAGCACGCCGGCGCCGAAGACGTTGAGGAACCCGTAATGCCAGAGTTGAAGGGCCTGGTCCCAGTGCCGGCGCGGATGGTGCAGGCCGGCGGTGGCTTTCCAAGGGATTTTAGCGTCATTACACCGAGCGATGAAGAAGGCGACCTGCTCGTTGGTGGGGAACGCCTCCGCGGACAGACCGCCACAGCGCAATTTGAGGCCGAGCAGGCCTTGGTCCCAAGTGTCGTAGAGTGAACCCAACCCTTGGGCGATTTTCTTGGTATCGTCGTGCCATTGGGCTGATCTCGCTATCTCAAGGAAACCCCGTAGCTTGGCTTGCACCATGTGTTTCGCCGCGTAGCCAAGCCAATAGACAAAAGCATCGACGTCGCCTCCTTTGGGTAATGGCACTTCGATCGTATCGACTACGGAGTCTGTTCCCCAGCCGCGGCGAAAACTTTCAATTGCCATGAGATCTGTTTCAAGATTGGCAAAGAATTCGCTCAAATCGGGTGCTGGTCGGCCAAGGGCTGTCACGGATAAGAACGACGCATCTTCATGAGATCTTGCGAGCGTCGATAATTCCTGCAGCCGCGCCGTCGGACAAACGAAACGGCCTAGCATCCAGCGATGGGCAGATGTCTTTCGTTCGTGGAGATAGATTCGCAGCGCATCTTCGAGGGACAGCTTCGCCGGTGGAAACAAACCGGCGTAGTC
Organism: Gemmataceae bacterium; assembly: GCA_009692065.1. Classification (GTDB taxonomy): domain Bacteria; phylum Planctomycetota; class Planctomycetia; order Gemmatales; family Gemmataceae; genus SIAQ01. Next base: position 6,964 of record SHZY01000197.1, read on the forward strand.
GATGAGTTGATCGAGGAAGGGGCGAGCGGAGGATTTCATCGGGATTCTCCCGGCGAACGATGGCGGCGCCCCCAGGAATCGCCACCTGCTTCGGACTCATCCTGGGGCTTGCAGCGGTTATACCAATCCGACAAGACATGCCGGTCAAGGGCTTTTCTATCATAATACGCTTTGCACAACATGAAACGCCCGTGGATATGCGTGTTTTCATCTCTGCGTTTGACAACCATCGAGAAGTTCTTCCGGCCCGTCGATAACAATCGCGGGGCGGATGATCGACATTCTCCCTAGCTCTTGTTGTAAAGGCCAAGAGGAATGGATTTCTTCCGTCGGTGCCAGACAACGCGAGGAACGCGTACATTGTCAAAGCAGGCAATTCTGGCAATATTTGCGAACTACAGATAGCGGACGGCGAGCCTAGCAATGAGGAGCGTTGGCAGTTGGCAAGGGAGCGTTCGGAAGGACGCGGTACCGCCTCAGGACCACTAGCCCTGAAAGTAACCTCATGACTCGACCAGGTCGGCAACGCGGTCCATCGGTCCAATCGCCGCTGGAAACCTATTTGCGCGAAATCAACGAGACGCCGCTCCTCAATGCGGACCAGGAGAAAACCCTGGCCCGCCGTATCCGTGATAATTCGGATAGCGAGGCACGCGACCAGATGGTCCGCGCAAATTTACGCCTCGTCGTGAATATCGCGCGCAGCTACACCGGCAAAGGGCTCGGGTTGCAAGACCTCATCGAAGAGGGCAACCTTGGCCTCCTGCGCGCGGTCGAGGGGTTCGATCCGGAAATGAACACCCGCTTCAGCACCTACGCCAGCTATTGGATCAAGCAGTCGATCAAGCGTGCCCTTGTCAACACTGCCAAGACAATCCGTATCCCGGCCTACATGGTCGAACTGCTGGCCAAATGGCGCCGCGAGACCGCGAGGCTGCAAGACGAACTGGGCCGGCCTCCCACGCATGAAGAGATTGCCAAGGGGTTGAACCTGCCCAAGAAGAAGCTGGCGATCATCAAGAAGGCGATCCGCGTCTACAATGCGGCCCCGCAGACCGATCAGCCCGAATCCGGCTGGTCGCTCGACGAGATGGTGATGGATGGCAACTCCAAGTCGCCCGACCTTGAGATGGTCGAGGCCGACGATCTCAAGCACGTCCTCGAATTGCTTGATAAGATGGACATACGCGAGGCGACGATTCTACGCATGCGTTTCGGACTCATAGAGAACGAGGAGCCGAAAACCCTCAAGGAGATCGGCGAATCGCTCGGCCTGACGCGCGAGCGCGTCCGCCAGATCGAGAGCGAGGCACTGTCGAAGCTCAGCGAAAGCATGCACGGGGAATAACGTCGGTTAACGACGCTGCGCAGAAGCGTTGCCCGTCGGACGCTTCTGCGAAACGTCGCTAAGGGGCAGGGCCAGCGCATATCAAACTCGATTCAGGGATAGGACTTCGATGAGAAAGGCCATGCTGATCATGCACGACTTCATTTTACCGCTGAGGCTGTCCTTGACGGGGTGACGCTTCAGGAGTGTGATGGCAAAGCGTCGGAGCCAGCTCAGATTGTTTCCCAAGGTTCGTTCGCGGGTGCGGCTGTCGTCCTCACGAAAGTTCACG
>SHZY01000198.1 GCA_009692065.1 Gemmataceae bacterium
AGTCCGAAGGAAGAAAAAGAAAGAGATCCTGGCGAAACCCAACACAAGGTTACGCTGACCAAGGGCTTCTACATGGGCGTTTACACGGTAACCCAGGAACAATGGAAGGAGATCATGGGCAACACCCCCAGCGAGTTCGGGGGCGAAGCGAACCTTCCTGTCGAAACTCTTTCCTGGAATGATTGCCAGGAGTTCATAAAGAAACTTCGTGACAAAGAGAAAAAGCCGTATCGTCTTCCCACGGAGGCGGAATGGGAATACGCCTGTCGTGCTGGTACAACAACACCATTCCACTTTGGCGAAACGATCTCCACCGATCAGGCCAATTACGTCGGCAACGTCGCCTATGGCAAAGGCAAAACCGGCGTGTCCAGGCAGATTACCAGGCCGGTAGGCAGTTTTCCCGCCAATGGTTGGGGCCTTCACGACATGCACGGCAACGTGTGGCAGTGGTGCCAGGATAGGCTTGGCGAATATCCGCAAAAGGACGTGGTTGACCCGCAAGGTCTAGACGTGGGCCAAGTCCGCGTGATAAGGGGCGGCTCATGGGCCAATCATCCCAAGTACTGCCGGTCGGCGACTCGGTATTTGCACGATCCCGGCAATCGTCACCACCTTATCGGGCTACGCCTCTGTCTCGGCCTGAAATAAATTTGTGCCAAGTCCCGGCAAACATAGAAATCCGTATTCGAACCCACCAACGGCATTCACAGGTGAATCAATGATTACGCTGAAAAGTCACTTTCTCATGCTCCTGCGGTCTCTCCTTATTATTCTTGCATTGCAGGCAATCCCGTCGGCGGCCAACGCGGCCACGTACTATGTCTCCATCCAAGGTAATAACGCCGAGGCTGGCACAGAGGCAAAGCCGTGGCGAACCCTTCAACACGCGGTGGATTCGCTCAAACCGGGCGATACCGCGATTGTCGGCCCCGGCGTCTATCGCGAGCGCATCGAGGTACAACGCGGCGGCACGGCCAAGGCACCGATTTCGCTGATCGCGGCACCCGGGGCGCGCGTTATCGTTTCGGGGGCTGATCTCCTGTCCGACGGCTGGACCCCCGAAAAAGGTTCCGATGGAATTTACAGCCACGACTGGGCCCACCGCTTTCCGATCAACGGGCCCAACGACTTGATTCATCCAGCCGATAAGTATCACGAGGTGATCGGCCGCGCCGAGCAAGTGATGCACGAAGGCCGACAACTGCGACAGGTGCTAAAACGCGAGCAGCTTTCGCATGGAACTTTCTACGTCGATCTGAATGCCAAGAAACTCTATGTTTGGCTGAGCGATAGCAATGACCCGGCGCGAACTGAAGTCGAGGCGAGCACCCGCACGCAATGGCTGACCGCGGAGAGGGGCGTTTCCAACGTTCATGTGCGCGGCATCACTTTCCGCTACGCCGCCAACCACGCGCAACGCGGAGCGTTTTCGGTTCCATACGGCGCGCAGAGTTGGCAGGTCGTCGATTGCGTCTTCGAACGAACCAACGGCGTTGCCGTCACCATCACAGGCGACGGGCATCTCTTTCGTCGCTGCGTCTTTCAGGACAACGGCCAAATGGGCCTCGGCGCGTATGCGTGTCACAACACGCGCATCGAGGAATGTGGTTTCTATCGAAACAACCTCAAGGGCTACAACCTGGACTGGGAAGCCGGCGGCGTGAAAATCACCATGTCGCGAGGCTTCGTCTTTTGGCGTTGCCGAGCCGTCGATAATCGCGGGCCGGGCCTCTGGTACGACATCGGCAACGAGAAGGCCGTCATCGCGCATTGTTACCTGGCCGACAACGACGAGGCGGGCATCTTCTACGAAATCTCCTACAGCCTGCACGCTCACGACAACTTGATCGTCAACAACGCCAACCACAAAGCGAAGCCACGCGGCTCCTGGGGCGTCGGCGGCATTACCCTCTCGTCGTCGGAGGATTGCATCGTCGAGAACAACACGCTCATCGGCAATCGCGACGGCTTCACACTACGGGAACAAAACCGCACCACGCCACGCATCGACGGCGGCGAACGCCGAATCATGAACAAGAACCACATCATTCGCAAGAACCTCATCGCCCATTCGCAAGACTTCAACATCGGCTTTTGGATCGATATGACTTTCTTCGGCCCCCATCCCGTGGGCCACGACAAGAAGGATCCGATTTCCGAGGACCCGAAGACGCTAGACCTTCGCTTCGAGGACAACCTGCTGTGGGCTCTGCCGGGCCGACCCAATTATCAATACGGCTGCGTCTGGAGGCCGAAGAGCAAGCCGGCCGACACGCCCGCGGACTTTTCCAAGGCCTCGGGAATCGCGGACACGTCAATCATCGCCGACCCGCGTTTCACGAACACCCATGCTCACGACTACCGCCTGCTCGCGGACTCGCCGGCGTCGAAACGAGGCGTGGGGTTGCGTGAGTTTGAAAAGATCCCGCAACGATAAATTTAGCACCGTCCCAGCATCACCGCATCCGGGCCGGACAAGGAAACGAAATCGCGAGTACGTTTCATAGAATGATGGCAGGAGCTTTTGAATCCGTGATTGCGTGCCTCACGGGATGGAAGACGCATGTGCAACGCAAGAGGGAAGAGTTGTCGTCCGGATGGCGATCGATTCGCTGCTTGCGGCGTTACAAGATACCAAAACGCCTCTCGATGCCGAGACGCTGAATCTGCTCGGCATTGAAGGAGGACAGTTCACCAAGTCGATTGACCGAAAATGGCTGCAAGAGATTGGATACGCGTTTCTTGATTTGCTTGATGGAAAGATCAACGGCGGTGCGTCTTCAACTGAGATAATGCCGGGTTCGACGCCATACAAACGCAGCATAACCAACGGATGATGCTGACCGGGGCCGCCATCCTGGTTTCGCGCGGCATGAAGGTTTTGCAGGCGGCTCCAGCAGCTTATCGTTCTCGTGATCCCATGATTTTAAGGAGTACACCATGTCCACAATTCCGTCGTTCAAGCTTCGCTTCGTTCTCATGGCCATCGGGACCATCGCTGCAGTCTTGAGCCTGTTTCTGGGAACTGAGATCGGTCCCCCCACGCCTGCGGCGGCCGGGGAGCCGAACAAGGAGTTCAAGGGGTTCGTCGATGTTACCGAAGCCATGGGCTTGAAAGGCATGAGCGGCGGCGAGGTGGCGTGGGGCGATTTCGACAATGATGGCTGGGTCGATCTCTATGTGGGCGGCCAAGTGTGGCGCAACGAGATGGGGAAGAAGTTCGTGAAGGTTGCCGATTTGCCCGGCTCCGCGATCTGGGGCGATTTCGACAACGACGGTTATCTCGATCTGTTCTGCTACCAGAGCGGCAGGCTCTTTCGCAATATCAAAGGCACCAAGTTCGAGGAAGTGAAAATCCTGCCGAAGCTGCCGGAGCGGGTTTGCATGGGGGCCACCTGGGGCGATTTCAACGGCGATGGCTTCCTCGATCTCTACCTCGGCGGCTATGAGATTTGGCCCGACAAAGAGTATCCCGATATCATCCTCATGAGTGAAAAAGGCGAGCGATTTGTCGAGACCTGGCAACAGACTCGAATCCTGCGTGCCCGCGGCGTCACGGCCGCCGACTTCGATGAAGACGGCCACCTCGACGTGTTCGTCTCGAACTATCGGCTCCAGCCCAACCTGCTCTGGAAAAACGACGGTAAGGGCAAGTTCACTGACGTCGCCCACGCATACGCGGCTGCCGGCAACCAGAAGCTTGGAGCTTACGGACACACCATCGGCTCGGCCTGGGGCGATCTCGACAACGACGGCCATCTCGATTTGTTCGTCGGCAACTTCAGCCATCCGCCGGACTACCAGGATCGCTCTCAGTTCCTGCGTAACAAGGGACCCAAAGGCAAATGGCATTTCGAGGACATGACCAAGACCGCCAATCTGCGCTGGCAGGAATCGTACGCCTCGCCCACCCTGGGGGACTATGACAACGACGGCTTGCTTGATCTCTACTTCACCACGGTCTACGCAGGCGACAAGAGTGTCCTCTATCGCAACCTCGGTAAGTGGAAGTTCGAGGAGATCAAGGCGAGCGCGGGCATAACGCCGGCACTGACCTATCAGGCCGCCTGGGCCGATTTCGACAACGACGGCCAGCTCGACCTGATCACCGGCGGCAGACTGTTCCGCAACCCCGGAACCAAGAACCATTGGCTGAAGGTGCATCTCGAAGGCAGCGGCAAAGTGAACCGCGCGGCCATCGGAGCCCAAGTTCGCCTGCGCCTCGGCGATCAGACACTCACCCGCCAGGTCGAGGGCGCCACCGGTCAGGGCAATCAGAACGATCTCACCTTGCACTTCGGCCTGGGCAATCACAAGGATTCGGTCAAACTGGAAATCCGCTGGACAGATGGCGCCCGCCAGGAACTGGAAACGCCCGTGGATCGCACCATCACCGTCAAACACGCTGAAAGCAAGTAGAGGGCGCGAACGAAATGAGCTGCGGTTTCTTAGAGACGCTCGCCCCAACCTGACCTGGGGCAACCAGTCGTCTTGCCCTCGCCCAAACCATTCGTGCGTTTTTTCGCCGGGAAGATCCGAATGATTCGCGTCTTTACAAATGTCGGCCTCCGCTTGCGCCTGACCGCGTGCTTCTTGCTTGTGTGGATGAACGCGCCAGCGCGAGCGCAGTTGCCCAATCCCGTTCTCCATACGGTCCTCCCGGCCGGCGGACAGGCGGGAACATCTCTGATCGTGGCCGTGGACGGCACGGGCCTGGACGGCCTCAGAGACATTCGCTCAATTATTCCTCGATTGACCGTCAAGAAGATTGACGCGAAGCGATTCAGCCTCGACATTCCCGCGGGCACCCCAACGGGTGTGTACGACCTGCGGGCGGTGGGACTTCATGGCATGAGTTCGCCGCGGGCTTTTTTCGTGGGCAACCGTGCGGAAACGGCAGAGTTGGAGCCGAACGACACGTTCGACACCGCCCAACAGGTGCGACTCGATGTCGTGGTCAACGGACGGATCGAGAAACCGGGGGACGTGGATTGCTACAAGTTCAAGGCCAAAGCTGGTCAACGCGTCGTGGTTGAGTGCTTGGCCGAGCGAATCGATTCCAAGCTGCGTGCCGTGCTTGAAGTAAATGACGCTGACGGGAAGCGGTTGGCAGCGAACCGGGGGTATGCAGGCATTGATCCGCTCGTGGATCTCCTGGTGCCCGCCGACGGGACCTATTTCGTAAAGGTGTTCGACCTCAGCTATCTGGGCAGCGCTGCCCATTTCTATCGGCTCGATATCGACACCAAACCTCGGGTAGAATTCACCGTGCCGTGCGTGGTAACACGGGGTAAATCCACGAAATTGAAACTCTTCGGCAGAAACCTGTTGCCGGGCCCAGCCAAGAGCCTGGCCCTGGATAGTGTTGAAGTCGAGATCACGCCTCCGGGGGTACACTGGCACGATCGCATTCCACTTCCCTTACGCCCTGCCCAGGTGACCGTCGACGCGTTTGCGTACCATCATCCGGGCAGCCACGCACCGGTGCTGATCGGCGTCACGGATGTTTCAGTAATCGTCGGCGCGTCCGACCACGAGGTTCCGGAACGTGCCCAGGAGATTACAGTCCCGTGCGAGGTCAGCGGCCAGTTAGCAGAGGGGGACCAGCGGCACTGGTACGCTGTGCGTGCCCGCCGTGGAGAAGTCCTCTGGCTGGAGACGTTCGGCGCGAGGATCGGTTCGCCCGTCGATCTCGACCTGGCGGTGCTTGATCCGTTGGGCAAAAATGAGTTGTTGAAATTCTTTGGCACCGTTGAAAACTTGGGTGGCTACCGGTTCCCGACGGCACATCCAGACCCCGCCGGGCGTTGGGTCGCGCCAGCCGATGGCCGTTATCTGATTCTGGTGCGTAACCTGATCGGCGGCCCGAATCGCGATCCGCGCCGGATCTATCGTCTCAGTGTACAGCGCGAGGACCCCGATTTTTACCTGGCCGTGGTTTCGCGGAAAACGGACCAACCGGCAGGGTTGAACGTCATGCGCGGCGGCCGGGAAGCGCTGGAAGTGCTGGCCGTTCGCCGGCGCGGCCTGTCCGGGCCGATCCGGGTCGCGGCCGAGAAGTTGCCCCCGGGTATCCAGTGCTCCGACATCTGGATCGGTCCGGGTCAAGACCGCGGCATCGTGGTGTTGAGCGCGGCTCGCGATTGTCCCGAATTCGCCGGTGGTCTGAACCTCACCGGCTATGCCGACATGAACGGCACGAAAATCAAACGGCCGGCCCAGGGAGGCACCATGATCTGGCCCGGACAGCCAACCCCATCCGGTCGGCTCACGCAGGAAATTCCCCTGGCGACCACGGCGGAGGCCAACATACTTCTGACAGCCTCTCCGGCCGAAGCGGTGATCGATCAGGAAAGCGTTCTCGACGTGGCCGTCGATATCGAACAACGGTTCGAGGGTCCGCTTGGCCCGGTTCACTTGAAAGGAGTCGGCTTGCCACGGCTGGCAATCAATGCCATCGCAACGATCCCCGCTGGCAAGACCAAGGGGTGGATCAGCTTCTTCTTCCCCGCGTCGCTGCCGCCTGGCCCGTACACGTTTGTCGTGCAGGCCGAAAGCATCGGAAAACCTGGCGTGACGCTGGTGAGCAATCCGATAACCGTCAACATCCGCCCGGCACGAATCGTGCTGGAGATGGACCCCAACACACCGCGGAAAATCGCGCGTGGCAAGATCATCCAGCTTGCTTATACTGCAGAGAGGAAACACGGCTTCATCGGCAAGATTCACACGGAGCTGGTAGCGCCCGGCGGAGTCGTCGGCCTGCGCGCCCGTGGCGTCACTTTCGTCGGCCAGACCGATTCGGGATCGCTCCAGGTGATCGCCACGGAGGACGCCCCGTTAGGCCGCCATCAGTTCCTTCGCCTGGATGCCGTGGGTACGGTGGAGGATCAGCCCGTTTATCGTGGCAGCCGGTTTGTGGAGTTGGAGATCACCGAATGACAAGCACGGATCAATACGCCCACCGGCCCAGGGGAAGCTGACCGGCGCCGGCCAGGCCAATCACCAGTTAGGCGTCTCAGAGGTCGCATGGCACGAACCGAAATCTACATCTCGGCCGACATGCTATGCTCCGGCATCGAGGTCCGCGCCGCGGACGACCCCGATCGGCAACTGGTAATGGCGCCACCAGCCGATCTCGGCTTGTCCAACAAACTTGTTGGCGACTTCCGATCATGGCAAATGTGGTTCGATGGTGCCGTCAATTCGTGCGGCCTTGAGGAGCGGTTTGAGCCTCTGGGCGACAAGTTCGATGAGGTCGGCCGCCAACTGGCCGAAACGGTCGCCGCTGAATTGGGGAAGTCGGTTCGCGTGGTATATGTTCCACAAGGCGGCTGGTGCAGGCGGATCGGTCGTGGTCAGTCGCTCGTCGTCCAAGACTAGCCGCCGCCGTCTATGAGGTTTCAGGTCAAGCCCCATTCAGGTATCTTATGGCTTTTTCTGTTTTGGCGCATACCGTCCACGCGGACGATCGGCCCTCTTGCCGGCGCCTCCTTGCTTCTTCTGTCTTGGCATTCTTTCTCCCCCGCCGCTCTCCCCTCAGCTTGTCGTGGGGGAGAGCGGCGGGGGAGAAAAAATGCCCGTCTCGGTTGACGCTTCCACGCGCGCCTCGGTGCTTGCGGATGCCATCGTGTCGGCTGGCGTCTTCTACGGACCGGGCAGTGCGCCCGGACAACCGTCTATCCGTGTGGCACTCGCCGTGAGCACCACGACCCATTACCTTGTACGCTCAAAGCGTACTGGACGCCAAATAAGAGTCTACCCATCGAACGAACGGTGCCCTCGCAGCCACCCGGCGGCATAACGGCGACTCTCTCCGACTGGACCTCTCCGCTGCTGACGCGGCGGTCGCGTCACTACCTTTCCTTCGCTTACGCTTCAGGCTCGGATCGTGCAACTCAAACGACTACCGTGGCTGCTGACTTGGCGTGCCGTCGTGCCGTCGAGCTCACATTCAAATGCCAGTCTTTCTCGGCGGCCCCCTCGGGCAACTCGCCCTGGTCCACGAAACGCCACAGCGCGATCAACAACTTCCGCGCGAGTGCCACGATGCCGACTTTTCGCGCGAGTTTGTTGCCGACGCCGAAACGCCGCTCATACCATTGAGTGAGCGCGCTGCCTGGCTGTCAGCGCAACCACATCCAGGCCAGCTCAACCATCAAGCAGCGCACGTGCCGATTGCCCGCCTTGCTGATGCCTTGCTCGCGTTTGCTTTTGCCGCTGTCGTAAGGCACCGGCGTCACGCCCCACCAACGACCCCAGTTGCTTGCCGTTCTTGATCGCACGCCAGGAGAACAACTCCATCACCAGGATCCAGGTGGTCCGCACTCCCACCGCTTTCAGACCCATCAGTTGACGCATCATCTCCAGTTGTAAACGTCGCTCGAATAGTGCGCCAGCCGGTCGGCCGAAAAGTGAGTCACCTGAAGTGGTATTTCTCCTTATCGGCTGCATGAGGCGACCGCGCTGACTATTTCTCCGATGGCGGCGGCTCCGATGGCGGCAACAAGGTTCGACC
>SHZY01000199.1 GCA_009692065.1 Gemmataceae bacterium
GCAGGCCAGAAGGTAAGGTGAACAAGGCGCTCGAACATGAATCAAAAATCAATCGTCTCCCTCGCGGGGGATCCGGAAATTCTACCGCCCGAGCCAGGCCCCTCATTGCCGGCCGCGCATGCAGGAAGCTTCGCTTATTTTAGGTCTAGACACGCTTCATCTCTACCGCAGTCCGCTCACTCCGGAGGGGTTCAAGGAGCTCGGCAAGCTGACCAACCTTCGTAGCCTGACGCTCGGGCATGAGATCACGGATGCCGATGTGAAAGAGCTGGCCGGGCTGACCCGCCTGGAAACGCTCAACCTCCAGCAGAACGGCGCCCTCACCGATGCCTGCCTGAAATCGCTCGTCGAGATGGAGAACTTGTCCAGCCTCGCCATCACCGATACGCAGGTGACCGGCGTCGGTTTCAAGCATCTGGCCGGCCTGAAACGGCTGCGCGAGCTCTGGCTATTCGCCACTCCCACCAACGACGCCGGCCTCAAGGAGATCGCCCACCTCAAGGGGTTGCAGAAGCTCTACCTGCACGAGACGCGGGTGAGTAACGAAGGGGTGGCAGCCTTGAACAAGGCCCTGCCCTACTGCGAGGTCATTGGCGCACCGTCGACAAACAATCAAGCCATTCCTGGAAAAAGCCCGTGAGTTGGGTTGCCTCATGAGATAACCGCCATGCGCCACCTCGTTTTCGTCGGTTTGCTTTTCGTTCCGGGTTCCGTTTTCGCCGGCGCCCCCAACACCTGGACCAAGCTCGATGCCGCCGCCATCGTCGACCGGCGCTGGGACGTGCCGCTCGGCTATGATCCCGTTGCCAAGCGATTCATCATCCTCGGCGGACGCTCTACCTACGCCGATTACAAGAAGCCGCGCTCCTATGATGTGCTCACGCTCGATCCCAAGAGCAACGAGTGGGAGAACGCATTCCCGCCCGGCAAGGACAGGGGGCCGAAGAGGGGCGCTGGCACCGCGCCGGAATGGAAGGGCGAGGTCTGGGGCTTTCGCGATCTCGAAGGCAACGTAAGGCCCAACTGGACCATCTACGGCACCTTCTCGCTCGGGCAGAAATACGACTACGATCCCGACACCAAGGCGTTCTACTTCTACGCCGGCGGCAGCACCTTCAATTATGAGCCGGGCGAGCGCAAGTGGACCGATCTGCAGCCGGCGACTCATCCGGAAAAAGAACTCGGCGGCACGCTCCTCTGGAGCTCGATGGTCTACGATTCGCGCAATAAGCAGTTCGTCCTGTTCGGCGGCGGCAATGTCCAGAGCGAACGCGGCGACCCCGGAACGTGGACCTACTCGCCCTCGAAGAATGTGTGGACAAATCTCAAGCTCACGGAGCAACCACCACAACGGGCCAACTCGCGGCTCGTCTATGATCCGGTCAACAAGAAGGTCGTCCTGTTCGGCGGCGATCAGCTCGATCAACTGCTCTCGGATACCTGGGCCTTCGATGTCGTCAAGCAAGAATGGCGCGAGACGGCTCCCAAGAAAGCCCCGGCGCCGCGCGGCGGCCATGCGCTCCTGTGGCTGCCGAAGGCCAAGAAGATCTGTCTGATAGGAGGATATGCGTATACCTCGACGACCAGCTACGTCGCTCCGCTCTACCAGCGCTTGCCATGCGAAATCTGGACCTATGACGTGGCGGCCGAGCGCTGGGAATTTCTATCTCAGGCAAAGCCCAAGGACGGACCGGACGCGGCAGCAAACGTCTTTTGGAGCGCGGCGGTCGATCCCGACGAGGGCGTGCTCGTCCTCGGCCAGAGCGGGGCGTGGCAGTGTGCCGTGGATGCGTTGAAGACCGACGTGGACGGCACCGAGAAGCATGGCGTCAAACCTGGCACCACCGAACGCCGTGAGGGATCGCACGATCCAACCTGGTACTTCAAAGGGGTGCCCCAGGCAGATGAAAAGAAGGTCGAGGCGGACCTGAAAGAACTCCCCGTGAACGCATGGCACGTGCGGCCGACGCCGAAGAAACCGGGCATGAACATGGACTGGGGCTCGGCCGTCTTCGCGCCTGGACTCGATCTCATCCTGCGTTTTTCGGGCGGGCACTCGGCCTACAGCGGCACGGCGCCGCATGTCTACAACGTCAAGACCGATCGCTACACGATCCCGTTCGCGCCGGAGTATCCGCTGGAGTACGTCTACTCGAACGATCAGGTCCGCGGCGAGTGGAGCTTCAAGGGCAATCCGTGGATGACCGGGCATACCTACAAATCGACCGGCTATGATCCGAACCTCAAGGCGCTGGTGTTCGCGCCGCACGAGTATACGTATTTCTTCGATCCGAAAACCTCGAAGTGGTCTCGCACGCAGGAGCGCAATCCGTATCAGGCGAGCTTTTACCTGGTGACGGTTTGCGCCACGCCGAAGGGCGCCGTCGTGTGGGCGAACCAGCGGCAAGGCGGAGCACCGGGCCTGTGGCGGCTCGATGCGGAGTCGCGCACGTGGAAGCCGCTGCCGCTGAAAGGCGGCATGCCGGTGACGAGTCCCGATCATCACGGCATGGCGTACGACTCCAGGCGTGATCGGCTGCTCCTGTTCAGCGATTTGGGCAAGAACAAGGGCGATGTGCTGGAATACGACTTCCAGGCCGGGGCGACGCGTTGGTTGAATGCGGCCGGCAGGGACAAGGCGCTCGCGCCGTCGCGCGAGACCGCGTATCTCGCCGATGCGGACGCGGTGTTGATCGGCGCTCATGTGCCGGGCGAGTCGGCCTGGCTGATGTATGATTGCAAGTCGAACGGCTGGCTGGACGTGGAGTTGAACGGAGCCGATCCGATCGGCAAGAAGACGTTCAACAACTCGATGGGGTTGATGGTCGACCCGCTGCGCCGGCTGGTGTGGGCGGTGGGACAGTACAGTCAGGTGCATGTGTTGCGGTTGGATGCGAAGGCCGCGCGGAAGCTCGAATAGAATTCACGAAGGACACCAAGAGCACGAAGGGAAAAAAAGAGACGGAAGAAGGATGGGTGTATTGCACTCATCGTTCTTCCGTTGTTTAGCCTGCTACTATTCCTTCGTGCTCTTGGTGTCCTTCGTGGACGTTACTTCTTTTTACCGCCGCGAACTTCGCTGCGGAGTTGTTCGAGTTCGCGGATGAGGCGATCGATGCGTGCTTCGACGCTGCCGGTGGCCGGAGCTGCTGGGGTCAAGGGGCTCTTGGGCCCGAAGCCGCCCTTGAACGGGACGGGAGGCATTGGCGCAGGAGCCGTTTCCGTCTTCTTCTTTCGCTCTTCAAAGCGCTTCGGACCGGGGCCGGCTTTGCCCTTGCCTTCGAAGCCCTTGCCTTTCCTGGTGTCGCGCGGCAATTCATCGTAGAGTTTTTTGTAGAATTCGTACCGCTCCTTGATGGTTTCAGGGCTGAGCTTGGCGCTGGAGCCTTTTTTGCCGGCGAAAGGAGGAGCACCCTTCGCGAATTCTTTCTTCATGTCGCCCTTGAACTTGCCGAACTCCTTTTTCAAATCGCCTTTGCCCTTGCCCTTTTCGAATCCGCCCTTGCCTTTGCCCTTGGCATCGAACTCGCGTTTTTTACCTTCGAATCCGCCTTTCTTGCCAGCGGTTGCTTGCTTGGCGCGGGCGAGCTGCGCTTTGGTTGCCTCGACCTGTTCGAGCAGGCGCTCGAGGTCGCTTTCCAGTTTCTTGGTGTCGGCGCCGGCGCCCGGTCCCTTGCCGAACCCCTTGCCGGGTTGGGCCTCGGTTTGGGAAACGCCGAACAAGACGGCGGCAACCCCAAACGAGAACAGTACGATTGTGCGAGTGAACATGAACAAAACTCCTGAGTCTGAGAGAAACGTTTACCACTGCATCTATAACGAGAAGTTACCCGGAAAGTGATTAGGAGACGATGAAAAATGATTGGAATCAGGTTCCTGATCTTGTTTGTCGCTTGCGGCTTCGCGTTCGCGCGGCGCGTTGCGAGCGCGAAGCCGCAAGCGGCGAATTCGGGAAGATGCTCATCGCCCGTTCCTTACTTGACAGCCTTGGCCTGCCAATCGTCGAGGAGGGCGCCGATGTCCTTGTAGTTGTAGTCGAGGTTGGCGAGTTCGCAGGCGAGGTCGATGGCGCGTTGGAGTTCGCCTGACTCGGCATAGCCCACGGCGAGGAGGTACATCCCCTCCTTGCGCAGGGCGGACTCGCCACTGGCGAGGTGCTGGAGGGCATCCTCGAGGTTGCGCTGCGCGAGCCGCCAGTTGTTGCGCGATTTGAAGCACAGCCCCAGGTAGAAAAGCGCCTTGCCGTGGTGGCGCGGATCGTTGCGGACGACTTGCAGCTCCTTGATGGCCTCGTCGGTCTGACCGACGCGCAAAAGGCGTAGGCCCATCTCGAAGCGGGCGGCCATGTCGGTCGGTGAGCGATCCGAACGACGGCGGTGCAACTCGAGCTCGCGCGTATTGATCTCCTTGGCCAGCTTGGCCTGGATTTGCTCGAGCGCGGCGTCGTTGGGTTTCTTGCGCAGCCGCACTTCCGCGACGGCAAGGTCGCGGCGAAAGGGCTCGATGGACAGGTCGAGCAGTTCCTGCGTGATCTCGAAGCTGTTGTTGGTCGGCACCAAGGCTTGCTCCAGGACTTCCCGGGCCTTGTCGAATTGATCGGCCTTCTTGTAGACATCTACCAGCTGGAGATAGGCGTTGGCAACCTTGGGATTGATCTTGATGCGTTCCATGATCGCGGCGACTTCGCGCAGATAGCGGTCCTCGCGCGCCGGTGCCGGGGTTTGCCCATCAGCGTCGGCTAGAGCGGGTTGTTCCGGCGCTGTCTCTGCCTCGCCTTCGTCCATCGGCGACAGCGCGTTGCCGGCGATCACTTCCTCGTAGCGCCCCTTGGCGATGGTGGCGCTGGCGGAAAGGTCCGTCGCCTTGTGCTGCGCCTCTAGATCGGTCGGCACGGCCTGGCGCACCAGTTCCCAAAGAGCGATCGCCTGGTTGAAGTTGCCGCGATTCTCGTACAGCCGGGCCAAGGGGCGATTGACCTTCGGGTTCTTCGGATTCATTGGCCGAATCTGCTCGAGTGTCCAGAGCGCGTGGTCGGACCACTCCAGCTCTTCGAACGCTTGGGCCATCACCAGGTGCGTGGACAGGTCCCAGGGGTTCCGCATCAGAATCGACTCGGCCTGAACCAGTGCTTCCTTGTAATCGCCGCCCATCATGGCACGCTTGAGGCGGATGCGGGTAAGGAACGACCGGATGTATGCAAGCGGTTGCCCGCGTTCGTTGTTCTGGTACTTGGCGCGCTGGGCTTGCCGAAGCGCTTGCCGATAGATGAGATTCGTCGGATCGAGTTTGCTGCAGGTGAGCAAGAGTTGTATGCCGTAATCGTGATCGCCTCCCTTGATCACTTGGTTGGCGCGTTCGAACTGGCTGGCAGCGGCGCGGCGCTGCTCGGGTGTAAGCTTCGGCAACGTGGTCGCAGTGTCAGTCATGGCGCGCATACCCTGGGAACCGGCGCAGTGAAGGCCCGTCCGCGCCTACAGAATACCATACGCCTACATGAGGTCAAGAGGGTGGAGGGATCAGATTTGCTTCGGCGCCGATTCCTTCAGCAAGCCCTACTTCTTCATCTTCTTGTACAGCGTGACGTGGCTGATGCCCAGGGCGTCGGCGGTGCGCGTGCGGTTGAAGCCGCTGTTGACCAGCGTGCGATGGATCACGTTGCGCTCGGCATGATCGCACTGCTGATGCAGGGAATCGCCAAGCATCGGCTCGTCGTCGAAGACGGGACTGGGCGCTTCCTGAATCGCCGTGGGGAAATGCCGGGGCAAGAGCTCGCGGTGTCCATCTCCGGCCAGCGCAATCGGCGCGAGACATGTTCAGCGAGATCGGCAAGCCGTGAGGCCGGGCCAAGCGCATCAAGGACCACGGCAAGAGCGGGCCACTTTTGCAGGGCCAGCTGCTGAAGGAGCTGGCGGGCCCTCGTCGGCGCTGGCGACGGCCAGGAGGAGGCCATCGGAGTCATAGGTCAACTGCTCGGCGATGTCGGCATACGAGCCGGCCAGCGCCGGCTGCCCGGTGGCGCCGCGCAGGTGTTCCTGTACCGTTTGCACGAAGGCGGAGTTATCCGCCACCAGCACGACGCGACAGTCGGGCATGATTTGCCGATCCATTTCGCGTGCCCCAACCGCCACCACATCGGTTGGAGCCGTGTTTCTTTAGGTTAGCGCTGTAAGCTTTCCTGAACAGACATGGGATAGGTTTGGCGGGTTGTCAAGCCACGCTTGGCAAGCGGAGCCGGGTTGTTTCCGAGCCGCGCACCAAGTAAGCGGTTTGCACAGGCCGCCTACTTCGTGCGTGGCTCTGACGAGAATCGCAAAACCCGATCCTGCTCGCCTATTTCAACCGGTCGCGCAGTTTCGCCACCAGGGCGCTCTTGGAAACGGCCGCCGGCTTCTTGACCTCGGACGGCGTGTCGATTACCGTAGCGTACTCGGCCTGTAGCAGCGGTTCGCCGTTGACGGGAAGGGCTGCAAAGTCACCGGGTGCGTCTTGACCGAAGATGGCTTCGACCTCCGCATCCTTCAGGTCTCGCTGCACGGCCAAAAAGGCCAGCTGCTCGTAGGGAATCAGCACAATGCGGCCCGCGTCCTGGGTGCCGGCGAGTCGGCCGCGGATGATCATGAAGTTGGAGGCCAATTGGACGATCCTTTGAATGACGATTTCCGAGCCGGTTGTGAGTCCCAGCGCCAGCGTATCGTGCAAGGCGATGGGGATTTGCCGAAACATTGCGATCCAGGCTTCGTTGGCGTGCATGCGGGGCACCACGGGGTAGGGGAGTCGTCCGAAGAAGTGTAGCTCAAAAAAGCGGCGCGTGCCGAGTGCAGCGCAGCAAGCCCCAAGATGAGTTCGCTGCAGGCGGACGATTCCTGGGAGTCGTGAGGTCCATGAACGACTTCATCCACAACCATTGGCCCGGGATCTGCGCGACAACGGCGCTCATCGCGCTGCTCGTGCTCATCATTCGCTATCATGTTCACGCGTTCATCGCGCTCTTCGTCGTCAGCCTCGGTCTGGGGCTCGCGGCGGGGCTGGCGCCGGCGGCGGTCATCGACGCTATCCACAAAGGCATCGGCAATATCCTGCGCGATGTCGTTCTCTTGCTCGCCCTCGGCGCGATCTTGGGTCGGCTGCTGGACACGTCCGGAGCCGCGGAGTTGATCGCGCGGCGGATCATCAACGCGTTCGGCAACCAGAACGCGTCGCTCGCCATCTTGTTTGCGGCGTTCCTCATCGGCATCCCGATACTTTTCAATGTCGGGTTCCTCGTCTTGATCCCGATCATCTGGCGGCTGCAGCGCGAGACGAACCAATCGCTGCTGCGCTTTCTGTTGCCGTTGTGCTTCAGCCTGGGGGTCACGCATTCGCTGGTGCCGCCGCATCCGGGGATTGTGGGGGCGGTCAACGCCATCGCGGGGACGAATTCCGATCGTGTCATGGTCGAGACGATCATCTTCGGCATCGCTTTGAGTATGCCGCTGGCGCTGATCGGCTGGTTTGGGCCAGGGCGGTGGTGGGCCAATCGGCAGTTTGTGGCATCACCGACGAATCTGTCGGTGGGGCCAGAGCAGGCGGAACCCGCGGTCGCGAAATCGTTCACACTGGCGCTGGTCATCATCCTGGCGCCGTTGGTCCTGAGCGTCGCCGGGTTCGGGGCCACACTGCTGGCCGACCTGAAAAGGCTGCCCGAGCGGATGACCTACGTGCTCTTCGATAGCGGCGACCTGCCCGCGTATCTGCGCTGGCTCAATCACTCGCCGCTCGGTTGGCTACAATTCTTCGGCAAGCCGACGGTCGCTCTGTTCGTGCCGACGGCAATAGCGTTCTATGCCTACGGTTTGCGGCGTGGCTGGTCGCAGGCGAAGCTGGCCAAGTTGACCAGCGATGCGCTGATCGACGTCGGCGGCATGCTCTTCCTCTTTGGCGCAGCGGGCGGATTCAAAGAAGTGATCCAGGCGACCGGCGTCGGCAAGTACATCGCGGACTTGATGCAAGGCCTGCCCCTCTCCCCCGTAGCCGTCGCTTTCGGTGTCGCTGCCATGATGCGCATCGCCCTCGGGTCGGCAACCGCGGCAATCCTGACCGCGTCGGCCCTCCTCGCCGGTCTCGCCAGCAATCTCCCAGGCATGGAGACGCTGCTCGTTCTTGCCGCGGCGTGCGGCGTCACCATCGGCACGCAACCGGCTGACAGCGGGTTCTGGATGGTCAAGGAGTACGGAAATCTATCGACGAGCGATGTGCTGATTCGCTTCAACGGCTGCCGATTGCCGATGGCGCTGACGGGGCTGGCGATCTTGCTGGTCGTAGAGTGGTGGTTCGTTTAGCCACAGGGCACACCGCGTGACTAAGCCTTGAACAAGCGAACTTTCCGGTGGTCGGCGAGAAAAAAAGCGGAAAGTACTCGAAACTCCTGGATTTCTGCAGCGTCTGAAGAAGTAACCAATCTTTCTCAGGCTGCCAGAAAAAGGAGTTTCGAGTGAACATTAAGATACGACGA
>SHZY01000042.1 GCA_009692065.1 Gemmataceae bacterium
ATTTCTGATAGAACGGATGCCCCGGCGACTTCGGCAACTCAGTGGTAGCGATCCACAGCCCTTGCTCTTCGCGTTTTCGTTTGCCCAGAGCCATCGTGACTCCTTGGTCTTCGGTACGTTGATATCCCCAACATCTGGGCAACAGCATATCATGCCTGTCAAGAGGCGTTTTTCAACGGGCTGTTAGCGGGAAGAAGTGGGTAGCCCATTCCAATACGGTTCTTGCGTAGCCTCACCACCCCCTCTGTCTGCGCATCTCTTCCCGTATTTGAGCTTCGTTCCATGGCTTGAGGATAGCCTCATTCTCTCTTTAGAATGCGTTCCTTGGCCTCGTGTATGGCACAGGAACTTGCAGAGAAGAGCGTGCGCGCTATTTGAATGTTCCCACGGACTGTGAAATATTCGGGTTGATTCCCGAACGTTACTCAACTCGGATTTTTCATTGTCCAGCCAAGTTTTCAACTGGCGCGATGGCTCAAGGTTGGGCAGAGATGGGAGTTGCTAGGATTTCTACCCCCCTATACCAGGAGCCATCGCGATGACAGGGCCGTTCACCAGTCCAAAACGACGAAATCTCGTGGCCGATTTCAGCAGCCGGGATATTACCTCTGATGCGGGCGCGATCTTGCTGAGTGTACGAAGATCACGGGCCCTAAGATTTAGCAATTTCGGTCGTAGGTCCTGATCCTTTTTCCGTACTTTCGCGGCAATTGCTTGTTTCTGTCCGGCCCTTGGAAGATTTGTCCCGGGGGGCCAGCGCGAGCCGATTGGCCTCTGCCTCGATGTTCGCCCGTGCCTGAGTCCGGCCAGATTTCTTCGTCCGCTTTTGCCGAGCCACCGTTCAATTCTTCAGGGTTCTTTTCCTTTCCACATCGGCACACCTTGCGTCCCTCAGGATGATTCGTAGAAAAAAGGTCGAGGGTGTCCACTGTGCCGACTCTCGCCCTACAATTGGCTCTTCGCGTTTTTTAGTGGGTGATTTACGAGCCTCGGCAATGGACGATTCAGGTTGCGGCCAAGCATCGAGCCGCCTCATCGCGGGCGTAGAATGAACGGATGGCCGTTCTGAACTCGTCCAGGAGAGCCCTCTGTATTTTCTTCCAGATTTCTGTTTCAATTCGTCCCGCCTTGGTTTATATTGAACTGCCTTTTTTTGGTTTCACTCTTTCAGGGACGGCACGATGGCGGTCGGCGTGCGTTTCGCTGTATTCTTCGCGATTTTCGTGCTGGCGGGTGTACCCGCGGCAGCGCCGGCCCAGCCAGCTGCGCGCAACGAGGAGGCGCTTCTCGAGTTCTTCGAGAGGAAGATTCGGCCAGTGCTCGTCGAGAATTGCTACAACTGCCACTCCGCCAACACCAACTCGCGCGGGGGCTTGCGCGTGGACGACCGCGGCGGCCTGGTCAACGGCGGCGGGCGCGGGCCCGCGGTGGTGCCGGGGAATCCGGAAAAGAGCCTACTCATCCAGGCAGTGCGGCACACGCACAAGGACGTGAAGATGCCGCCCAAGAAGCACCTTACGGATGGAGAGATCGCCGACCTGACGCAATGGATCAAGGACGGCGCCGCCTGGCCCAAGCCGCGCGTGCCCGTGTCGATCAGCCGACCCAATCCAGAATACCCCAAGCTGCGCAAGGAACACTGGGCCTGGCAGCCGATTCGCGAGGTAGCGCGGCCGAGCGTGAAAGATGCGGGCTGGGCGCGCGATGACATCGATCGCCTGATTCTTGCGAAGCTCGAGGCAAAGGGGCTCAAGCCGGTCGCGGATGCCGATCCGTTGACCTTGATTCGGCGTGTGACGTTTGATCTGACAGGGTTGCCGCCGAGCGTTAAAGAGGTCGACGATTTTGCGAGCGCATGGCAGGCGGCGGGCGCTAAACGGGGAGAGGTCTTCGCAAAAGCTGTTGATCGGCTGCTGGCGTCGCCGCAGTTCGCGGAGCGCTGGGGTCGGCACTGGCTCGATGTGGCCCGCTACGCTGAATCCACGGGATCGGCACGCAATCTCCCCTACCCGCACGCCTGGCGCTATCGCGATTACGTCATTGATGCCTTCAACACCGACAAGCCCTACGACCAGTTCCTGCGCGAGCAGATCGCCGGCGACCTGCTCCCGGATGACGGCGGAAAGGTCAAGGATGAGCGGCTGATCGCGACCGGCTTCCTCGCGCTCGGTATGCGCGACGTCAATCAGCGCTTCAAGGTCCGCTTCGTGATGGACAACATCGACGAGCAGATCGACACCGTCACACGCTCGGTGCTGGCACTGACCGTCAGCTGCGCCCGTTGCCACGATCATAAGTTCGATCCGATCCCGACGACCGATTACTACGCCCTGGCGGGCATCTTTCAATCGAGCGACCTTTGTGCCGGCCTGCGCAACAAGATGGGCGGCGGCGGACTCGACTACTACGACACCGCGCTTTTGCTGCCATTGAGCGGGCGCGGCACGGCGGACCCCAAACTGACAGCCCGGATCGAGCAGACCAAGGCCGCCCTTGCCAAGGTACGCGCCGATCTTTTGGATTTGGCGGAGAATCCCGACAAGATCCCCGCCGGGCCGGAGCGCGAGAAGAAAATCGTCGCCGCCCGGCAACGGGTCAACAAGGTCCAGCTGGAACTGGTGGCCTTGAGCGACCCCGCCCTGCACGGGGCCGTGGCTTACGGCGTGCGCGACGCCAAGCACATCGGCAACGCCGAGATTCGCCTGCGCGGCGAGGCGGAAAAGCTCGGGCCCAGCGTCCCGCGCGGCTTCCTGTCGATATTCGATGTCGCGGGCGCTCCCAAGATCAATCCGACCACGAGCGGCCGGCTCGAACTGGCGCAGTGGCTGACGAGCGACAAGAACCCGCTGACCGCGCGCGTGCTGGTCAATCGCGCCTGGCATCACCTATTCGGCGCTGGCCTGGTGGCGAGCGTGGACAACTTCGGCGTCACCGGCGATCCGCCGTCGCATCCGGAATTGCTCGATTACCTCGCGGCACGCTTCATGAACGACGGCTGGTCCGTCAAAAAACTGGTGCGAACGCTGGTCCTGACGCGCGCCTACCAGCTCGGCGCGGAAACGCCCGCTGCAAACCTGAAAACCGATCCCGCCAATCGGTTGCTTTGGCGCCACAGCCCGCGCCGCCTGAGTGCGGAGGAAATCCGCGACGCCACTCTCGCCGCCGCGGGCAAGCTCGACCTCACGCGGCCGGCCGGATCGCCGGCCAAGGACATGAAGGTCATCGAACTCACGAACGTTAGTCCCGAAGCCAAGCGGCTCGAAGCAGCGGCCAACCAGAGCCTGCATCGCAGCATCTACCTGCCGCTCTTGCGCACGTTGACGCCGCGCGCGCTGGAGATCTTCGATTTCGCCGAGCAAGGCATGGTGACCGGCAGCCGCGATACCACCACAGTTGCGACGCAGGCGCTCTATTTGCTGAACGACCCGTTCGTGCGGCAACAATCGCGCGAGCTGGCACAACGCGTTTTGGGGCGAAAGGAGATCGACGATGCGGGACGGATCTCCCTCGCCTACCGCTTGACGTTGAGCCGGCCCGCGACGCCGAAGGAAATCGAGCGTGCCACAAGTTATATCGCGGACTACGAGGCGGCCGCGAGCGAGGAAAAGTCGGTGCAGAATCCGCGCGTCGCCGCGTGGTCGAGCTTGTGCCAGGCTCTTTTGGCGTCGGCGGAATTCCGATATATCAGGTGACGCGTTCAAGCCAGTCGAACATCGTGATAGGATAAGGGTGCGGTGTGTTTCGACTGTATCGAGCCGTGTCCTCCGATGAATTGGCCGACATCGTAGCTTATGGTGGGTTTCGTCACGGTCCGAATTGCCTCACTGGTAAATGGTTCGCGGAAACACCGGAGACGGCGCGGCGCTGGGGCGAGTTTTTGTATCAGGACCAGGCCAGCGTATTTCACGTGATTCAAGTGGACGTTCCTCTGGAAATTGTGGACCAGATGTTCCGGCTGTCTTCGCTGGATCAAATTGGGCCAGCGAGATATGCTGAAGGTGAAGTCTTGGCTTTGATCAATCAGCAACAGATGGGATTTGCCGAAGTGTCATGACAATTAGGTGCGTGATGGTCCCCCTATTCCGCGTTAAGCTAGGCTGGCTAACAGCCGAGCAAGGTGGCCGCAAGAGCCCGATCTCAGGCGGGCGCTACACCCCCACGGCACGATTTGCCGGCGAGCAAGACCAGTTCAGCGTTGTCATGGAATTCCACCAAAGTGATGGCCCCATCCCGACGAAGGGAACGCTGCGTCTACTTTTTCCCGACGTCATCGAAATCCAGCGGCGCATTCGTCCCGGCGTCGATCTCGAAATCATGGAAGGTGGGCGAATCGTGGCTAATTGCGTGGTGGAAAGCTCGGACGTAGGGGCGGCGGTCGGTGCCGCTGGTTCGTAAACGTTTTGTAACTGCTGAGGAAAAATGAGATGCAAGCTTCAGCTTTCAACCTTCCGTTGACCCGCCGCCAGGCCCTCAAAACCACCGCCGGCGGCTTCGGCTATCTCGCCCTCGCGGGTCTGCTCGGCGCCCAAGATCGAGCCTCCCGCGTCAGCGGGGGGAGTAGCCCGCTCACGCCGCGCTCGCCCCACTTCCCCGTCAAGGCGAAGCGCATCATCTTCTGCTTCATGGAAGGCGCCGTGTCGCAGATGGATACCTTTGAGTACAAGCCGCAATTACAGCGCGATGACCAGCGTGTCGCGCCGGGCGGCGCCATTCTGACCGCGTCCAAGTTCCGCTTCGCTCGGCACGGCCAGACCGGCACGTGGGTCTCGAACCTGTTGCCGAACATGGCGAGACATGTGGACAAATTCTGCTTCATCCGCGGTCTGCACACCGATACGCCGGCCCATCCTCAGGCGGTCATTCAGCTTCATACTGGCACGGCCCTGGCGCAGGTCACACGGCCCTCGATGGGCGCCTGGCTGCTTTATGGCCTCGGTACCGAAAACCAGGACCTGCCCGGCTACATCACGGTCAACCCGTCGCCCAACTTCGGCGGCGCGCTCAACTACGGTACCGCGTTTCTGCCGGCCCATTACCAGGGCACGCGCGTCAGCGATACCGGCATCATCCCGAATCTGCGTGCCCAGACGCCGTCGTCGTTGCAGCGCCGCCAGCTCGATTTGATCCAGGCGATGAACCGCGATCTCGCCGCCCGGCCCGGCGCTCCCGAGGCGGTCGAGGGTGTCATCCAATCCTACGAATTGGCCTTCCGCATGCAGGATCGCGTACCCGCCTTGCTCGACATCTCACGCGAGCCGCAAGCGGTGCTCGATGCCTATGGCGTCCAGTCCGGTCCGCAGGGGAGTTTCGCCCGCCAGTGTTTGATGGCGCGTCGGTTGAGCGAAGCAGGCGTGCGCTTCGTCGAGATCACGCAATCGGGCTGGGACCATCACAACAACTTGCACCAGGGGCTCATCAACCAGTGCAACATGGTCGATCGGCCGACCGCCGCCCTTTTGGCCGATCTGGAGCAGCGCGGTCTCTTGGAAGACACGCTCGTCCTCTTCGGCAGCGAATTCGGCCGTATGCCAACAGCGCAGGGGCCCGACGGCCGCGATCATAACATCACGGGCTATCCGATGATCCTCGCCGGCGCCGGCGTCAAGGCTGGCTTCAGCTACGGCGGCACCGACGAGTATGGCCTGCACGCCGTCGAGGGGCGCATGCACACGACGGATTTGCACGCAACCTTGCTGGCGCTGATGGGTTTGGATCACGAGCAGTTGACGTATCGCTACGCGGGGCGTGACTTCCGCTTGACCGATGTGGCGGGGCGGGTGGTAACGGAAATTATGGATTGACAACGTTCGTTTCTTAACGAGCCCGCAGCGCCAGCAAGGGGTGCTTTCCCTTGCTTGCGCTGCGGGCTCTTTTTTTTCACCCCCCGCAGCACGACTTCCCAGCCGCCGCCTTCTGCGCCGACGGCGGCACGTCGTTCGACGGGTTCATCGTGAAGAAGCCGGCCGGCTTCAGCATGAAACCGATGTACGCGGTCGGCATCACCGGATAGTCCTCCGGCCGGGCCAGGTGCGTGTGGCCGAAGGTGTACCAGAGGACCACGTCGGTATTGGCGATGTTGCGATTCTGG
Source organism: Gemmataceae bacterium (assembly GCA_009692065.1). GTDB lineage: Bacteria > Planctomycetota > Planctomycetia > Gemmatales > Gemmataceae > SIAQ01. Next base: position 6,089 of record SHZY01000042.1, read on the forward strand.
GTGGTCCATTTCGGCAAACCGTCGCCGCCGGAGCTTTGATTGGGGTAGTCGCCCGCGGCATGTTTCTCGGCTTCGTTGAACGGCGTCACCCAGACGTGGTAATCGACGAAGCCGGCACGTTTGCGCCACCAGGCGTTTTTCGACGCGTAGGGGATCGAGTTGTCGCCCGGCATGAACCGGTAAGCGACCGGCTCGCCGACGGCGTTCTTCACATTGGGGTTGACGATCTTCCAAGTCCGCGCGGTTTCGAGGTTCAAGTTCGCGCACGCCTGTTTTTCTTTTTCCAGAAGCGTCGCCTTGGCCTGGAAAGCGTTCTCGAACGGGTTCTTTGGCCCCAGTTCATCCGCGACCACATCGATCTGGAAGACTGAGTTGCCGCCGCCGTCGAGATCCATGTCGAGCCGCATGTTGAAGAAGTGTTGGTGGTTCGGTGCATACAATTGCGGCGCGATCAAGCCGCCGTACGGCGACTTCTCGCCGGGCGGCAAAGCGCCGAGCGAAAGGATGCCGGTCAGCTTCATCTCGAACTGGATGTTGCCGTCCTGGTAGAGATACCAGAACAAGCCGTATTCGTAGTTCTCGACTGTGGCAATCGACGAGATTACCAGGCGGCGCGAACGGCGCACTTCCGGCTTGTCGGGCAGGCGGCGGTCGGTGTGCTTCCACAAGATGCCGAAATCCTCCTCGTGCATGCAGACGGCGTTCTTGATCGTCAACGGCTCGCCGCGGCTGGTGCACAGGTGGCCGTCGAAGTATTTGATGAGGCCCAGGCAGTCGCAACCGAGCTCCAGGCTGTTGGCGCAGTAGCCAAGGCCGTACTCGCCGGCGTCGAAGGCGTTCTTGCGCGCCTGCTGCGGCGCCGGGTCGCCGTAGGGGACCACCATCTCCGACAGCGACGCTCGATAGAGGATCGAGCGATTGTGGCCATTATCCTGATAGCAAACGTGATTCAGCGTCAACCCCTCGCGGCCGTTGAAGCCGATGACGAAGCTCCAGTTCTGCCAGCGGACCGCGTTCCCCTCGACGGTGAAGCTGGGGCCTTCGGGCTGCGTGATTTCGAGCGGCTTGATGTCGGTGCGCGTCTTGGTGATACGGTCGGCGGAGTAATTGCACTGCTCCGGCGGCAGGGGCCAATGGCCGTATTCCTCGACGCGGATCACTTTCATCTGGTTGAGATCGACGACGGGGCGCAGTCCCTCGATCGGCTTGGCGTAGCCGTTGTCGGTCGGATCGGTGCGGAGGAAACAGAGCGGCCTGGCGAGGCGCCGCGTGCGATCCTCTTCCGAGCCGTAGTTGCCGGCGCTCCAGATATCGACCATCACCAAACGCGTATCATCGATGCCGTACTGCTTCTTGAGGGCCGCCTTGAACTCGGGGCTGGCGAGGACAGCCTGCTCGGCTTCGACCTGTTCGTCGGGCGTCATGGTCGGCTGCACGCCCGGAATGTGCTTCCACGAGAGGAGCTTGCGATCGGTGAGGGACAGCGTGGCTTCATAGCAGGAGTTGGTGCCGTTATCGAACAGAAGCGCGCACACCTCGCGGCGGATCGGTTCCTTGCCGGTGAACTGGTGCACGAATTCCTTGGCCGGCTCCTTGAGGTTGACCGAGACGAAACGCGTGGTGGGCGTGACCTTGCGATTGTCCTTCAAAAGGGTGACGGCGAGTTGCACCTCGTCGGCGGTGAGCGGTTCCAGTGGATGATTGACGGCGGCCATGTTGCACACTCCTATCGAGCAAAAAAAGGTTGCCGGTAGCATACCGGAGCCGGGTCACGCGGGCAAACAAAAGGCGATTGGTCCGAGCCGGAAGCGTAAGCGCCTGGTTCCCTTCAACCGTCGTTGACGCTTCCGGCTCGGAATCTCACGCGAACAGCGTCTGCACCTGTTGTCCGCGGCCGTCCTCGGTGGCGTAGAATGGTCGGCGTTCGATGTCGAACGACGTGCGCGGCGAGATGCCCATGGCGGCAAATATCGTCGCGTGCAGGTCGCGAATCGGCACCGGGTTGCGCGTGACGATCAGCGGGCGCTCCGGCGCCGTCTCGCCGTACAGGAACCCGCGTTTCATGCCGCCGCCGAACATCACCACCGACACCGAGCCGGTGAAGTGCCGATGCAGGCCGTAATGGATCATTTGCTGCATGGTGTCGGAGCGGGCTCGCGATTGATCGCGGGCGTTTGAGCCGGGGATTCCTTCGACAATCATATCGCGGCTGAATTCCGTGGCGATGACGACCAGCGTGCGGTCCAGCAATCCGCGGGCTTCGAGGTCGAGAATCAGCTGAGCAATGGGCCGATCGATCTCACGCTTCATCCGCGCCAGCGTGGTGTGGCCGTTCTCGTGGGTGTCGAAATGAACGAACGGAATGTACTCCGTCGTTACCTCGATGAAGCGCGCCCCGGCTTCGGTCAACCGGCGTGCCAACAAGCAACCCTGGCCGAATCGGCCGGTGTTGTACCGATCATAGATCGCACGCGGCTCCAGCGTCAGATCGAACGCGCGCCGTTCGCGCGAACTCAACAGCCTATGGGCGTTGTCGAGAGCCCGCAACATCGATTCGTGATGGTAATCGCTCGCCATCTCGCCGAGCGGGCTCTGCCGCAAGAGTTCGCGAAAACGCTCGCGGCGTGTCTCGAAGCGCTCGCGTGTCATGCCGCGAGGCGGGCGGACCGCTTCGATGGCGTCCTGCGGGAACGGCAAGTTGAACGGGCCGTATTCGCTGCCGAAGAACCCGGCGGTGGTGAAAGCCTTCAACTCCTCGGACTCGCCAACGCCTTCGAGGCGCTGGCCGATGTTGATGAACGGCGGGATCGCGGGATTATTCGGGCCGCGCACCCGCGCGATCCACGAGCCGATGTGTGGGCAGGCAACCGTCTGCGGCGGCACATAGCCGGTGTGCCAGTGGTATTGATGCCGTGAGTGTAGGATGTTCCCCAGGTCGGCGACATGGTGCGAGCGAATCAGCGTGGCCCGATCCATGACCTGGGCGACGTGCTCCAACCCCTGCGAAATGCGGATGTTATCGACCGCAGTCGGAATCGATGGGAACGTGCAAAGAATTCGCCCTTCCGGCACACCGACCTCGAACGGCGTATAGCGCTTCGGATCAAACGTTTCCGGCGCCGCCATGCCGCCGGCCATCCAGAGAAGGATGCACGTGTCGGCCGTCGGCTGCGGCTGAGAGATCGGTTCGGCGGCGCGTGGCTCGCTGCCCGCCAAGGTGGCGACACCCGCGGCGCTCATGCCGGCCAGGAATTCACGGCGATTCATATTAGGCCCTCCGGTTTTCGTTTAGCGCCCGCCCAAATGCGGCGGTTGCTGAGCGCGCCATGCGGGCGCTAAACGAAATCAATCCTAGCGTATCAACTGAAACTCCGGCAACATCACGACAATCCAAAGCAAATCCGCGACGCCGTCGTTCGTCATCGGCGACCCGACGATGCCGCGCGCCGTCGTCAACTCCGCCTCGCTCGGTAATCGGCACAACGCCCGCCGGTACGCGTCTTCAATCAAGCGATCCTCCTTGGTGTACGTTTTCAAGAGCGAAGCCGCGCCGCGAGAAAGCAGATCGGAGAGGGTCTGCCCGTTTGACAAATCGAGCGCTTGCAGCGTGGTCAACTGATCGGGCCGCGTCGTCACCACTTGCTCGCGATTGGGTCGACCCAGTGAACGCATCAGCGCGTCGGCGTTCACCAGCGATGCGCGGATCAAGCGGCGTTCCATCGGCACCGACTCAGCGAACGGTTGCAGCCCAACCGGCGCCGCGGCCTTGCCAGGACCCGTGCGCGTCAGCATCCAGACGGCATCGAGGAACTGCTCCGCCGACAGCCTGCGCAGCTCCGGGCCGCGGAAGACGTATTCGGCGCCGATCGGCTCTTTGGTCTGGAACGCCGGTCGCGCCTGGTACGCCCGCGACGTGGCAATGTGCTCCATCAGTTTCTTGAGGTCGTATTTCTGATCGACGAGATAGATCGCGAGATAATCGAGTAAATCTTCCGACCACGGCCTATTCGCCATCATATCGACCGGATGTACGATGCCGCGGCCCATCATTCGTTGCCAGATGCGATTGGCGATGGTGCGCGTATATCGGCCATTGTCGGGATGGGTGACGAGCGCCGCGAATTGCTCCAGGCGTTTCGTTTTCGGCGCCTTGGCGTCGATCGTGCCCAATTCCGGCCAAAGGAATCGCGGCTGGGCAAACTTGCCGGTGGCCTTATCGCACTGGTGCAATTCGAGCGGCTTGTCGGCGATGACCGCAGCGAGCGAGTAGGCGTCGTTGAGCTTCCAGTGATCGATGAAGCTGTCATGGCACGAAGCACATTTTAGATTGGCGCCGAAGAATACCTGCGAGACGTTTTGCGCGAATTGCAGCTCGACCACCTGGCTGGCGTTGACGTTGCCACGCCACTTGATGCCTTTGATGAAGCCCTCCGATTCGGCTGTCGGGCTGATGAGCTCGCGCGTGAACTGGTCGTAAGGCTTGTTCTTGGCGAGCGCATTGTAAAGCCACGCGGTGATTTGCTTACGGCCGCCGTCTATGTAGCCGGTGCCGGCGTAATCATTGCGGAGCATGTCGTTCCAGAACGCAAGCCAATGGTCGACGTATGCGCGGTTCTCTGTTTGCAAGAGCCGGCGAATGACGGTCGCGCGTTTGTCGGCCTCTGGAGCGGCGTCCAGCTGGAATGCTGTCATTTCGGATGGTGCGGGCAATAGACCGATCAGGTCGAGATACACGCGGCGCAGGAATGCGTCGTCGTCGATGATTCCCGGGGACGCGATCTTGTGCTTCGCGAAGTAAACGCCGACGATGCGGTCGATCGGATGCCCCTCGCCGGGCGGCAGCGTCACGCGTCGCGGATTCAACGGGGCGATGTAGGCGCTGACCTTGAACGTGAATCCCGGCTCCCACGCCGCCCCCTGATCGATCCACGCCTTGAAAAACGCGATCTGCTTGGCATCGAGCGGCGCCCCCTTGGGCGGCATGCGCTTCTCCGTGTCGGCATGCGTGATCCGTTTGACGAGTTCGCTGGCGGCGCTCTTGCCGGGCGCTACCGCTTTCGATTTGAGCAAATCCTCGCGAGTGTCGAAGGAAACGCTCCCCTTGTATTTGCCGTTGGTGTGACACTCGGCGCAGCGCGCCTTGAGGATCGGCGCGATGTCGTGGGCGAAGTCGATCTTCTTCGGCTCGTGGCCAATTTTCTCCTTGAGGATACGGATTGGCTCGCTTGTTTCCTGCCCGAACAGAACCGCGGGGAGTATACTGGCGATTGCAAACGCAAGCAGGGTTTTCATCGGTTGGCTCCTCACGTGTGGAGTGACTGTTCCTCTTGTATGCTCCCATAATGCGGCGGGATATCCAGTCAATTTCCGGCGGATTCGATGATGCAGACCCTGTCGGCCCGCTGGATCTTCCCGATCGACGCCCCACCCCTGGAGCGCGGCACGATCACGATTGATGCCGACAAGATCGTCGCCGTCGAGCCAAACGGCACACGCACACCCGACGTCGATCTAGGCAACGCCGCGATCCTGCCGGGCTTCGTCAACGCGCACACACATCTCGATCTATCGGGAGCGCGGGGCCTTCTTCCCCCCTCTCCCCTCCGGGGGAGAGGGGCCGGGGGTGAGGGGGCGGAGCAGCCGGACTTCACGCAGTGGCTGCGAAAGGTGATCGCGTTTCGGCGCACGCGCACCCCGGAGCAGGTCCAAGCCGATATTGGGGCTGGTCTGGCGGAGTGCTTGCGGTTCGGCACGACGCTGATCGGGGACATTGCAGGGGGCGGCGCGAGCCGGGAGCTGCTTGCGAACGCGCCGTGCCGATCAGTCGCCTTCTATGAACTCCTGGGGTTATCCGAAGAGAGATCGCAACAAAGCCTGCAAAGCGAGCGGGACTGGCTCGCGGTCCATCCATTCCGTACTCGCTGTGTGCCCGGGCGTAGTCCGCATGCGCCGTATTCCGTACGAGCTGAGGTGTACTCGGTACTCGGTAATCGATGGTTGCCCGTCGCTACACATTTGGCCGAAACGAAAGAAGAACTTGCCCTCCTGCGCTCGCACACTGGTCCGTTCGTCGAGTTTTTAAAGGAGCTCAACGTCTGGGACCCTTCTGGCCTTGTCGCCGATCCGCTTGAAGTCCTGCGGATGCTTCCGCGCGGCATCTTCGTCCATTGTAATTATCTCGACTCCGCGACGCCGTTCACCGCAGAGCAAACCGTCGTCGTCTGTCCGCGCACCCACGCTGCTTTTGGCCATCCACGCCACCCGTTCCCGGAGTTTCTCAAACGTGGCGTGCGGGTCGCGCTCGGCACCGATAGCCTCGCGTCGAATCCCAATCTTGACATCCTCGCCGAAGCGCGCCACTTGCGCCAGCACTACCCCGAAGTCGAACCGGCGACGCTGCTGCGCATGCTCACGTTGAGCGGAGCCGAGGCGCTTCTCTCCGCGGTCGCCACGGGCAGCTTGACCTTAGGAAAGTCGGCAAACCTCGTCGTGCTGCCGTTGCCGAAGGACGACCGGAGCGACCCGCACGACCTGGTGCTGGCATCGACGCTGGCGGTGAGCGACGTGATGTTTCGCGGCGAATGGACAAGCGAACCGGTCCCCGAATTCAGCTGACACGGGGATCGGGAATCGAATACACTGGCATCATTCCGTCGTCGGTTCATGTGCGCTGTCCTGAGTAGTGGTGGAGGCTGTTCGCCATGATCTCCGAAGTTGATCCGCTTCTTGGACCACTCCCAGACCGCGTTCGTTCGTTCACCCTATCCCAGCTTCGTCCTGGTGAGCAGCTCCTCTGGGTTGGTCAGCCCGTTGCGACGAGCATGGCAATTCGATCGGTTGTCATCCCTGGCTGCGCGTTCGTTTTCGTCCTGGGTTGTTTCGGCCTTTGGAGGTTTCTTTGTTGGCTCCTGGGCTGGTTCTCCAGCGAACCGATATTGCTTGCGGTTATTTCTTGGATCGTGGCCGCATTGCTCGGCCTTTTCTTTCTGGTCCTGTTGATTCTCCCTTACCAGGCCTGGTGGCGAGCCAAACGAACCGGTTATTTCGTCTCGAATCAGCGTGCCTTCGTTGTCGTGGCAATCGGATCCGCGGAGATCTTTTCTTACCCGCAAGGCTATTTCGCCTCGAACCATCGAGCCCTCGTTGTCCTGGCAAGCGGTTCCGGGGAGATTTTCTCCTACGAAACCGCGGCACTCGACAAGATCATCCTCCACGAGATGGCCGACGGCAGCGGAGAAATCCTCCTCGAATATCACCGCTATTTCGTCGAAGACCGGAGCACCAGTTCGGACGGAGGATTCTCGTCCAACTCCGTCCGTCGCGTGGAGAAAGTGGTCGGCTTCCTCGAATTGCAACAGGTCGATCCGCCCAAGCGCGCTTTAGAGTCGCTCCTTGGCCGTGAACTTCTTGCGGAGCGGGTCACAACACACTCGCTCAACTATGAGCATCCGTTGTAATTCGGCGCCATCAGGGGCAAATGCCGACAGCTAGAATAGATGCGTATTGCGATCTTTCCTACATCAGGAGTCCAGGCATGCGATTCAAGCCTCCCTTTCTGCCCATCCTGGTCCTCGTTTGCTTGAAGAGCCTCGTTGCCGCGCAGGCGCCGCCCCGGCTTGAATTGGTTCTCCAGACGGGGCACTCCCACTTTGTCACCAGCGTGGCCACGAGCGGCGCCGGCAAGCGCGTCGTCACCTGGTCCGATGACGAGACGGCGATCCTGTGGGACACGGCCACCGGCAAAAAACTCCAGTCCTACCAAGGCCACACCCGCTATGTCACGAGCGTGGCCCTCAGCGACGACGGCAACTTCGTCGTCACCGGGTCCTTTGACGGGACAGCGATCCTATGGGAGGCAGCCAGCGGCAAGAAGCTCCAGACTTTCCAGGGGCACACCGGCATTGTCTGGAGCGTGGCCCTGAGCCGCGACGGCAAGCACCTCGTCACCGGGTCAGCGGACAAGACGGCGATCCTGTGGGACACGGCCAGCGGCACGAAACTCCAGGCCTTCCAGGGGCACACCGGCGTTGTCTGGAGCGTGGTCCTGAGCCGCGACGGCAAGCACCTCGTCACCGGCTCAACGGACCAGACGGCGATCCTGTGGAACGGGGCCGACGGCAAGAAACTTCAGATCTTCCAGGGGCACGCCTCCGCGGTCACGAGCGTGGCCCTGAGGAGTGACGGCAAGCACGTTCTCACCGGGTCCAAGGACAAGACAGCGATCCTGTGGAACGCGGCCGACGCCAAGAAGCTCCAGACCTTTCTGGGACATACCGCCTCGGTCACGAGTATAGTCCTGAGCGGCGACGGCAAGCACGTCGTCACCGCGTCCGTGGACCAAACGGCGACCCTGTGGGACGCGGCCGGCGGCAAGAAACTCCAAACCTTTCAGCAGCACACCGCCGGGGTCACGAGCGTGGCCCTGAGCGCCGACGGCAAGCACCTCGTCACCGCGTCCGTGGACAAGACCGCGATCCTGTGGCAGGCGGCCGATGGCAAGAGACTCCAGACTTTCCAGAGGTACAATTTCGCGGAGCGTCACTCCAACCTTGTCCACAACTTTGTCATCAGCGTGGCCGTGAGTGGCGACGGCAAGTACGTCGTCACCGGTTCAGGCGACCGCACTGCCAGCCTGTGGGACGCGGCTGGCGGCAAGAAGCCCCAGATCTTCCAGGCGCACTCCGATGCTGTCTGGAGAGTGGCCCTGAGCGGCGACGGCAAGCACGTCGTCACCGGGTCCCATGACGGGAAGGCGATCCTGTGACAGGCGGCGCGCGGCAAGAAACTCCAGACATTCCATGGGCACACCTACGGTGTCTCCGGCGTGGCCCTGACCGCCGACGGCAAACACCTCGTCACCGCCTCAAATGACTCGACCGCGATACTGTGGGAGACGGCGAGCGGCAAGAAAATCCACACTTTCCAGGGACACGGCCCCGCCGCCATCACGAGCCTGGCCCTGAGCGGCGACGGCAACCTAGCCGTCACCTGGTCCAATGACCATACCGCGATCCTGTGGGAGGCCGCCGGCGGCAAGAAACTCCAGACTTTCAAAGGGCACAGCTCCAGCGTGTCTAGCGTCGCCCTGAGTGCTGACGGCAAGCTCGTCGTCACCGGCTCAGATGACAGCACAGCGATTCTGTGGCAGGCGGCCGACGGCAAGATTCTCCAGACCTTCAAAGGGCACACTTCCAGCGTGTCGAGCGTGGCCCTGAGCGCCGACGGCAAACACCTCGTCACCGGGTCAACGGACGAGACGGCCATCCTGTGGCAGGTGGACGGCGGCAAGAAACTCCACGCCTTCCACGGACACACCCACAGGGTCTCTAGCGTGGCCCTGAGCGCCGACGGCAAGCAGCTGTGGACTGCATCTTCGGACGGCTCGACTCGACTTTGGGATCCCGCCACAGGCAAGGAACGCTGCCGGCTCTACAGCTTCGACGCCGGCAAGGACTGGCTGGTCGTCACGCCTGACGGGTTCTTTGACGGTTCAGAAGGCGCCTGGCGGTTCGTCCTCTATTATGATCGTAAGGCCCAGCAGCTGGTCGATGACGACGCGACGCGCAAACGCTTCCATCGGCCCGGCCTCCTCGCCGAAGTTTGGAAGGGGAAGTAGACGCGTAACATCGGGAATGTCAAAGTCCGTTACCCTACCCCCCTCGTGCCGTGGCGAAACGCAAAATCCTCGCCGTAACCTGGTAACAAATCATAGTTTCGGATCAAATCCTGTTTCGCCAAAAAAACCTGGCGTCTGGCACGCAAGTGGTATTTGCGAGTCGTTTCTGTACCTTAACCAAACTGCAATTTCATCGTCCTGAGGCGAGAAACACCCCATGCCGCTCGGTTATCTCTGCCTGGTGTTGCACGCTCACCTGCCTTACGTGCGCCATCCCGAGTACGACGACTTCCTCGAAGAGGATTGGTTCTACGAAGCCATCACCGAGACCTACATCCCGCTGCTGGAGATGATGGAAGGCCTCGAACGCGACGGGGCCGATTGGCGCCTAACCATGTCGGTCACGCCAACGCTCGCCGGCATGTTCGCCGACCCGCTCCTGCAATATCGCTACGTGCGCCACATCGACAACCTGATTGCGCTGACCGGCAAAGAGATCGAGCGCACCCAGTGGCAGCCGGAGTTCAACCAGCTCGCGCATATGTACCACAACCGCTTTCGCCGGGCGCGCGAGGTCTTTACCAACCAATATCACAACAACCTCAACAACGGTTTTCGCCGTTTCTTCGAGTCGGGCAAGCTGGAACTGATCACCTGCTGCGCGACGCACGGCTTCCTGCCGGTCATGGCCAGCAACACCAACGCCATGCGGGCACAGATCGAGGTCGGCTGCCGGGAGTTCGAGCGCCACTTTGGGAAACGCCCGCAAGGCATCTGGCTGGCGGAGTGCGGCTACGTCCCCGGCGTCGATGAGATTCTCAAAGAATCAGGCCTCCGCTACTTCTTCGTCGATACGCACGGCGTATTGTTCGCGGAGCCTCGGCCCAAGTACGGCGTGTACGCGCCGATCATGTGTCCCAAAAGCGGCGTCGCCTGCATGGGACGCGATCACGAATCGTCCAAGCAAGTCTGGAGCGCCATCGAAGGCTACCCCGGCGACTACGTCTACCGCGAATTCTACCGCGACGTCGGCTTCGATCTTGATTACGACTACGTCAAGCCGCACCTGCACCAGACCGGCATTCGCTCCAACACCGGCGTCAAGTACTACAAGATCACCGGCCGCGGCACCCACAAGGAAGCGTACAACCCGCACGACGCGATGGAGAAAGCGGCGTCGCACGCCGGCAATTTCATGTTCAACCGCGAGAAGCAGGTCGAATGGTTGTCGGGCCACATGGATCGGCCGCCGGTCATCCTCGCCCCGTATGACGCGGAGCTATATGGCCACTGGTGGTTCGAAGGTCCCGATTGGCTCAACTTCCTCTTCCGCAAGATGCACTGGGACCAGCAGACGGTGAAGATGATCACCATCCCGCAGTATCTCGATCAGTATCCGAAGATCCAGATCGCCGAGCCGTCGTTCTCGAGCTGGGGCGTGAAGGGGTATTCCGAATGCTGGCTCGAAGGCACCAACGACTGGATCTATCGCCATCTGCACGAAGACGCCGAGCGCATGGTCGAACTCGCTCAGCAATACGGCGATCAGGGCAACGCCGTCTGCCGCCGGGCACTCAACCAGGCCGCGCGCGAACTGATGCTGGCGCAGTCGAGCGACTGGGCGTTCATCATGAAGACCGGAACGATGGTCGAGTACGCCTGCGAGCGGACCAAGGTGCACGTCTTGAACTTCAATCATCTGTACGAGCAGATCAAGAAGGACGAGATCGACGAGCCGTGGCTGAGCCAGATCGAGCGGCGGCATAATCTGTTTCCGGATATCGACTACCGGGTGTATGCATGATTGCCGCTTGCGGCTTAGCGCTCGGATTGCGCCCTGCGAACGCTAAGCGGCAAGCGGCTGGTAGATGAACGCGTCATCGATTAAATGATCTCGTCGCCGGCCGACGCGGTGTCGGTGCCGGCTCGAACGTCTCCACGGACAACGAGGTATCGCCATGCAGAGACTCTTCGCCAGCATCGTCTGTTTCAGCCTGTGCGCCGTCATGGCAACCGCCGGTGCCGGTAAGGGCGGGCTCAAAATCGAAGGAAGCTGGACCGCGACCGGCGGCTCCTTCGGCGGCAAGAAAGTCCCCGACGAGATCATCGCCAAGGTCATGCTCGCCATCAGCTTCAAGGACGGCAAGTACACCGCTTCCACGATGGGCAAGGAAGACGAAGCCGGCACCTACACGATCGACGCCAAGAAGAAGCCCGCCCAGATCGATCTCTTGCCCACCTCGGGCAAGGACAAGGAAAAGCCCCAGCTCGGCCTGATCAAGATCGACGGCGATCTCATGACGTTCGCCGCCGCCAAGAACGGCGACAAAGACCGGCCGAAGGACTTCGAAGGCGGCACCGGCATCTCGGTGATTGTCCTCAAGCGGGGCAAGTGAAACGATGACTCACTAGCCCTACGCAAGCGAGGGGATCGCACGGCGCCCTGTTATCCCCTTGCTTGCGCTCAGGGCTAGTGAACTCAATTGACAAGATCACAAGCCGCGATATGGTAAAGGCACGCCCCCGCGCCGCATCGATGGGGCGTTACAATATCGGCGCCTGAAAGGAATGGACCACAAACTCCGTCAAGCGATCGCCATGGAAGCAGCTCGGCTCATGTACGAACGAACCGAGACCGAGTACTTCACCGCGAAACGCAAAGCCGCCAAACGTCTTTGCCGCGGGACCGTCAAACCGTCCGATCTGCCCTCCAACTCCGAGATTCGCGATCAGATTCAACTCTTCGCCCGCCTTCACGAAGGCGACAAGCGCACCGCCAACCTCAAGGAAATGCGTCTCGCCGCCCTCGCCATGATGAGGCTCTTGCGCCAGTTCAAGCCACGCTTGATCGGCAGCGTCATGACCGGCCACATCCGCAAAGGCTCCGACATCGATCTGCACGTCTTCAGCAACAGCGCCGGCTTGATCACCGACATCCTAGAGAACGAAGGCTACCAGTTCGACGTCGAGCGCAAGGCGATCGTCAAGTTCCAGGAATCGCGCGTCTTCACGCACATCGACGTCTTCGACCGCTTCACCTTCGAGCTCACCGTCTATGACGAGGACAAGGCCCACTACGTCTTCAAAAGCTCCATCACCGGCAAAGCCATTGAGCGGGCGTCGATTGCTGAACTGGAACAGATGCTCGAACGCGAATATCCGGGCCTGGATCTCGAAGCGGATCTGAAGGAGCAGGAGGTCGAGGTCGATTCCTTTGCGATTTTCCGCATGATGCTCCTGCCGCTGGAAAACGTGCAGCAATCGGCGAAATATCATCCGGAAGGGGACGTGCAGTACCATTTGCTGCAAGTCTTCGAGCTGGCCCGCGACGCCCGGCCCTATGACGAGGAGTTCCTGCTTGCCGCGCTGTTGCATGACATCGGCAAGGGGATCGACCCGCACGATCACGTCGTGGCCGGACTCTCGGTGCTGGACGGTTTGATCACCGAGCGCACGCACTTCTTGATCGAGCATCACATGGATGCCCTGGCGTACAAGGCTGGCACGCTCGGGGCGCGCATGAGGCGATTGCTGGAGGCTTCGGAGTATTTCGAGGATCTGATGTTGCTGCGCGAACTCGACACAAAGGGACGTGTTCAGGGGGCGATCGTCGGGACCGTCGATGAGGCGCTCAATTTCTTGAGAGAGCTGGCACGCGAAAATGAAGGGGAGTAGCTTTCGCGCTTGCTTTTTGCCGCTTCGGCCTAGCACAATGGATGCGGATGTAACTCACTCCCCGTGAACCAGGAAGGTGCTTCCGATGCGACCTCGACGTTTCGGTCTCTTGACACTCGCGGTTCTTCTGTTGCCTGGTTGGACCGGCGCTCAAGAAAAACTCGACCGTGATAGGCTTCTCTTCTTTCAAGACGGTGCCGGCAAGATCCAACCCGTCAAGAACGTCGCCGATTGGGACAATCGTAAAGCGTCCATCCTCGCGGCGATGCACACAATCATGGGCCCTTTGCCGGGCAAGGACAAACGCTGCCCGCTAGATTTGAAGGTGATCGAGGAAGTCGATTGCGGCAAGTACACCCGCCAGCTCATCAGCTTTCAAAGCGAGCCGGGTATGCGCACGCCGGCCTATTTACTGATCCCCAAGATGCCCGACAACAAGGGTAGATATCCCGCCGTCCTTTCTTTGCACCCGACCAATGCCAAGGGCTTCCGCGTCACCGTCGGCCTCGCAGAAACCATGAACCGCGAGTACGGCGTCGAACTCGCCGAGCGCGGCTACGTCGTCATCGCGCCGCCCTATCCGCAGCTTTCCGACTACAATCCCGATCTCAAAAAGCTCGGCTACGAGAGCGGTACGATGAAGGCGATCTGGGACAACGTCCGGGCCATGGATGTGCTTGACTCGCTTCCTTTCGTCAAGAAGGGTCATTACGCCGCCATTGGCCATTCGCTCGGCGGGCACAATGCTATCTACACGGCCGCATTCGATGAACGCCTCAAGATTTCGGTCACTTGCTGCGGCCTCGATTCGTATCGCGACTACATGGGTGGCAAGATCAAGGGTTGGACCAGCGACCGTTACATGCCGAAGCTCTTGGAATTCCAGGACAAGCTTGACCAGGTGCCGTTCGATTTTGGCGAGATCCTGGGCGTGATTGCGCCGCGCCATGTCTACATCGTGGCGCCGAAGGAGGATAACAACTTTCGCTGGCAAAGCGCCGCCAACGTGGCACGCAGCGCTTCCGAAGTGTTTCGACTCTACGGCGTCGAAAAGAACCTGCGCATCGATCATCCGGACTGTAATCACGTCTTCTTGCCCGAGATGCGCGCGAAGGCGTATAAGATGATGGATGACGTGCTAAAGAAATGAGGTTTAACCGCTTGCCGTTTAGCGCTCGCAGGGCGTCACGCGAGCGCTAAGCCGCAAGCGGCAAACCAAGGGATCGCAAAGTGACCGACATCGAAATCCTGCGGCCCGACTTTCCGCGCGGCCATTTTCGCTTCGTTCTTTTCGACTTCGACGGCACCCTCTCGCTCATCCGCGAGGGTTGGCCCCAGGTGATGATCCCGATGATGGTCGAAGTGCTGCGCGCCACCGGCACGCCCGAGGATGACGCGACGCTGACGGCCTCCGTCGAAGACTTCGTGATGCGGCTCAACGGCCGGCAGACGATCTACCAGATGATGCAGCTTGCCGAGGAAGTCCAGAAACGCGGCGGCAAGCCCCTCGAACCGTTGGCCTACAAACACGAGTATCACCGCCGACTCATGCAGCGTATCCAGGGCCGGCTCGATGCGCTGGCGTCGGGCCAGGCGACGCCAGCCGACTGGAGCGTCCCCGGCAGCCACGCGATGCTGAGCCGGCTCCAGGAGCGAGGCCTTACCCTCTACCTCGCCAGCGGCACCGACATCGCCTTCGTACGCCGCGAGGCGGAGTTGCTGGGCGTGGCCAAGTTTTTCGGTGAGCACATCTACGGAGCGCTCGACGACTACCAGAACTTTTCCAAGAAGATGGTTATCGAGCGCATCCTGAAAGAAAACCAGCTGCGCGGCGAGGAGCTACTTGGCTTCGGTGATGGTTTCGTGGAAATCGAAGAGGTGAAGCGCGTCGGCGGCGTGGCCGTGGCCGTCGCCAGCGATGAGGTGAAACGCGAAGGGATTCACGCCTGGAAGCGTGATCGCCTGGTCAAGGCCGGCGCCGACGTTGTCATTGGCGATTACCGTCGGACTGATTGGCTCGTCGAGTATCTGCTCGGAAACTAGCGCCTACCCGCTCGCAAGGGGCGAGCGGGTAAGCGAAATCGCTCAGTCCGGAAGGGCGGGCGCCATGTTGTCCTGGCGGTCTGCCAGCTGGCCCAAAACCGTGGGGCTGACGGTGTAGCTGATCAGTCGGACGCTGCCGTCGGCAAACAGGCCTTGCACCCCTCCGTCATGAGCCGAGCCAATCTCGTACCCATTCACGCCGCCCGGCTTATCCCGGTAGACGCCGTAGGCAGTGCAGCGGATTACGTCGGGGTCCCAGCCATCGCACCAGCCGGAGTCGTCGTGCCAGTCGCCGGAGAGGTAATTGCGCTGGTCGAGTAGCTTCTCGGAGATCATGAGCGTCATGGACGTGCCGTCGGTGATTGCCGCAAACCCGATGGGCGCCTGGGCCGTGTAGGTGCGAACGATGACGCCGTTGTAATGGTACCCGTTCGGCACGGACCAAATACTGCCACCCCAGAGTGCATTGGCGTCGCCGGGCGTGATGGCGGCGTAGTCGCCGAGGTAGCGGCCCCATGGCCCCAGCGTCGGCCCGCGCCGCGACGGGCAGTTGTAGGTAGATACAGGTAGTGTCCAGGGGTTGGCATTCTTGTACACGGCTGTCTGCTCGAGAAACGTCAAGATCTGGAAGCACCAGCTCAGGCCTTGATCCTTGGGGCCGGCGGGCATGCCGTTGATGCTGGTCAAGCCGGCCCAGGGGGTCGTGCCGCCGGTGGGGAGGAACTTGAACGTGTCGTGATGATTGTGGACCGCGATGCCAATCTGCTTCAAGTTGTTGGAGCATTGCGCTCGGTTGGCTGCCTCGCGCACCTTCTGGACGGCCGGCACCAAGAGCGCGATCAAGATGGCGATGATCGCGATCACGACCAGCAATTCGATCAAGGTGAAACCTTGACGCCTACGCATGAGAATCTCCTGGAACGAAAAAGAAAAAAGACGCTGCGGGATCGCCGCAGAAAATGCATTGTTCAAGTGCCAGTCGGCCTGCCAACCAGTTTCTGAAATTCGTCATCGTCAACCATGCGGACCTGGCCTGTCGCCAGGCCTACCATCTTCTTGCCATTGGCGCCCGTTTTTTCGTGGACCGTTACCATCTCCGCTCCCGGCATCGCCATGCCGAGCTTGTAGCGGACCACGTAGGGTTCCTTGTCCCGAGGCGATATGAAAATCTCATCCACGTTGACGCTGGCGTCCTCTTGGCGGATGAAATCCTTGAGTTCTTTCTCATTGGCCGGCGACTGCCCTTGGTGCTTACTGATGAAGCGCCCATAGAAAATCGCCAGCTGGGAGGGCCGGGCTTCTTCCACCGGCCGTTGCGTTTGCTGACAGCCCAATTGCACGGCGAGGATGCTGCACAACACAAGGCCGGTCGCGAACAAAAACGCCGCGCGAAACTGAAGCATTTATTAAAATCCTGTAATAAGTGGAAGTGCCGATTCTCTACAAATGATGAAGATACCACATAGACGGCGTGGTGACAATCAGAAATGCAAAAACGCGTTAGCCGGACGCGCCAGCGACGGTTTTCTGCGGGGTCCGTCGCTGGCGCGTCCGGCGAACACGCGCTGTATTAACCCGGCACCACCAGGCCGGCCGATTGCAGGGCGGCACGCATCTTCTGCATCTTGTCCGCCGGCAAAGCAGCGATCGGCGAGCGGCACGGGCCAATCGATAAGCCCAGGAGTTGCAATGCCGCCTTGACGCCTCCCGGCGCCGTGCCGAGCGTCAGGGCCATACGCACGGGATTGAGCTTGCGCTGAGCCGCCAGCGATGCAGCCTGATCGCCGCGCACGAACGATTCGTAGATATCGACGAGAATCTTCGGCGCGATGTTCCCGGTCGCCGGAACCGCGCCCTGCGCGCCGAAGATCATTGCGGGGTAGATGAGCGTGTCGCGCCCCATCATTACGCTGAATCGCTCGGGCACCACGCGGAGGTACTCAATCGTGTTCTGCAAATCGCCTGACGAATCCTTGACGCCCAGGATGTTCGGAATCTCCGCCAGCCGGGCCACCGTCTCGACGTCGATCTTGACGCCGCCGCACGTTGCCGGATTGTTGTAGAGCACCACCGGCAATTTCGTGGCCTCGGCGACGCGGCGATAGTGATCAAAAATCTCCTGCTGATTCGGCAGCACGAAGTAGGGCGTGATGACCGAGACGCCGTCGGCCCCTTCCTTCTCCGCCATCTTGGTGAGCCGCACCGCCTCGCGCGTTGTTTCAGCGCCGGTTCCGGCATACACCGGCACGCGGCCACGCACATGCTCGACGGCGGTGGCGATCACCTGCTGTTTTTCCTTTTCGTCGAGGGCGTAGAACTCGCTGTTGGTGCCCAGGACGAAGACGCCATGCACGCCGCTGGTGATGAGGTGATCGAGAAACCACTTGAGCCGAGGCAGATCGAGGTCTTCGTTGGCCTGCATCGGCGTGGCGACGGGGGGGATGATGCCGTGGATTTTCATGGGAGAGTTCCGTGTGTTGTCATCGTTTGCGTTTAGCGCTCACGTTGCGCTTCCAGGTTATTATGCAAATCCCGGCGGGCCTGAGGAGTCTCATCATGTCCTCGTTTAGCGCCCGCATGGCGCCATGCGGGCGCTAAACGAGGAACTCGCGCACCGTGGTCACGCGATGCTCCTTCGCTGCCGCGTAGACGGCTTCGCACAGGGCGATCGTTTCCAAGTTATCGCGTCCACCGATCTCCGGCTCCGTGCCGTCTTCCACGGCGCACAGAAGCTGTGCCATGGTGCCGACGAAGGCGTCGGGAAACCAGACTTCCGGCCAGCGCGGCGACAGCCAGCCGGCTTGCCCGTTCGTGGTAAAATCGAGCGTGCTCGGCGTCTTCGCCGGATAGCTCGGCCAGCCGATGGTGCCGCGTGCCAGACCGTCCGTCCCCTCGACACGCCAGCGGATATAGATGTCGCTCTCCGAACCCTCGCGCGCCGGGCCGGTCCAAACATCGTCCCAGCTCGTAGCTCGGCAACCGCTGTCGTATTCGAGGATGTACAGATTGATGCCATCGGTGTGCGGGAACTTCGTGCGTGGATCGGGGCGCGTGCTGGCCAGGACGCGGTCGGGCGTGCCGAACCAGTAGCGGAAGGTATCGAGATGGTGGATGCTCATGATGAATGTGGACAGCGAACGCTGATTCTCGGCCCATGGCATCCAGTGCGGGATCGCACGCATCTCGATGGTGCCGAGCACGGGCTGGCCGATAACCCCGCGCTGAAGAATATCCTTCATCGCGCGGATCGATTGATCGTAGCGCATGTTCTGATTGACCGCGAGCGCGATGCCGGCCTTCTGGCAGCGCTCGACCACGTCCCTGGCGTCCTTGATCGACATTGCCAGCGGTTTCTGCGCGAGAATGCCGCGCAGGTGATCGCCGTGCGCGGCGGCCTGACGCAGCACAGCGGCCTGCATATCGGGTGGCACGGCGATGTCGAGAATCTCGATCGACTTGTCAGCGAGCAGCTCCTCAATGTTGCGATGCACGGTCGCGATCTGATGTTGAGTGGCAACGGCTCGGGCTTTTTCCAGCTTGCGCGAGGTGATCGCGGCTGGGTTGAAGCCCGCTTGCCGATACGCGACGAGATGGCAATCGCGCATGATGAAGCCGGCGCCGATGCAGCCGATGCGCCAGTCCTTGCGGCGCGGCAGGCGCGGCAGGTAGTTCAGGTTCATGTCGAGGGACATGGTGGATTTTCCATCCTCGTTTAGCGCCCACGCCGCGGAAGCCTCAACGCGGAGGCTAAACGAAGAAACGAATCACTTGGTCCGCGGTGCCCGGTTGGCCGCCCACAGGATGCCGTTGGTCATCAGCCGCAGGAAGCTCTCTTCCTGGAAATCGCTCTGAGCGCCGAGGGACGTGTAAAAGATGCGGCCTTCCTTGTACATTCGCGTCCACGCGATCGGCTCGGTGTGGTCGGGGATGCTGCCGGTCAGGAGGACGTCCATATCCTTCGCCAGGCCGGTGTTCTTGTAGAGGCTTCCTTTGGATTTGAAGGGCTTCACGCCGTCGAGGATCGGGCGTTTCTTGGTGTCGACCGGGAAGTTGATCTCACAGAGCGGACCGACGTTATAGTGTCCCTTGTAGTTGCCGCCGAAGACTTCCTTGTCGATTTCGAGGAAACTCTGAATTCCGTGGCTGGCGGTGCGAATGCCGACGAGCGGCTTGCCCGAGGTGCAGTATTTCTTGATGCGTGCAAGCTGGTCGCCTTCGAGCTTCAAACGGCGGGTGAACAGGACGACAACGTTGCACGTGTCGAGCGCTTCCAGGCCGGGCAGGTCATCGCCCTTGGCCGAGATCATGGTCACGAGCGAGGGATATTTCGCTTCGAGATACTTCTTGAGGATCGGCATCGTCTTGTCCGACTCGTACTCGGCGGAGCCGGAAATAAATACGCAGCGCAACGGGGCGATGCGTGCCTCCGATTGCGAGGTGGATAGCAATGCTGCGGCAAGGGCGAACAGCAGGAAAGCGAGTTTTTTCATGGCCGTGTCCGTGGGTGAGAGTAAAAATCCGATTTTTGAGCCATCATAATGCAAAAACCCGCCGACACAAGCGCGGAGTTGAAAACGAAGCGACGGGGCGCGAAGACCCCGTCGTGATGTGTCCGCCGCTTGCCGTTTAGCGTTCGCACGGCGCCGTGCGAACGCTAAACGGCAAGCGGCATGGATTGGTTATTTCTTCTGCGTCAGCATCGCGTCAATCTCGCGCTCGCAATCCTGTAAGTGCGCGGAGGTGATCGAGTCCGGCGAGCGATTGAGCGCTGAGATCACCTGTCCATGCAGACGCCGGACGGAGACACGGGCCACGGCGCGGAAGTCGGTGCTGCCGCCGCCATCGCCGAAGAAGACCGGACCGCCCTCCTTGCTCGGCAACAACTCGGCCTTGAGATGATCCAGGTAAGCGCGCTGCAACTGCCGGCGCAGCACGTCTATCCGCGGCTTTTCCACTGTGAGTTCGCTGAAGATGCCGTTCTGCACGTCGTCCACCAGTTCCATCACGCTGAACGCCTTATCGCCCTGCAGCAACTCCTCATCAGCCAGCCGGCGGATACGGCCGCTCGCGAGCAGGCTCTGCATCAGGCCCTTCTGCATGCCGCTGACGTCGTTGGCGATGCCGGTGTACTTGAAGCGATTGATGATCGCCGGGTTCAGAAGCTTGGTCGGCGTCGAAAAGGCATTATCGATGAGGAACTTGACGGCGGCCTTCTGCTTCTCCTTGGATACCCGGCTGAAGGTCTCGGTGCCGCGGCCGCCGAGCGTGCGGCTTTCGACGACGCCGCCGACGTTGAGGGCGACGGCGCTGAACCACCTGGCGCGATGGCCCACGATCGTTTTGTAGGTATCTTCGAGCAACGAGAAATCCTCGCCAAGCGAAGTCGTGCCTGCAACGAGGTGATCGAGCACGCGATCGAGGTTCTTCAGGCCCAGCTCGGTGGCCTTGATAGAATCGTTGCCGATGTTCTCGGTCTTGACGGTCGGATCGACGGAAGCGGGTCCATCCTCGCCGCCGAAGCGCAGGAACGGTTCGTTGATCTGGCGCGAGGCCCACTTGTCAAGCGTCGCGCGTTCGTCTTCTGACTTCTTGGCGCCGGCGATGGGCCGATAGCCCCAGTCGATGGCGAAGTAGTCGTAGGGCGCGAGCAGCGGGATCAGTTGCTTCACCTTGTCCTCCGGCTGGGCAACGTAGTTGAAGCGGCCATAGGACATGATCGAGGCGACGCTGCCGTTCTTGTCGGTGAACTTCGGATCACGCAGTTGCTCGATCGAGTACGCGCCGCTGGCGCGATGGTTGTGGCGTAGGCCGAGCGTGTGGCCGACTTCGTGAGCGCAGATGTAGCGGAGCAGTTCGCCCGTCAGGTCATCTGGCAGGGGCAGCGTGCGGGCGCGAGGGTCCTGGGCGGAGCACTGCACGAAGTACCATTCCTGGGCGAGCTTGACGACGTCGTGCCAGAAGATGATGTGGGCGCTGAGGATCTCGCCCGAGCGCGGGTCATGGACGTGCGGGCCCATGGCGTTCTGGAACGGATCGGCGACCCAGCGTATGACGGAGTACCGAGCGTCTTCCGGATCCCACGTCGGGTCGGTGCGCGGGTCCGGCGCTTCCTTGGCGATGATCGCGTTCTTGAAGCCCGCTTTCTCGAACGCCGGCTTCCAGTCTTCGATGCCCTTCATCATGTAGGGCCGATACTTTTCCGGAATCTCACGGCTCACGTAGAAGACGATCGGCTTGACGACTTCGGAGACGTCGGCCGTCGGGTCCTTTTTCTCAAGGCGAAAGCGCGTGATGTACTGCTGCTTTTCCATCCAGGTCTTCGGCGTGGAGTAGTTTTCGAACGAGCGCGTGAAGTAGCCGACGCGCGGGTCAAAAAAACGGCCCATCATGACGCGTTCCGGGAGCATGACGAGGCTGTAGTGGACGAACGCGGTGTAGCTCTTGCCGCCGCCGCCGAAGGAGGGGCCCTTGCCGCCGAAGGGGAACCCGCCGCCTCCGCCGCCGGTGAAGGTGAGGAGTGAGCGTGCTTCGATGTTGGTCGGGAAGGCTTTGATGTCGTCAAGGTAGGAGCGGTTCGGATCGATGCCGCCGCCCGAACCGACTGCGCCTTTGATGGAGAGGTCCATGACGTCGGTCAGATAAAGCGCGGTGGCGTTGATGACGGTGGAGCGATCTTTACCCTCGGCTTCGACGTTGAAGCTATAGATAATCGCGTCCATGTTGGCGGAATCGACGGCGATCTGGATGGCTTTGCCGTCGCCGCGTTTTTCGAAGGAGACGCGCCAGAGGAACACCTTGTTGCCCCGGCGATCCCAGCGGAGATATTGGCTGCCGAGCGAGTAGCCGCCCCAGGTGACGTTGGCCGGTCCCTTGGCAACTTCGGCTTGCCAGAGCATCAGCTTGTCAAAGCCTTCCTTGGGGATTTCGAAGTAAACCTTGTCATCGACCTTATGCACGGTGAAGACGCCGGGGAGGCTCTTCGCCGTCTTCGGGATGACGTCGTCGTACTTCTTCAGATCGCCAGGCTTCGGCGGAGTCTTGATATCGGGCGGCGATTTGACTTCAGGAGTCGGGTCGGGTTTCTTCTTTTGCGCATGCAATGCCGACATCGGAATGGCCGCGAATGCGACCAGTAACGCGACGACGAGGAGCCGTTTGAGCATGGATACACCTATACACTATGGTCAAAAAGGGAGAGGGAATAGTGCTGAGACTCTTGTTGTAGCATGTAAAACGTCTGCAAGCTAGGGAAGAGGGGAAAAATAGGGAATATCGTTTGCGTTTAGCGCTCGCCGCGCACTCCGTTGTGGCACGGTCTCCCGACCGTGCCACAGATCCGACCGCAGGTCTCCTGAAACGCTGTGAGACCTGCGGTCGCCGCGGGTGGCACGGTCGGGAGACCGTGCCACAACGGGATGTCGCAGGCGCAAGACGGCAAGCATTCATTGCTTCCCCTGAAACGCCAGCACTTCCTTCGCCACCTTCTGCACGCGCTCGTCGGCGTCGCGCAAGAGCGGTGTCACCGCTTTCACAATGGCCGCGGACTCGACGGGGATCTCGCGGATCACGTTGAGCGCCAGCAGGCGCATGTCGGCGTCCTTGTCCTTGAGGTTGGCCAGGAGATTCGGGATCGCCTCGCGGGCGCCGACGGCAACGCGAAAAAGTGCCTGCATCGAATGCTTGCGCACGTCCTTGTCGGAGTCGCGCATCGCCTGGATAAGCGCGGGGATCACCGATTCTTCCTTGAGGTTCAGCGAGACGATTGCTTGCGATGCCTCCTGGCGCACGTCGACCAGCTTGGACGACAGGGCGTCCGCCAGAAACGGGGCCGACTCCTTGCCGCTCACTACAAGGCCGGCCAGGGCACGCTGGCGCAGCTTGGCGTCGCCGTCCGCCAGGATTTCGCGCATCGCCGGCAAGGCGGCGTCCTTGATCTTGACGAGCGCCCGGATCGATTCGGCGGCGACGTCATTTTCCCGATCGAGGGCGGCGAACTTGAGCGCCGGGATGGCGGCCTTGGCCTCGGGGCCTATCTGCCCGAGCGCCATGGCGGCTTCTAGACGCATCGGGATTGAATCGTCCTTGAGCGCCTCGCCGAGCGCTGGCGCCGCGGACGCTTTGAATCGCCCCAGCGCGTCGCCGGCGGCGCCGCGCACCGCCTCATTCTTGTCAGCCAGCATCTTCAACAGCGGCTTGATCGCGATTTTCGGATCAGCGCCGATGCGGCCCAGAACTAACGCCGCCTTGGCGCGGACGCCGTCGTTCTTGTCGCCGAGCGCTTGGAGCACCTGCGGCGCAGTCGCCTTGGCCTCGGGGCCGATCCAGCCGAGCGTCGAGAGCGCGTAGTAGCGGTTATCGACATCGGTGCCCGCGAGCAGCTTGCCCACGGGGCCGACTGCTTCCTTGCCGATCTTGCCGAGCGCGAGCGCTGCATTGAGACGCAGTTCCTCGTCTTTCTCCTGCACGATCCCGACGAGCGCTGGCACCGCCTTGGGGACGAGCGGGCCTAGCTCGGCGATGGCGTTGATCGCGTCCAGGCGCGTATCGCGATCGGCGCTGTCGAGGTTCTTGATGAGGGCGGCGTATTCCTTCTTTTCGGGCGGGTCCGTATTTTGCTGGGCGGTTGCGCTGGCCGCGAAAAGAAGTAGTAATGCGGTGGATCGGATCATGATTGGCCTCCGGGGATCGGTTCTTCGTTTAGCGCCCGCATGGCGCCGCGCGGGCGCTAAACGAATTCAAGATAGGGACGATTCACGCCTTGTTTTCGTTCATGCCGATCGGCTTGCTTGCGTCGATCAAGAGCGACACGAAGCCGATGACGATGAAGACGCCGGCACAAATCAGGAAGATGACCTCGTACCCGGCTTTCTTGGATTCAAAGAAATCGGGCAACGGAACCAAGACGTAGGGGGATAGGGCGGCGCCGAAGTTCCCCCACATGTTGCCCCAGCCGAGGACCAGTCCGACGTTGCGCTTGCCCACGTCAAGATTGTAACCCCACAGCGCGGGCAAGCCGAGGTCGTGAACGAAGGACATGATGCAAAGGACGATGACGACCGGCCACGCCCCCTCCAGGAACCAGCACATGGCAAACGCCGCCGCGGTCGCAAAGCGCGTCGAGGCCACGGGAAAACATCGGCCGATGCGCGGGCCGTACTTCTTGGTCATCCAGTCGGTCCACCAGCCGCCGATGATAAGGGTGGGCAGGGCGACGAAAAACGGCAGACTGACCATGAGACTCTTTTCAGCGCCTTCAGGAACCTGATGTACTTGATGAAGATAAAGCGCCAGCTGGTTGCCCAGGATGATCCAGCCGAAATTCGTGCCGAACTGGACAATCGAGCTGGCCCAGAGGCTGCGATCCGTCAGGATGCTCCACCACAACGTCGAAGCCGGCATGGGAGGATCGTCCGCGTCATGAGCCTTTTCATGCGCCTCGGCAAGCTCCGCTTCCGCTTCGTTGGTCAAGAAATGTTGCCGGGGCGTGTCACGAAAGAACCAGAAAAAAATGATCGCGACCACAACGCCGATGACGCCGAAGATCATCAAGGCCGGCGGCCAGCCGTCACCGAGCACTTGCCGAATCTTTTCCGGGAAGGCGACTTCAAGGGCGTTTCGATGGAGGCGAGTCGTTTTTTCTTCGCTCGTGGATGTGTCGGGGTCTGCCAGAAGGCCGAGCACTTGCCGAGTCAGTTTCGGCTTGATCGGTTCCCAGTCGATGCCTTTCAGAAGGTCTGGAGTCTTGAGCCAGTCGTTGATCAGTTTCGCGAGAAATTCCCTTTGTTCCTTCGACGATCCTGCAGCGGTGGGACGATTCGCGAAATCGACTAGAACTTCACGCTGGAGGGGGGTTAGGTTCAGCTGCAGTTGGTGAGCGATCTGCTGGGTGAAGTCGGGGAACTTTTTATCAGCGTCGGGGATCAGCAGTACATTGCGCGCGAGGCCGCGCGGATCGAGGATGTCCCGTTCCGGATTTACGATGAGCGAAGGCGCCGAAAGCGGCGTGAAGACGAGGATGAGGGACATCGTCAGCCCGGGCATGATCGCGCCGCCGATTCGGCCGCCCAGGGAGACAATGCCGCTTGCCAGACCGCGCTGCTGGTACGGGAACCAGCGTCGTATCAAGCCGGCGCACGCCGGGTAGGCGCCCGCTTCGAAAAGACCGCAGCCGAATCGTAGGACCAACAACATCAGGAACCCGCTGGCAAATCCGGTGAGGCTCGTCAAGATCGACCAGGACGCCAGGTAGATCGACAGCATCCAGCGCGTACCGAAGCGATCCGCCATCCAGCCCCCTGGAAGTTGGCCGATGGCATACGTCAGAAAGAACGCGCTCAACATGAAGCCGGTTTGCCTGCTGCTGAGTCCGAGATCTTCCTTGACATACGGCGTGACGTAACCCAAACAATAGCGGTCCAGGTACAACAACACCGCCACGCAGACCGTGAGCGCAAGAATGATGTAACGGACACGTGTCGGCCGTGGGGATTTGATCATCAAGGGAATGTATCAGGGGCGTGATCGAAATGCAAACGCCGCTCTTCGTTTAGCGCCCGCGCGGCGCCGCGCTGGCGCTAAACGAAGAGGCGGATCAAAGCGGCCGCTTCGGCGGGATGCGGAACAGGCGGATGCTCGTCCACTCGTCGTCGCCGTCGTCGTACTTGACGTGGATGCGCTCGGATTCGACCTTCGCCAGCGTGCCGGGGAAATAGTGCGGGCCGCCGCTCCAGCGGCACTCGACCTTCATGCCGGGCTTCACGTCGAAGCGTTTGATCAGCTCCGGCGTCAGCATCCGCTCCGGGCCGTCGAGATATTGCACGACGATACGCTCCTCATCCTCGATTGCCACGATCTCGGCCGGGTAGACGCATTGATCGCAGTCGAAGGCCAGGATGCGGTCACCTTCCTCGAACGGGAAGCTGGCGACGCCGACGGGGCAGCGCCAGAAGCGCGTCCGGCTCACGCGCGTGTTGTTCTCTCGGGTCGCGTCTTCGAATTCGACGTCCAGCGTCTCGCCCTGGACGCGCATCACCACGGCCGGCGAGTAAATCTTCTGCGGTTCACTCTTGGGCCGAATGTAGATGTGCTCGCCTTCCTCGATGACTATGGGCGCGATGCTGATGTCCTGCACGACCATCTGGTCGCCGTCGTCGAAGAAGACGTGGATGCCGCGCTCGCCCATGGCGAGGATGGAGGCGGGATACCAGTAGAAATCGAGCCAGCGCGCCAGCACGCGGTCGCCGACCTTCCAGTTGGAGTCCTTGACCGGTTCGCCGAGATCGATCGATTGCTTGACCGGCACATTGGCGCCTGCGAGAGCTTCCTGGCTGACGGGGGCGATGGGCCGCTGCACGCGCAGCATGCTGATCGAGGTCCATTCTTCGTCGCCGTGGTCGTAGTGGACGCGCACCGATTCGCCCTTGAGCTGGTTGACTGTCCCCGGCGCGAAGACGGGCGTGGCCTTGTTTTTGCAGAACACCCGGCTGCCGATCTTGATGTCCTGGGCTAGGACGTGAGCGCAGTGAACCCAGCAGTATTCGCCGTCGTCGAAGACGACCATGCAGCCGCTTTCCGAGATTTCGCGCACGACGCCGGGATAGAAGTAGGAATCGGGCTTTTTCGCCAGCACGCGCTCACCCGGCCTCCACGAATTGGCGGCGGAGGCGGACGGCGCTTTCTTGAATTTCAGCCAGTCAAACAGTCCCATCGGTGGTCCCTTCGCCGAAACGACTCTTGCAAGGTCAGTTGGCGGTTTTCTTCATTATAGGTCGCTGTCACAAATATTAAGTCGATTCCACGTGCATTCAAGTCGCAATTCGACGATTCGCGGCCCAGCGGTCAGGTTGTCGCGTGATATTTCATGCGGCATCCGTCCAGTTCCTTGTCCGCGGGATAGGGTATGCCGGGCGGCGGCATCTTCGGTGTGCCCTTGATGCAGGTCGTGCAGAACACAACGCCGAGCAAGATTGCGCCAAACCCTTGCATCACATACCGCTGCTGATGAAACAGATCGCAGACGAGAAAAGCCGCAAGGAGTGCAAAAGCGATCAAGCTTTCCTGCGGCGCCACGAGGATGCCGGTGATGCCCATGGGACATTCGAGGACCTTGGTCCAATCGAGATAGGTGTGCCAGCCCGCGATCCCGGCCCCTGCGACCGCCGGCGCCAGCGCGAGCACGGTTTGTGCAGCAGTCGGTACGCCCGGCAGGAACAGTCCAAAGGCGAGAATCGCCGCCACCGACATCATGAAAGCGCGCTGATAAAGACAAAGCGGGCACGCCTTCAATTCCATGACGAGGCTCAGATGCAAGCTGCCCAGGACGCCGAGCGCGGCGAAGAACAGGGCGAAACGTGTCCACAGGAATTTCAGATCTGGAGCCGCTTCATCTTGTGGCTGTCTTACGGTGGTCATGGGTGAGCCCCTGGGGTTGCGGTGTTTGTCTCCTAGCCTATCCGAGAAGACGCGGGATGCAAGCGATCCCGAGCCCCACGGTCCGCGCTTGCGATTGCGCCACGTTCGGACTATATCCACCTACATGAAATACTTTTTCTTCCACCTCATGTCCTGGCCATATTTGCCCGCCGATTTCGATCAGATGCACGATTCCGCCTGGATTTGGCTGTCGAATTCGCACTACGATCCCGTCAAGGGCCACAACCTCTATCGCGAATACATCAACACGCTCGCTTATGCCGACGAGCTGGGCTTCGACGGCATTTGCGTCAACGAGCACCATCAGAACGCGTATGGTCTGATGCCGTCGCCAAACGTCATCGCCGGGGCGCTGACGCAGCGGACGCAGAAGTGCAAGATCGCCGTCATCGGCAACGCCCTGCCGCTCTACAATCCGCCCTTGCGCGTCGCCGAAGAATTCGCGATGCTCGACGTGATGTCGAACGGCCGATTGATCGCAGGCATGGTGATCGGCGGCGGGCCAGAATACTTTGCGTATCAGATCGAACCGACGACGGCGCGCGAGCGTTATCGCGAGGCGCTCGATCTCATTCTCAAGGCCTGGACGACGCCGGGGCCATTCGAGTGGCACTCGAAGCACTACTACTACCGTTACGTCAATCCCTGGCCGACGCCGCTGCAGAAGCCGCACCCGCCGATCTGGATACCCGGCGTCGGCAGCCAGGAGACGATCGACTTCGTCGCCCAGCGCCGCTACGCGTACATGGGGATCCCGTATTTCCACATCGACGTCTTTCGCCGCGTATTCGGGCAATTCCGCGAGGCTTGCCAGAAAGCAGGCTACACCGCCGACCCCGCGCAAATGGGCTGGGGCGTGCCGATCTACGTCGCCGAGACCGACAAGCAAGCGCGCGAAGAATTCGAGCCGGCCATGTGGTACTTCATCAAAAATCTGCTCAAGGGCATCGGTATGACGCCGCCGGGTTACACCAGCCCGAAGTCTGCGGCCGTGATCCTCAAAAATCAGAAGCACTTCCTCTACAAGCAGGAGACCTGGGCCGACATCGAGAACGGCGTCTTCGCCATCGTCGGTAGCCCCGAGACTGTGAGACAGAAACTGGAACACTACCAGAAGGAACTCGGCGTCGGTGTAGTGTTGACTGGTTGCCAGACGGGGACGTTGCCGCATCATCTCGCGCGCAAGAGCATGGAGTTATTGGCACGCGAGGTTTTACCCAAAGTGCGCTGACCCGGTCCTCGTTTAGCGCCCGTAGTGAAGCGCCAAGCGGTTCGTTGCTTCACTACGGGCGCTAAACGAAGACCCGGCCAAAAGGAATCACCTATATGCTGAACTTCCTCAAGAAACTCCACTACGGCGCCCGCGTGATGCTGTCGAAATCCGGCGGTCAACCGGAAACCATCGATATCTGCGGCCGGTCCACCGTCATGACGCACGGCGGCCAGGGGGAGCCGTTCCTCTACCTACACAGCGCGCTCGGCGAATCGATGATGTGGCTGCCGTTCCATCAAGCGTTCGCCAAGAAGTTCAAGGTCTATTCGCCATTGCATCCCGGCTTCGGTCACTCCGGCGGCTTCGAGCAGATTGCTGACATCGAGGACATGGCATTCCATTACATCGACATGCTCGATTCGCTCGGCCTGGAGCAGGTCTGCCTCGGCGGTGTCAGCCTGGGCGGCTGGATCGCGGCCGAGATCGCGGTGCGCTGGCCGGAGCGCGTCAAGAAGCTGTGGATCGCCGACGCGCCGGGCCTGTGGGTCGAAGGCGCGTCGCTCGGCGAATTGTTCCGCTTCTCGCAGAATCGCGACAAGATGCGTGAGATGCTCTTTCACGATCCCGCAGGCGCCATGGCAACGATGGTCATCAAGGACCAGGTTGACGAGGCAACGATGCTCAACGCCTACCAGGCGATGACCGTATTAGCGCGGATGATCTGGACACGCCCTTACGATCCGAAACTGGCCGCGCGCTTGCGGCGCATCGCCTGTCCCACCCTCTTGGTCTGGGGCGATCACGACAAGCTGGTGCCCCCCGCGTACGGCGAAGCCTACCAGAAGCTCATCGCCGGCTCGGAGCTGAGGCTGATCAAGGATTGCGGGCATCTACCGATGCTGGAGAAGGAAGCGGAGTTCGTGGACGTGATTTCGAAGTTTTGTTTGGCGTGATCGGCCACCGTAGGGTGGGTCGAGCGCAGCGAGGCCCACCGAGCCTTTGCAACAGCCGGTGGGCCTCGCTGCGCTCGACCCACCCTACGAGCTATGGCAGGGGTAGTGTTCTTTGCGCTTCGTTTTCAAGAACTCCACCGACCGCCGCAGTTCATCCAGCCCGTTCATGCCGTCCTCGACGGAGATCCAGCCGGTAAAGTTGACGCTCTTGAGGATGCGGAAGATCGCGTCGTAATCGTTGAGCCCCTTGCCAGTCTCGCCGTGCAGGAGCTTGTTCGAATAGCCGAGGCTGCCGTCGGATTGGCGCAGCTCATCGAGCGTGGCGCCAGGGACGAGATAGCGGTCGGACGCGTGCATCGTCACGACGCGGTGCTTGACCTTCCCAAGAAACGGCACCGGATCGAAGCCGCCGACCACCGCGTTCGACGGATCGAACTGGACGCCAAGAAAGGGAGAATCGATCTGCCCCAGAACTTCGAGGAAGATATCCTCCGGCTGTGCGAACTCCGGGTATTGCCAGGTTCCATCCTTATAGTGGTTTTCCAGGCACAGAATGACGTTGCGTTTCTCGGCGTATTCCAGCGAGCGGCGGATGCACTCCACGGTACGCGCGACGCCGTCCTGGCGCGACATATCGGGATAACGCTGGCCGCTCAACGTTCGGCAATGGCGGATCCCGAGCGCGACGCTCAGGTCGATGGCGGCACATTGGCGCTCGACCTGACGTAGCCGTTCGGCGGCATCGGGATGGGTGAAGTTCGGCGAGAAGCAGAGCATCGACGAGATTTGCCCGGTTTCCATGAGCACCCGATGCACGGGTTCGACGCCATGCTTGATGAAACCGTCGTAGTGTTCGACCCCCTCGGCACCGAGCGTCGCGGCCTGGCGGAGCCAATCGAGGTAATCCATCTTGCCGGAGTAAAGTTCGTCGAACCAGCACTTTGGGAAAACACTGATGCGGGGTGCGGCGGGCGGTTTGCTCATGGCGATCTATTTTACGTGCGAATCTTGGAAAAAGAACTTCTCGTGACAATGCCGATAAGGTAGGATAGCGCCGGTAGGGTTCGCGTGGCGCCATGCGAACGCTAAACGTAAACGGGGACGAGGGGGGATACCAATGCTTTCCATTCCACATCCCGGGCTCACGCGCCGGCAGTTGCTGCAAGCCGGCGGCTTGGGCATGTTCGGCCTGACGTTGCCGGGCCTCTTTCAGGGCCGCGCTCAAGCCGCCGGCACGCCGCGATCACGCACGTTTGGGCGAGCGCGCTCCTGCCTGATCATCTTTCTATCGGGCGGGATGTCGCATCACGATACCTTCGATATGAAACCCAACGCGCCGGAGGAAATCCGCGGCGAGTTCAACCCGATCCAGACCAGCGTACCAGGCATCCAGGTGTGCGAGCATTTGCCGATGCTGTCGCGCTACGCCCACAAGTACACCGCCGTCCGCAGCTTGAGCCATCGCGACACTAACCATCCGAGCGGCTGCTACTGGATGATGACCGGCTACGAATACCCGCGTGCGAGCGGGCTCAGCGAGAATCTGTCGCGCGACGATCATCCGCACATCGGCTCCTCGTTAACTGCCATCGGCAATCGCCGCGAGCGCGCGGTGCCGACCTTCGTCACGGTCCCGGATTACATCGCCGTCAACGGCCCGATTCGTGCCGGTCAGCATGCAGGCTTCTTGGGCGGCCGTTATGATCCCCTGGTCCCTCGCGGCAATCCCAACAGCGAAGACTTTCAACCCGCCGACCTCGGCCTGGTGCCCACGGTCACGGGGCAGCGCATGGACGATCGTCGCGGTCTGCTTGCTTCCATCAGTCAGCAGCAGCGCCATCTCGGCCAGGTCGGTGAGGGTCGAACACTCGATCAGTTCTACCAGCGTGCCTACAGCGTTCTTGGATCAGGCCATACCCAGCGCGCCTTTGACATGAGCGCGGAGCCAGAGCGCGTGCGCGAACGCTATGGCCGCAATCTGTTTGGGCAATCGATTCTCCTGGGCCGGCGTCTGGTCGAGGCAGGTGTGCAACTCGTGCATGTCAACTGGATCCGCATCCTGGAGCAAGGCTGGGACACGCACAACGACAACTTCAATGCCCTGCGCGATCGCCTCTTGCCGCCGACTGATCAGGCGCTCTCTGCACTGTTCGAAGACATGGAGATGCGCGGTCTTCTCGACGACACTTTGGTCATTGTGATGGGCGAGTTCGGCCGCAGTCCGCAGATCACGCGTTCCAACTCCGGCCGCGAGCATTGGCCGTTCGTCTTCACGATCCTGATGGCCGGCGCCGGCATCCCCGGCGGCAGGCTATATGGTTCGAGCGACCGCATCGGCGGGCAGGTCCGCGATGGCCGCATCACGCCGGACCAGTTCACCGCGACGATCTATCATGCCCTGGGCGTCGATCCCGCCAGCCAGGTGACGACGATGATCGACCGCCCGTGGTCGATTTGCGAGGGGCAGCCGGTACTGGATTTGTGGGGGTAACGTCTCGTCCGAGCCTGAAGCGTAAGCGAAGCTAGACCCATTCGATCCCGGGGGGACTTCATCATGCATCTACATCAATCAAGTCCACTGCAACCGCCGCCGACCGACCTGTTGCGCGTCGGCTCCCGCCGCTGGTTTCTGCAAACAGGCCTCGCGGGACTCGCTGGCCTGACGCTTGCCGATGTGGTGCGTGCGAACCCCAGTTCGACGCGTGATCGCAAGTCGGTCATCCTGTTTTGGCTGTCGGGCGGCCCCAGCCAGATCGACACGTGGGATCCGAAGCCCGATGCGCCGCAGGAAATTCGCGGGCCGTATCGCACCATCCCGACCAGCGTACCGGGCGTGCGCTTCTGCGAACATCTGCCCCTCCAAGCTCGGCTCATGGACAAGTTGACGGTGCTTCGCGCCGTCGATTGCTCGGCCAGCAATCACACGCCGATCACGATGCAGGCGGGCAACCCGCTGGCGCGGCGCACCGACAGCGGGAACGACGGCGGCGGCTATCCGTCGATGGGCTCAATCGCCGCCCGTTTCCGCGGCACCAACAATTTCCCGATGCCCGCGTTCGTCGGGCTCGCGCCATCGTGGCGCGCCGACGTCTGGGGCGCCGGCCACATGGGACACGCCTATGAACCGGTCAACGGCGGCGAGTTACCGGGGCGCCTTACGCTTCCGGGCGGCCTCAACGTGCCGCGCTTGCAGGAACGCGACGAGTTGCGTCGTCAGTTCGATCACCTGCGGAGTTCGCTCAGTAATTACCCCAGCCTCTCGGACCAGGCCTACAACATGCTGGTCTCGCGCCGCGTCGAGGAAGCATTTGCGATCGACCGCGAGCCCGACCGGCTGCGCGACGCCTATGGCCGCACCAGTGTTGGCGAGAAAGCCCTGCTGGCTCGCCGGCTCGTCGAAGCGGGGACGACCTTCGTGCTCGTCAGCGGCCGCTGGGGCTACTTCGATCATCACGGCGATGACGTGCCACCATGGGGCGGCATCCAGCGCGGCTTGACGCCGATCCTGCCGACCATCGACCAGGCCCTCTCTGCCCTCATTCACGATCTCGAAGGCCGCGGCTTGCTCGACTCGACGTTGATCCTGATGATGGGCGAGTTCGGCCGTTCGCCGGTGATGACCGCCGACGCGGGCCGCAACCACTGGACCAACGTCATGTCGATGCTCCTCGCCGGCGGCGGCCTGCGCCACGGCCAGGTGATCGGCACCACCGACCCGCGCGGCGGCGAAATCCGCACCCGCCGCGTCGGCCCCTCCGACCTCGCCGCCACCGTCTTCCGCCATCTCGACATCCCGCTCGATACGAACTGGATGGGCCCGCAAGGGCGGCCGATTCCGATCGTGACCGAAGGCGGACGGGCGATTGCGGAGTTGTTCTGATCGCGGCTATGTTCCACGTGGAACATGCGGCCAAAAATGACTTGCCTTGCGCTTGCGAGTTTCACACACCGACACCCCCTCTGGCGTGAAAGCAATGAACGAATAAACGAAATCGGGCCGACGGTTCTGCACAACTGACCTTGCAATATCTGCTACGCGAAGGATTTCGCGGTCCCGTGTTTTGGGGTGATGGCGTCTTGAATTACTTGATCGGCGGCAAAGTTCACGGTGCTCTATGACGATCCCTTGAGGACCGCTCCGGCTACATTGCGGCCGCAGACCCTGATTGGCTTGATACCCTCAGCACCGACAGGACTGACCGCTTGGTTTATTACAAGTCGCCGTACAATCCCCCGAAGTTGCCAAACGGCTCATGGTTTCTTTGCTATCGTCGCGGCGAGTCACCCCCTCGGCTTCATCTTTCTGGAATCGTTACTTCAACTGACGAATTGTCACTTGACGAAGCTTGGTCACGGTACGGCCTGCTTCTAGGCGTTGGCCACAGTGCCAAGAGCCATGATGAGTGGATCACCACCGCAAGAACTGTGCTACGTGAACATAATACGAGCGTGTATTGCATCGAGTTGCGACAGCCACGCTGGTACGACCCTCCGATCAACTTGTCGAGTCTCGGCCTCTCAATCAGTGGCGGTACAGGGCAAATGGGTCAAGCCTTGTCTCACGATCAAATTGATCAGTGTGAAGAGTCCTTGTTTTCGACGCCTCCAGTAATTCCAAACGGAATCGAGGGGAGTGAATCGCGGCCGCGCCGGACCGAACTAAACATCGTCCGAATCGTTCGAAGCAGCGCACTCATCGAATATGTGAAATCGCTGTATGAGTTCAAATGCCAGGTGTTCTCAAAACTTCTTGAAATACCTCAAGGAATTTACGCGGAGGGCGCCCATATTCAGCCGCTTGGTTGGCCGCACCACGGCCCAGATGACCTAACAGCCCGTTGATTAAGTCGATATTTCGGCACCGATCACGTCGAGCGCGACGGCGACGGTCCAAAGGTCGGTCGTCGGAACATTTTCACTTCGGTGCGACCGGCGGCCGCAGGTTCGACTCCAAAGCATCTCGGTGGCAAAATAGAG
>SHZY01000200.1 GCA_009692065.1 Gemmataceae bacterium
ACTAGCACCAAACGGTTTTTCGGGCTCCGACGGTTAACTTCTGGTCGTTACAGGCTACAATCCTCCGTGACGCGATGTCACGGAGGATTTCTCATGAGTGCCACGGACGGCGCATTCACACAATGGCTTTCCCAAGCGCAGATCGCCGAAGACCGACTGACGGCCGAGCAACGCGGTCTGTTGCAAAACACGTTTGCCTTCCGGGAACGCTGCGGCGACGATTATTATTCCAGGCGTCTGCTCAGCCATTTCCTGCTCCACTGCAACTCGGGTCTCAAGGTCGCGCAGATCGCCCGCTTGCTCGATGTCAGCCGACCGACGGCTTCACGTCAGCAAGGTGTTTCGTCCAAGGAGGCGATTCAAGCGGCTCACCACCGCATGGCGGGTCGGTCTCATGGCAAGCTGCTGCCGCGTTATGCCGGACCCATCGCCGAGTTCATTCTGAGCCATCCCGACGGCACACGCTACGACATCCTCGACTTCATCCAGCACACCTGGGACGTGCGCGTCTCCACCGTGGCCTTGCACCACTTCTGCAAGAAGTTTGGTCTCGATCGCGCCACGCGGGCCGAGGCGAAGGCCCCCAAGCCGAGCGTGGATCGCGTCGCCGCCGAACCGCGTCCGGTCGAAACCGTGCCCGCAGTGCCGCCGCCTCCCCCTTTTTCTCGACGCGGACCCAGTACGCGGGCGCATTCCTCTTGATGCCGCAAGCCTTGGACTGGTTGGCCACGGCCGAGCAATGTTTCGCAGACGAATACGGCTCCTTGCGACAAGGCCTGTTGACCAGCATCTTCTCCTTGGTCGCCGGCGTCGAACGCGTCTTCCATCTGGACGAGATGGAAGACCCCGGCTTCGCCCGACTGTGTGGCAGCCGCCGTTGTCCGTCGCGGCACACGGTCGGCGGCTGGCGTCGGCACCTGACCTGGCATGAAGTCGATGCCTTTTGCCGCCGCACCTGCCCGTGGCATTTGCTCCGTAACGAGGACGCACTGGTGAGCTTCGACGAGCACACCATCCCGCGTTGGACCAAGAAATTCCGCATCGGCAAGGGCTACGTCACCACCCGCAACAAGTACATGCGTTGCGAAAAACTATTCTGCGGCTACGACGTGGGCAGTGGCCGTTTCCTGAGCGTGCGCGCTACGCCGGGGAATTGGGGGTTGCAAGAGCTGGCGGTGCCGCTGCTGCAACAGGTGTTGACGCAGAGTCGGCCACGCTCGTTGCACGCCCTGTTCGATGCCGGCGCGGGCAAGTCGGATGCAGGCGTGCGGGCGTTGTGGGACCTGGCCGCGCAACATGCCAACTTGGATGTCACCGTGCGCGCCTGCCGCTACCCGCACCGCATGCGCGATTGGCAGCAACTGCCCAGCGGCCTGTTCGTGTCGGTCCTGGCGCCGGGCGTGTGCGTCGATGCGCCGCCGAAGGAAGTCCGCCTGGCCGAAACCGAAACGGTGCTCAAGGGCGAGGACGCGGAACAGGCGATTCGCACGATCGTCTGCCGGGAGATCCGGCCCGGACCGAAGAAGGACCGCTGGCACCCGCTGTACACGACGGCGACGCAAGCAGCGGAAGAGATTTTGCCGATCTTCCGGGCGCGACAAAACCAAGAGCAAAGTTTCCGAGTCGGCGTCCATGATCTTGGCCTGAATGCAGTGCCATGTGGTTACGATAAAGAAAGTCCGGACCGACAGCGACCGCGTTTCCATCGCGGCCCTTTGCAAATGATCGGCTGGCTGGTGGCCTTGGTGTACAACGCGGCGGCCGATCTGGCCGAGTCGCTGGGGAAAGATCATTTCGGCGACCACGTACAAACGCTGCGCCGAAAGTTCTTCAATCGACCAGGCCAGTTGTACGAAACCCCCGAAGCCTTGATCGTGTACCTGGACCCGTTTAAGGGTCAGAACGAGTTGCAGCCGGTGATCGATGAGTTGAACGCAGCCCAACATCGTTTGCCATGGTTGGCCAACCGCCGCCTGGTCATGTCGCTCACACCTCACCGAGAAGCCTGGGCCGGGCCGTAGCGTGTCATTGTTAAGCGTTGGAGAACAAGAAACCGTTTGATGCTAGGTTGGCCACAAATGAAAAAAGCAATCAAGCCTTTAACTGCCAGCGCCACCGATCAAAAGGAGAAGAGTACATTTGATAAAAACTTCATCAGAGTGTTGCATATGACGAATATTTTCTTCGGAATTTGCGGATTTCGCACGACACACGCATTCGGGAATTTACGGCGAAGAAAGCGAGCAAGGACGCGGTCAATAAGATGGAACAGGAATTTGCAGAGTTTCTCCACCAAAGTAGAAAGGAGCAAATCAACCGCAGAGAAGAACATAGACACGAGCTCATGAAAATACGATACGGCACGGTTCCCAAGGAAAAGGTGTCAGGACCCTTTTTAATAGGAGAATAAACCTATATATCAAACGGCCATGACACCTTTCCCCGTTCGCCGCCCATGATCATGGCGCCCCGCCCAGCGTGCGTCAATAGCCTCCAATATTCTGCAAAAGTCAAGGTCGGTTGCGATACGTTCATTTCGTTCATTGCTTTCGCGGCGGCAGCGGGTGTCGGTGAACGAATAAACGAATCCGCTCCCGTGTGTGTGCGTGTGTGTGTGAAACTCGCAAGCGCAAAGCAAACCATCCAAGCCATGTCCCGCGCGGAACATCCGCATGCACGTTTGCCAGGTTCGAGGACGTTCAATCAATCGTTCACCACCTTCTTCGTGCAATCCAGAAACAACCACGTCACCGCCGCGAACAAACACATTCCCGCGACGCCGGCGAAGACGCCGGGCCAGTCGTAGTGGTGGCGGAGGATGCCGAAGATCGGGCCGGCGGCGAAACCGCCCAGGATGCCCACGGTGTTGACGATGCCGAAGAGGGTGGCGCCGGCGCGGCCGCCCATGTCGGTGACGGCGGCCCACTGGGTGGGGAGGCTCCAATCGCTGAAGACGCGGACGGCCACCAGGATGGCGATGATGAGCCAAACGTCGTCGAACAGCATGCTCAGCATCACCAGGCAGGCGGCGACGAACTTGCCGGTGAAGGCGACGCCGGAGCGGGCCCAGCGGCGATTGCCGGTGCGCTGGATCAGCTTGTCGTTCAAGATACCGCCGATGATGCCGCCCGCTGCCCCGCCCATCAGTACGAGGGGCGTGAGCAGGCCCATGGTCAGGGGGCTGAGCTTATGTTCCTCGACGAGGTAGGACGGCAACAGGTTGACATAGAACTGATCCTGAAATGTGCTGGCGGTGACGTAGAGGAACATCATTGCCAGGCTGAAGAGGGAG
The DNA here is from genome assembly GCA_009692065.1 of Gemmataceae bacterium. Classification (GTDB taxonomy): domain Bacteria; phylum Planctomycetota; class Planctomycetia; order Gemmatales; family Gemmataceae; genus SIAQ01. The sequence continues at coordinate 3,293 of SHZY01000200.1, forward strand.
CCGGCGGTGAGTTGCAGGAGTGGCGGTGGCGATTCGGGAGGGCGAGGCTTCTGCCGAGCCGGCAGCGCCCCCGACTCTCGCGGCTCGGCAGGAGCCTCGCCCTCCCGGCTTGGGCTGTCGAGCAGATTTTGCTCGGCTGCATTGGTCCACGGATGTTCGCTGGGCCGATTGCGCACGATGAGCCAAACCGCGGCGGCGAGCAGGACGCCGGGCAGCGTCACGGCGAAGAGGGACGTCTGCCAGGACAGGCCGAGGACGCCCATGAGGCCGGCGCTGATGACGAGGGTGGCGCAGGCGCCGCCGACGCGGCCCATCGCGGTGACGGCGCCTTGCACGGTCGTGCGCGTGGCAAGCGGGAACCACACCTTGGTAATCTTGCTGATGACGGGATAGGCGCCGGCCTGGGCCAGGCCGAAGGACGCGCGGGCGCCGACGAGGCCCCAAAAGCCGCCGGTCCAGGCGACGCCGGCCGCCGCCAGCGACCAGACAAGGGTGAAGACGCTCAAGGTTGCACGCGGCCCGAGCAGATCGCCTGCCAAGCCGCCTGGCACCTGGCCAATGGCGTAGGTGGCAAGAAATGCCGAGTCGATCCAGCCAAGCTCTACTGCCGAAAGCTCGGGATTCTCTGCCCTGAAATAGGGCCGAATGGCGCCCCAGGCGTAGCGGTGCACATAGAGCAGCCAGCTCGCGGCACAGGCGATGCCGAAGATGAGCCAGCGAACGCGCGTGGGGCGGAGGAGCAGCGGCGAGTCGGTGGGCGATGTCATGGCTTCCTCTTTCGCCGCAGGGCTGCTCTGGGCAGGAGGCACCGGACTTCCTTGCGGACGCGGCGGGCAGTGGCGACGGCTTTGCGGGCCTCCGCCAAGGATGGGTCAGCGATCTCGTCGGGATACCTCGCCACCGTCGCATACTCGGTGAGCCGTTCCTGGTAAACTTCGTCGAGCGTTGGCCGACAATCGAGGGGAAGAAGTGTCATGAGGGTGTGCAGATCATGGGTCTTGGGGAAGGAGATGCCTCGAAGAACCAGGACTGCCTTGAAGTATTTCTCGATACATTGTTGGGCGTGAAAACAAATTGTGTCGGGTGGGGCCTCCTGTCCCAGAGTCAGCGTATGGACTGCAGTTCGAAGGTCATTTTCAGCCTTCACGACCCACGGCTGCACCAATTCAGAGGAGGCTTCAGGTTCGTGCATAGAGCACCTTGCCTTCTCGCGATGCCGGATATTCGATGGTGCCGACGATGTCCTTTCGCCAGGCGAATTTCTCCGGTGTTGTGAGAATGACGTCCAGTGGTCCGTGGTACTCGCGTACTGCCAGGCGTATTTCGATCCGCTTCTCGCGCACCGACCCCTCCACCGGCATCACGACCAACAAATCGACGTCGCTGTCCGGGCCGGCGTCGCCGCGGGCGTGGGAGCCGAAGAGGATCACCTGGTCCGGCTTGAATTTCTTGACGATGCGGCGGACCATGCGGTCGATGCAGGCTTTCGAAGCGGGGAGTTTGAGCTTTCGCGGCACGGGTTACCTCGCGTGGTTCAGCGGGTTCATGGGGGGCCGGCTTGGGCCAAGAGGGCTTCCACCTGTTGCTTGAGCAACGGCAGGTTCTTTTCGACGACACCCCAGACGGTTAGGTTGTCGATCGTCGCGTAACCGTGCACGAGCAAATTGCGAAATCCAATGATTCGGGGCAGGGCCGTAAAGTGTCGGTCCAGGGTAGGATCCTTTTTCGATGCCTGCATGAGGGCTTCACCGATGATGGTAAACTCTCGCTCCACACCTGCCCGCAAGAGCTCGTCGGCTTCGTAATCGGTAAACGATTTCCCATGCGTGAAGCGATGAAGCAATTCGCAAGCCCGACGCACATCCTCCAGGAATTTGGCCACGTCAGGCTGCATAGAGCACCTGGCGTTGCAAGTTGATTGCCTTCAGGAAATAGGGGTTCGTGACCGCAGGAGTTTCCACCAAGTCCACGTCACGCCGGAACAAGTCGCGCAGAGCGAACAACAGGCCGAAGTAGGCGTCGGCGTGCCCGCCCGGTTCCAAAGGAAGGAAAGCGACCAGAAAGTCCAGGTCGCTGTGCGCGGGGTCGAATGTGCCTGCCGCCGCCGAGCCGAACAGTTCCAGCGTCTTCACGTGGAAACGCCGGCACAGGTCGGCAAGTTCTTGCTGGTGCTCGCTCACAGGATTGGTCATGAGTTCCTCCAGCTTCATTGTACCAGGCCGGCATGGTCAGGAATCAATGCTGCAACAAGAACTCGCGCGTATTGAGCAGCGTCCACATCACGCCGCGCAAGCCGTCGGCTGGCGTAGCGGATTCGCGCACGTACTTGACGCACGCCTGGCGTTCCGTGTCGGTCGGCGGTCGGCACAGGGTACACAGGAAGATCTCGTCGATGCATTTGCCATCATCGGCGTGAGCTTTCATGATGCGTGCCACCTGCCCCTTGTCGTCGGCTATTTTTTGGCGGATGCGCGGATGATTGGCGAGGCTCAAGACTTGCAGCACCGAGGCGTTCGAGTCACGCTCGCAATCGCACTGCACGCCGCTGTTGCGCTGCGGGCGGCCGAACTGCTCCAGCATGAACGTGACGAAGGCGTTCTTCGGCGCATAGGGAATCTCGACCGTCTTCCACTCCTCGCGCCAGTGGTAGTACTTCATGTCCATGTCTTCAGCGACGCCTGTCGCCTGGCTGAGCGCGTCCACCAGCACCTCGGCGGGCAAGCGGCGCAAGTAGAAATACGCATAGTTCGAGCGATCGGTGCGGTTCTCAGGCGTCGATTCGTTCGCTTGCTGATACGTGCGGCTATTCAGGATGGCGCGGTGCAGCCACTTGAGGTCATACTTGTTCTTGACGAACCCCTGGCACAACTCGTCGAGCAACTCGGGATGCGACGGCGGATTCAGCGGCGACAGATGGTCAGGCGGGTCGATGATGCCGCGGCCGAAGTAGTGGGCCCAGACACGATTGACGATGGCCTTGGCGAAGAATGGATTGTCGGGCCGGCGCATCCAGGCGATGACGAGGCCGCGGGGGTCCTGGTCTTTCGGCACGTCGATGTTCTTGGTTTCGCCGAGCAATCGATAGGTGCGTGATTCCTGCGTACCGAGCGGGCTGGTCACCTTGGCGAATGAAAGCCCAGGGACAGCCGTCCCTGGGCTTGGGGGCGGCAGATGTTGCACCTCGGCGTGCATGATGCGCCGGCCGTACTCGGGCAGCGCCTTGGAGCGGCGCTCCAGGGCGCCGACTTCCTTCTGGAACTTCAGGATCGCCTCCTGCGTTTCCTTACTCTTGGTTGCCTTCGCTTCCGCATCGAGTTTCTTGCCCGTGGTGTCGCGCATCTGCTTGACCTGATCGGCGAGCTTCTTGGCGTCGTCGTTCATTTTCTTAACGTAAGCGGCAGCCTCGGGGAATTGCTTTTCGTTCCCGCCTTGAAAGCCGGGCTGGCGCACGTGCATGAAGAAGTTGGCGAAGCTGAGCAAGTCATCTTGCTGCCAGACATCGTGCGGATGCCGATGGCACTGGGCGCATTCGAGGCGCAGGCCGAGGAAACTGTGGGCGAGTTGCAGCGTTCCGGAGACGCCCGCGGATGCGCGGCGCTGCCAGTAGAGGTCCAGCGTCTTACGCTTGGCGTAAAGATCGATGTCAGTGCGCGGCGTCGTATAGCCCTCGTTGACGGCGATGACTTCCTTGCCCCAGTCGTCGAGGCTGCGCCCCTCGCGGCTCGTCGCCGTCAGGATGCGCTCGACGAACTGGTCGTACGGCGTGTTCTCTTCGAGACGGGCGCGGATCCATTGCTGGAGGCGCGGCGCGTCCTGCTCCTGACTCATGCCGTCGGCGTAGACGCCATAGTCGTTGGCGTTCAGGATGTCGCAGAACTTCAACGTCCAGACGGCGGCATGGCCGAGGCGGTTGAGCAGCTCATCGATCTTACGGGTGCGTTTGTCGGGCCTCTTGTCGTCGACGAAGGCGCGGATGTCGTCCGGCGTCGGCAACGCGCCGGTCACGTCGAGCGACGCCCGGCGCAGGAAGGTCAGGTCGTTGGCGGGTTCCGACTGCGGGAGGTTCAACCGCTGCAGCTTGGCGAGGATGTGCTTGTCGATGAAGTTCACGCCCACGGCCGGCTGTCCCTGGGCTTTCCCGGTGCGCGGGACCATGACCATGGCGACGGCGGGGTCGGCGCGAAACCGCACCAAGAACGAGGCATCGCCGGAGCCTTTGAGCTGCACCAGGCCATCGCGCCCGACGGCGGCGACCACGCGGTCCGATGTTTCATAAGAACAGAGCTTCGTGACGTCTTCCACCGAGCCATCAACGAACGACGCCTCGACCTTGAGGCGATAGCTGTCGCCGACCTTGGCGGTATGTTCGCCCGGCGTGATGGTGAGCTTTGTCAGCCTCGACTTCGCGACCGGGGCGAGCTGCGCGCCGCCGGCAATCCAGCGGCGCAGGATATCGTACTCGGCGCTGCCGACCTCCGTGCGTTTGCCGCCGGCGTGGCTGATCGCGCCGGTCGCCTTAAGCAAGAGGAGGCTGCGCTCCGGATCGTTGAAGTTCAGCCGGCGTCCGCCGACTTCGCGCAGCAACCGCTCGTGATCGAGAGTTGGATCGGCGCCGAAGAGGGTCAGGCGGAAGCCGTTCTTTCCCTTGACGGCGCCATGGCATCCCCCCGAGTTGCAGCCGAGCTTGCTGAAGACGGCCGCGACGTGGCGGCTGAAGTGCGGTGCGGCATCTTCACCTTGCGTCGCGGGGCCAAGCACGAGCCAGGCGAGAAGAGCCAAGGATAGGACAAGGAGGCGGCGTGTCATCGGTTCTCCTCTGCTGGGCCAATGTCGGACGTTCCTGAAATCCTACCCAGTGTCGGCAATCGCAGCAATGGGCTACGCCTACGCGCATCGAAAATGTGCAGATTTCTGTTGCCTCCTTCACGTCGGATGTCTTGATTGGAGGAGGCAACGTGGACGCTCTCGCCAAATCGGAGAATCTTGTTCGCTGTTGTTAACCCGAAAAACGCACCGTGAATTGCCAAAAGAGCCTTTGGTTGTAGACAAGTTGCAGCTGAATACGAACTTGCCACAACCAAAGGACTCAAGATCATGATGACAGGCTGTCTGGAACAACTTACGCTTTGGGACCTCGGTCCGCAACAGGTCACCGTCA
>SHZY01000201.1 GCA_009692065.1 Gemmataceae bacterium
ATTTCTGGATTTTTTTTTTAACCCATCACCTGTTTTCGGCGGCAGACCGAGTCAGGAATCCAGAAAGATTTCTTCTCTGGCTCTCTACGTCTGACTCCTCTGTTCGTCACCGCATTTCTTTCGCGTACCTCATCTGCAACAAAAAAATTCCCTAGGAATCTTGTCCGTTGTATCATATCGATGTGTTTGTTCTTCCTAGGATGCCCGTATGGTTGATGAACGGGAATTTCAGGCGAGGATCGAAAAGATACGCCAAGGGGATCCACAGGCGGCGGCCTGGCTTGTGCAACACTTTGAGCCAGAGCTGCGGCGCTTCATTCGCGTGCGCCTTACCGATCCGTTTTTGAGACGGCTGGTCGATTCGTCCGATATCTGCCAATCCGTGTTGGCGATTTTTTTTTCTTCGCGTCGCCCTCGGACAGTATGACCTGGAAAAACCAACGAATCTGATCAATCTCTTGCTAACGATGGCGCGAAACAAGGTCATCAACTTGGTTCGGGATAACCAGAAAGAAAAATTGGCCCGTCAAGCCCACTCGGCGCGCCAACCGCTCGATCAACTTCCGGAACGACCGACCATGACGGACGTCGGTGTCGACTATCAGGATTTGTTGCAAAAATCGCAAACCTTGCTCTTGCCCGAAGAAGCAAGGCTGGTTGAGGAAAGGTTGGCCGGGAGATCTTGACTGGAGATTGCGACCGCCCGCAACGAATCCCCGGATAAATGCCGTAAACAGTTTCGGCGGACGCTGGATCGTGTGGCCGAGCAGTTGAAGCTGTCGGAGCCGTCATGAACATTAGTCAAAAAGCGACCGAGGAGACTACCGACAGTGCGGGGCAACTCAACGAGAGGCTTCGTTGGGATGACAGCGTCAGGCGCCTTGTGATCCGTGAGCTTGGCGGTCTGCCCGTCGACGCACGACTGGATTGGATACGCTCCGACCAACGGCAACGCTGGCTGAAAGGTTCGCGCATTCCGATCGAAGGTTACCTCGAGCTGCCACCAGTGACGAATGTCGAGCCGGATTTGTTCCTCGACCTGATCTACAGCGAATACATCCTGCGTCAGGGGATCGGCGAAATGCCAAGCGAGGCCGAATACCTGCGCCGTTTCCCAAAACTCGAAACCGAGCTGCGCCGCCTCTTCGCCGTTGATCAAGCCCTGCTTCCGGTCGAAGCCCCCCGTCTACATGATGACGTGGCCGAGACGATGCCGTGCCCGGCCATCGGGAAATATCCCATCCTGAGTGTGCTGGCTGAGGGGGGGCAAGGAGTTGTCTATCGCGCCCTACATCCGACGCTGGCCAAAGAGGTCATCGTCAAGTGGAGCAAGCAGACGACGAACACGGCCCGCGACCGGGACCACCTGCTGGCGGAGGGGCGACTGCTTGCCCGGATCGAACATCCCAACCTCGTGCGAGTTTTCGACCTCGACTTTCACGAAGGTCAGCCTTTCCTCGTCATGGAAAGCGTCGACGGCGTGAATCTGGAACAATACTTCGATGCTGCGCGACCCGGCCCGAAGCAGGCTGGGGCATTGGTCGCACGCATCGCGCTGGCGCTTGAATTCGTGCAGCGCAAGGGAATCACCCACCGCGACATCAAGCCCAGGAACATTCTCATCGACGACAAGGATCAACCGAAATTGATCGACTTCGGCATCGCCCAGTGGACGTGCAGCTTCTCTGAGCCGCGGACCGATTCAGGTTTTGTTTCTGGCACCCTGGCGTACATTTCTCCCGAACAGGCGGACGGCGACGAGGCCAACTTTGGTCCACGTACCGATATTTTCGGACTCGGCGGCGTATTGCATTACCTACTGACAGGCAGCGCTCCCTATCGAGAAAAAGACGTGCGAGCGCTTTTCCAAAGCGCAAAAGAGGGAAACTGGGATCGCACGCCGCTGCAGTCCGCCCAGGACGGATCGATTCCCGCGCGCCTCCGCGCGATCTGCACAAGAGCGCTGGCGCCCGATCCGAAGAATCGGTATGCCAGCGCTCTCGAGATGGCCCAAGCTCTTGAAGCTTACGCACAACGACCGCGCAAAATCGCCTGGATGTCGGGCCTCCTCGGAGCCGCGATCCTGGCGTGCGCCGTCGTCGGAGGCCTGGCTCTACGCTCACCACCAGTGGACAGCACCCTTGTGAAAAACAAAGGCGTCGAGCAAGAACCGGGAACTCCGAGAGCTCCGACCAAACTGGCGATCGATGTCGTGCGCGATAAGAGAGGGCCCTTCGCGCTCGAGGACGCGGTGCCGATACGGACCGGAAACGAGCTACGATTCAACATGCCACTGCCACCGGATCGTTTTGCGAGTCTGTTTCACTACTCTGAAGGAAAATGGGTCCTCTGCCATCAATTTGGACCGGAGGAATCTTGGCGAATGGCGAGCTACCCGAACGCGGGGGAGCGTGTGCCGCTGCTGGGCAAGTCGGGAACGGAGTTTTTTCTTTTCTGCGCGCGCCGACAGAAACCGATCGATTTGCCGGAGTTGCAAACGATCGTGGGGGGAGCTGACGCCGTTTCCCGCGCTCCCCAACGACCAGGCATTGATTACTCTTGATGAACGGGAAGTGAAGAGTTGGGATCGCGGCGTCATCGGGCTTGCGGTCAAAAGCAAAAACCCCCAGGACCTAGCGTTTCAGCAGTTGGAGCGGATTCGCGGCTCGATAGGACCGCGCTTCGATGTCTTCGCCGGGGTTCTCTTCGTACACAAGAAACCGGACGAATGAATCGATGTTTTCTGCGATCTCCGTTGTAAGCGTCGTTCGCTGGCACCGTTGGTAACTCAACCGCATTTGCAAAGGACCCAAACATGAAAAATCGTTTCGCTAGCTCCCTGATCGGATGCCTCCTCCTGGTGGCCTCCTTCCTGTCGCTGGCCGCCACTTACTCGGCGGGTACGCCGCAGCCGGCTGGGAAGCCAATTCCGAATGACCCGGCCTTTAGCGGCTTCCTCGACACGAAGCTGCTCGGCGATGCCTTGGCGGCGTTTGATGCGTCGCGCATCACGGATTGCGCGCTCTTGCTGGCTCACGGCGAAAAAATCCTGCTGCGCGAACATCCGGGAGTCACGTCCAAGAAGCTGTTCACCTTGGCCTTGAATGTAGCCGTGGAGAAAGGGGATCAAGCCGCGCTCAAGCGCCTGGACAAGGCCCTCCGCGGCCCTGTCGACGCGGATACGCTAGTGCTGCTCGAATCAGCGTTAACGCTTGGCAAGCAAAAACGCAAGGCCGACCCCTTCGCCGCGCAAAGCGTCACGCCGGAATCCCAGGTTTTATACAAGACGATGAAAGAAGAGATCCGGTTGGCCGTTAACCTGAACGATCGCGAGTCCCTGGAAAACATGCAGAAAACGATCGTCGCGCTCACGGAGTTGACGGCGCCCCAGCGTAGCCATTTGGCAGGCGAGGTGACTCAAGCACTCAAAGGGGTGCCGGCGAACGCTCCGCCGGAGGACGATTTTCTCGCGCAATTAGCCCGCACCAGCCGCGGTATCAAGAAGACGGCCCCAAAACAATAGTGGTTAGTGGTTAGTTGAATTTAACTAGCCACTAACCACTAGCCACCAACCGCTCTCCAGTTATTGGGGCCCCAAAATAATAGTGGTTAGTGGTTAGTTGAATTTAACTAGCCACTAACCACTAGCCACCAACCACTCTCCCGTTATTGGGGCGGCGCGTCCGGCGGGGGGGCAGGGGGACCGGCTCCCTGGGTAGCCTCGGCGCCAAGACCGCCGGTCGCGGCGGGCGCGGCCGCTGCTGCAGGCGGCGGCGCCGGCACCGCGGTGCTGCCGCTGCCACCGAGAATGGAGCTCAGGTTGTTTTGCAATTCCGGCGGGATAACGCCGCGGCTTGCCTCGCTCATCTCTCGGAAGCCCTTCATCGCTTCGGGGCCCGCCATGCCGACCGGCGCCGGGTCGATCACGCGCACCAGGAAGGTCACGTCCGGATGATTGGCCGTCATGTAGTCGACAATGGCGTTCACCCGTTTACGGTCGAGGTCGTTGCGGAATTTGCCGTAGCGCTCGAAATTCACCCGATTATACGCCAGGTCGCGGGCCGTCTGCAAATGCAACTCCAGCACCTCGCCGTGGCTGCGGCGGGCGAGGCGATCGAGCAGGTGAAATGCGCTCGTCCGCAGATCGTCCTTGAGTTCAACGTAGTGGTGGTTCCACAAGGTCTGGTCCAGGATTAGCCCATTGCGGGCTTGTTGCACGAAGGGGTCGGCCACGGACGAGCGGTTCATGAGCAGAAAATCATAGAAACCGGGTTGTGGGATGTGCTTCGCATGTGGCTGCGCCCGGGCAAATTCGGCGCCCGCCAGCCACACAAGACAGCCAGCCGCCAAGATGGGCAGACGATTCCAAGAGCAGCACGCCATATACATCTCCAGTGAAGACGAGGTCCCGTTCCCCATTATTCTTCGGCATGCGCGGTCGGATTTAATCATCGATTCGGGACAGGGCCCCAAGCCTCTCAGGCGTGTCGGTAGTTTGGGCTCTTTGGCCGATCTATCAACGGCCAGCGGTCAACGAGCGCCAAAAAAGTTCCACGGGCGGCAGCAGAAAATCGGCTAGCGGCGAGTTGGTGCGGCCGTTCATGACGAAGCCGACATTCGTGGCTGGACTTCGGGATTCGGCCTGCCGGGGCGCGAAACCGCCTGACCCAATCGGACCGACCGGGGGCGCTTCCTGCTCCTCTCGGTCGCCCGGATCAGGGCGGGGCGGCTCTGCCGGCTTCCGCGTGGTCGGTCCAAAGGGACCGAACACGGGGCCCGGGGACGGATCGGCTGTCGGCTTCTGAGTGGACGGTCCAAAGGGACCGAATACAGGCCCGGGGGACGGATCGACAGGCGCCGACGCCGGGATGACATTCGTTGGCGGCGAGTAGTTCCAACGCTTGAGGTGGTCGGAAAGAAGCGGCGGCTTGGCTCCCTTTTCGATGCGACCTTCGAGGTACAACTCGAAATCGGTGGGATTGCGCGATTCCTGACCTGGCAGCAACGCCGGCCTTTGGCTTGCCCGCAACGGTTCGATGAGCCGCGGCGTCACCACCACGACCAGCTCCGTTTCGCGCACCTGATGCACCACTTTGCGAAACGCAACTCCGATATAAGGCAAATCACCCAGCACCGGGAATTTTTGCACGTCCGAGGTGACTTCATTCTGTAGCAACCCACCCAGATAAAGGGTCTGACCGCTCTCCATTTCGACCGTCGTGTGCAGGCGCTGCGTGACGAACTGCGGCACCGAAACGCCGCCGGAATTGATGCCCGCTCCGGCGTTGACGGTGCTAACTTCCGGCAACACATCGAGGCGAATTTTGCCGTCACCCAGAAGCGTCGGGACAAACGCGAGCCGCGTACCGAACGGCTTGAACTGAACGTTGGGTTGAGCGGTCCCGCCGGCGAAAACGACGGTCGGGATCGGCTGTTCACCGCCGACCAGGAACTCCGCCGGTCGGCCGTTCGTGGTGACCAGCATCGGATTGGCGAGCACCTTGACGACCCCTTGTTGCTTCAAGATGTCGAAGAAGCCAAAGATGGCCGACGTGTCGTTGGTCACGCCGAAGAAAGTGCTCGAATCGCTGGTCAGCACCGGATTGGCAACGGTCCTCCCGGCAATCGCGGGGACGCCCATGAGGCTGCCGAGCTGGCTGCCGAGAAACCACTTACTATTGGTGACGGCCAAGACGTTGACGTTGAGCTTGCGCAAGGCGCCGCGATCGACCCGGGCAATCCAGATTTGCAGTTGCACCTGCTGGACGCCCCCCAGGCGAACGTGGCTGACCACGCGCCCTCGGTTGGTACACAGCTCGAGGAATTCTTTGACCGCCTCCACATGCGCCGGCGAATCCACTTCTCCCTCGACGAAAATGACATTATCGGCGACCGCGTGAAGTTTGAGGCTGGATTGCGGGAAGTGACGGTCCACGAGAAGTTGCAGGAACTCCAGACTCGGCGTGACGCGAATCTTCTGGACCCTGGTTTTGCCGTTGACGTCGACGATGGTGACGCGGGCCACGCCCAGGCCAACGCCAATGGCCTTGACCGATTGCGCTTTCTTTTCGAACGCAAATACCTTGACGACTTTTTCGCGATCCGCGTACGCCTCCTTGATGGCCAACCCCGAGTCGGCACGCAACTTGACCACTTCGCCCAGCGGCACGACAAGGTCGCCCTCGCTTTTTACCGCATCGGCCTCAGGTTGCGGACTCTCCTTGGGCGCGGTGTCGATCTTGTCGTCGGTTTTTTTCGGCTGCGGTACATTTTGGGCCAGCAACGTCGGCCAATCGGTGAAGGGCGGCGCCGCCACATCGATCACAACGTCCTTTCTTGTCCCTGCCGCAGGTTGGTTCGGTCGCGGAAACGTTGGCGCCTGCGACAAGAGGGGCACCGCACCGGCGACAAATAGCACGCTGCCAAGGAGCAGTTTGCTGACGGCGATCCAAGAACAGCTTCGAAGTCGCATTCGGTGGCCTCCCTAATGGTCGGAATGGCTCTATCCAGACACCTACGGTGAAGCATCGACCGTGCAATTGGCAAACTTTAACGGTTATGCAGACTTCGCCGGTTATGCCGGTTTGCTGGCCTTCCTTGCTCGCTCTTGCCGTCAAGAGGCGTCGTTTCGCCGCGATGTTTCTCGCGATTTTCGTCCCCCGGCTGGCATTCACGCCGCGAAATGCAGTAGACTGGGGTGTGTAGGCGCCGTGGTGGCCGTTTTGCACGCGATACCTTCAGCCGTCGAGGTCCAGCCATGTTCTCTCAACGCTCGATCGCCATCCTTGGGATGCTCGTAATCTTCTCGTGGTTCGGCGCCGCCGTTGGTCAGCCCACACCCAAGAAAAAAACCGACTCCGAGAAAACCTCGGACCAACAGAAAGAGAAAGACAAAGATAAAGAGAAGGACAAGGACAAAGACAAGGAGAAGGACAAGGAGAAAGAGCCAGACCCCAAGGAACAGAAGTCGGAGCCGGTGAATCCGGTCCGGGCCTACGTGGAGATGTTGGGGGCCGAGAAAAAACCGACCATCCGCAAACGCCTGGTGATTGCGGTTATGAATCTCGGTCCCGACGGCAAAGCAGCGCTGCCGACGTTGTTTATTATTAATTCGGTGCAGGAAAAAGATCTTGGCGTGCGAAAAGCCGCGGAAACAGCGATCAAGAAATTCAAAGCAGTCGAGGTCGTTGACGCTCTGATCGCAGCGGTGCAAAACGCCGAATTCGACGCGGCGGAGAAACGGATCAGTTGCAAGGCGCTTGGCATCTACTACTTTCAGCCCGACATCGATGACGCCAAGAAAAAGGAAATCTATCGCGTGCTGGAAGTCACGCTCGTCGATCCCGATGGCGACGTCCGTTGGTCGGCAGCAACTGCCTTGGACGCGATCGATCGCAGGAACGCCCCGCCGGACTAAGTTTCGAATGCCTGTGGCCCCTACGTAGTCGTGCTCACCGAGATCGCGGCGGATTGCTGGTCGATTCATCTTTCGCTCCTCCTGCGGTTGCAACTGCGCGTCCGGCGCGATTCCTTCTTCAGCGTTCACTTTCTGGCGCTGCCGATGGACCGTGGCCTGGAAGGCACTATGCTGCTCTGGCGTGACCGGCTGGCGTTCCTCTCAGAGTTGGTTCGGTGTCGGACTGGTCGGGCCCTGCTGTCACGCGGTGGCGTTGGCCTCGGCCCGGGCGTGCTCGACATCGTCGAACGTCCAGTACGCCAGATGGCCGGCGGGGGACTATGGGGTCCGCATCGTGGCAGCCGGCTGGAAACAAGAGAACCTGGAGGGCCTGAAGATCAAGGGCCCAGGCCATCGCCTGGACGCGCGGCATCGTGTGATTGCCTGCCGTCACCACATAAGGAGTGTGCAGGTCCACGAGCGGTGACGGTCGGGCGGCCGAGAAACGCAGGCGACCGAAATTCAAAGGGTCGTCGCTGTGGAAACTACGCAACCAGGAAGGATGAATCATGAACATCATGAAATTCGCGACAGCATTATGTGCACTGGCCCTGAGTTCGTCGGCTGTCAGAGCTGGTGACACTCTCAAGCCGGTGAAAGTGTTCATTTTGGCCGAGCAGTCGAACATGGAAGGCCAGGCCGTCGTGGACCTCGATGGCAAGAACTACAACGACGGCAAAGGGACGCTGAAGGCCTTGATGAATGACCCCGTATGGTCAAAAAACTCGGCCGCGCTCGAAAACAAGCAGAGAACGGGCTGTCGGCTTGTTAGTCGGTGAAAATCTCGCCTGAATGGCATTGTTCAATGACGCTGTCTGGCGGCAAGCAGCCACGCCCCTTCTGTAAACGTCGGTCGAAAAGTGCGGCAGCCGGTCGGCCGAAAAGTGAGTCACCCGAAGTGGTATTTCTCCTTATCGGCCGCTTGAGGCAGCCAAGCTGACTATTTCTTTGGCGCCTCCGTCTCCGTTGGCGATAACAAGGTTCCACCGT
>SHZY01000202.1 GCA_009692065.1 Gemmataceae bacterium
TCGTCAAGTCCTTTCCACAGGCATTCGTGGAAAAGTCTACGAGATTCCGCGCGGGAAAGTTGAAATCGATGCAGATGGAAATTCGTCATAAAATAAGCCGCGGCAAGAATTTGCATCTGGTCAGCAATGTCTCAACGGGACATTAGTGCTGCAATACATCTCGGCGTTTGTCGGTTTCGAGGACGAATCCCTCCAGGATGGTGTCGCTTACTGGGCCCACCTGGGCGGCTTCTCCGCCGGCTTCATCATCCTGCGCGGCATCGTCTTCTATCTGCGCCGCCAGCAAGCCCACGGAGCGCTCACCGAAGAAGAGCCGCTCGCGCCGACCGAACCGAAAGACGATTTCAACGACGCGCTGCCGCCAATCGCCGAGCCGGACCCCGTCCCCGAAACTGGCATCGCGGCAGGGGCGCCCGACCCGTTTGCGACCTTCCTCTCCGTGCAAACCGTCCGCAAGATGCAAGACCAAAAAAAAACAACGAGCACGCGAGCATCTGATTGGCTTCCTATTCTTTGAGCCCGAAGCGCCAGCAAGGGATGGACTTCCTTGCTGGCGCTTCGGGCTCCGTTTGTTGATGTGTCCTTGGCACTTCTCTTGGCGGCAATACAGTTCTCCATAGCAACGGCAAATTAAATGAACGCAGGTCGGTCAGCAGGAGGGCGTCATGGCGCAGGTTTTCGATATCGGCATGGTCGGCCTGGGCGTGATGGGCCGTAACTTGCTCCTGAATCTCGCCGATCACGGCTTCCGCGTCATCGGCCTCGACACCGATCTCGGCAAGGTGCAGGCACTGAAGAACGAGGGCAATCGCGACAGCGTCGATGCGACGACTGACGCCAAGGTGTTTCTCGCCGCCCAGCGCTTGCCGCGGGCGATCATCCTGCTAGTGCCGGCGGGCAAGGCGGTCGATGCGGTCATCAATCAGCTGGCGCCGGACTTGACGCCGGGAGATTTGCTGATCGACGCGGGTAACTCGCAGTTCAAGGACACCGATCGCCGCCACCAGGAGTTAGCAACCAAGCGGCTCAACTTCTTCGGCATGGGCGTGTCCGGCGGCGAGTCCGGCGCGCGCCATGGTCCCAGCATGATGCCCGGCGGACCGAAGGCCGCGTACGACCGCGTTCGGCCCATGCTCGAATCCATTGCCGCCAAGGTCAACGGTGAACCGTGCGTCGCCTACATCGGCGCCGGCTCGTCGGGTCATTACGTCAAGATGGTCCACAACGGCATCGAGTACGGCATCATGCAACTCCTGGCTGAGGTGTACGACCTCTTGCACCGCGGCGTCGGTCTTACCAACTCCGAGCTTGCCGATCTGTTTGACGAATGGCATCAAGGCGAGCTCAATTCGTTCCTGATGGAGATCACGGCGAAGATTTTCCGCAAGCTCGATCCCAAGACCGGCAAGCATCTGATCGATGTGATCCTCGATGTCGCCCGCCAAAAGGGCACAGGCAAGTGGACGTCGCAGGAAGCGATGGATTTGCAAGTGCCGCTCCTGACCATCGACGCCGCCGTCGCCTTGCGCGACATTTCAGGTTATGACGTCGAACGCGCCCAGGCGAGCAAACTGCTGACCTACGCCGGCCCGGTATTGAGCGTCAACAAGGCGGCATTCGTGGAACAAATGCGCAACGCAATCTATGCCACCATCCTCTTGACATATGCGCAGGGCTTCGCGATGTTGCGCAAGGCGGACAAGGTCTACCAGTATGGCCTCGACCTGGCATCGATCGCGAAAATCTGGCGCGGCGGCTGCATCATCCGCGCGTCGATGCTGGAGTCGTTCCGCATGGCGTACCAGGACCAGCCGGAGTTGCCCAACTTGCTGTTGCACCCGAAGATCGCCGAGGCCGTCATCAAGCGGCAAGCTGACCTGCGGGCGACCATCCGCTCGGCGGTCGGCCTGGGCATCCCCGCCGCCGGTCTGATGAATGCGCTGGCATACTTCGACGCCTACCGCTCGGCCCGGTTGCCTACAAATCTCACGCAGGCCCAGCGTGATTTCTTCGGGGCTCACACCTACGAGCGCATCGACGAGAAGGGGCCGTTTCATACGAAGTGGGAGGAGTGAGGGACATGATCGATCCAACCATCATTTGCCCAAGCTGCAAAACGGAAATCAAGCTGACGGAGTCGCTCGCTGCGCCGTTGCTCGAACCCACTCGACTCAAGTACGAGCAACAGATCGCGGAAAAGGAAGGCGCCGTTGCCAAGCGGGAAGCGACCATCAAGGCCGAGCAAGCCGCGCTGGCGAAGGCGAGAGAAACGGTCGATGAGCAAGTTGCCGAGAAGCTGAAAAGCCAGCGGGCAACGATCGCCGCGGAAGAGGCAAAAAAGGCACGCACGTTGCTGGCAGGCGATCTCGACTTGAAGGTTAAAGAACTCAGCGAGCTTCAGGAGGTATTAAAGCAGCGAGAGGAAAAGCTCGCCGAAGCTCAGAAGGCCCAGGCGGACTTGATCCGAAAACAGCGGGAACTCGACGACGCCAAGCGCGAGCTGGAGCTTACCGTCGAAACGAGAGTACAGGAATCGTTGGCAGCAACACGGGAGGAAGCCAAAAAGGAAGCCGAGGAAGGCCTCAAGTTCAAGGTGCTCGAAAAAGAAGAGACCATCCGCGCCATGCAGAAGCAAATTGAGGAACTCAAGCGGAAAGCCGAGCAGGGTTCACAGCAACTTCAAGGGGAGGTACAGGAGCTGGAGTTGGAGGCGGTCTTGCGCGAAAGGTTTCCGCGCGACAGCATCGAGGCAGTTCCCAAGGGCGAACATGGCGGCGATGTGCTGCAGCGAGTTTTCGGTCCGTCGGAGCAGCCGTGCGGAACCATCCTCTGGGAGTCGAAACGCACCAAGAACTGGAGCGACAGCTGGCTGGCAAAGCTGCGTGAAGACCAGCGCCAGGCGAATGCCGAATTTGCCGTCATCGTATCGCAAGTGCTTCCCAAGGGGGTCGCGATTTTCGATTTTGTCGACGGCATCTGGGTGACGTCGCCGCCGACTCTCGTTCCAGTCGGCATCGCCTTGCGGCATTCACTGCTGGAACTCGCGCTGGCCCGCCAGGCAGCCGAGGGACAGCAAACGAAAATGGATCTGATCTATCAGTACATGACCGGCCCACGCTTCAGGCGCCGGGTCGAGGCCATCGTGGAAAAGTTCTCGGACATGCAAGCGGACCTCGAGAAGGAACGAAAAACCATGACCAAACTCTGGGCGAGACGCCAAGAGCAAATTCGCTGTGTGATCGAATCGACGGCCGGCATGTATGGCGATCTGCAAGGCATCGCGGGTAAGACGCTGCAGGAGATCGAAGGGTTGGAAATGGGGCTGCTGGAAGTTGCGGATGCCAAATCGGACGCAGACGAGTCGGCGAGCCGAGCCCCGCAAGGGGCCGGTTGAATCGCGCATGACTCAACCGGCCCCTCACGGGGCTCGGCTCGCCTGGGGCTTACTTCTTCTTCTCGTCCTTCTTCTCTTCCTTCATCGGCGGCTCCGCGCCAGGGGGTAGAAGCGACTTGACGAGCGCCGAAGTGGTGCCGTTGTAGACGCGGACGATGCCTTCCTGGCCGCCGGCTACCACCACGCTGCCGTCCGGGCTCGAACCGATCGCGTAGATGAAGTCGGTGCCGCCGGCGAAGTTTCGGATGTTGCCGCCGTTGGCGGCGTTGAACGCTTTGACAGCGTTATCGCCGCCGCAGGTGAGGAATTCCGCCTTCTTGCCTATGAACAAGAGCCGCGTCACTTGCTTGCCATGGGCGTTGATGGTGCGGGCTTGCTCGCCCTTGTCGAAGTCCCAGATCTTGACGGTGTTGTCGCCGCCGGCGCTGGCGAGCAGCTTGCCGTCGGCCATCCAGCCCACATCGAGAACGTGGTGGGTGTGGCCTTCGAACGATTTCACGAACTTGCCGTCGGCGAGGTTCCAGACCTTGACGAACTTGTCGGCCGAGCCGGTGACGAGCAATTTCACCTTAATCATTTTGAGTTTCGTGGTCTTGTCTTTTTCGTCGATGGGCTTCTGACCCGGCTCCGGGATGTCCATTTCGGGGCTGAAGGCAAGGCCATAGACGGTATCGGAGTGGCCGTTCTTGAGATCGAAGGTCGGTTTCCAGGTGCCGACCTCGAAGACCTTGACTTCGCCGTCCACGGTCGGCTCGCCGCCGCCGACGCCGAAATGTTTGCCGTCGAGCGAGAAGTTGATGGCGACGACATTGTGAGCAAAGCCGGTGATCTTGTGGCGTTGCTCGCCGGTGATGGCGTCCCAGATGGTGATTTCCTTGTAGCTGCCGGTGACGAGGTACTTGCCGTCGGGCGACCAGGCCATCGATTCGACGATGGAGAGATGGGCGGCCTTGACGTCCTTGCCGTCGAAGGTCTTGATGCCGGGGCCGATCAGGGTGCGAATGTGCTTGCCCGAGCCGGCGTCGTAGATATCGATGCCATTGCCACGCCCGGCGGCGACGGTGGTCTTGTCGGGGCTGACGGCAAGCGCCCGGACCGGCTTGACGCTGGCCGGCGGGGCCGTGACCCTCGGAGGATCGGGCTTCTTACTGGTCTTCGGCGCTTTGGCGCCTTGATCGATCCACAGTTTGACGATTGCCAACTCTTCGGGCGTGCAAGGTTCTTCACCCTTCGGCGGCATGGCGCGGGGCCTCGCGGCGAAGCGGCCCATCGACTTGTAGAGGATGCTGTCGTCGCCCTTGCCCGGCTTGACCGGTTCGCCGCTCTTGCCTCCCTTGATGAGGTTTTCGTAGCTGCTGACATCGAGCTTGCCTTCCTTCAGGTTGCCCGAATGGCAAACCGTGCAGCGCTTGTAAAGGATTGGCTCGACGTCGAGCTCGTAGGCGATCGGGTCTTTACGTTCAATCTTGATAATCTTGAGAGGCCCGACTTCTTTCTTGAAGTCCTGGGCCGAAGCGGCGAGCGGAAGCAGGCTGAGGCAAGCGAGAGTCAGGAACGAACGCATGGTGGAACTCCAATTGGTGGTCAGTAATCAGTGTAGCCGTCACGCTCCGCGTGACGAATGGCCTCACGCGGAGCGTGAGGTCTACATTCCTCTATTCCTCTATTTCGCGATGTTAACGTTGAACTTCACTTCATGAACCAGCGTGACGTTCGTGTTGACGATGGCGCTGGCACGCACCGTCAGGTTCTGCAAGGGCGAGATCGGCGTGCCCGCGGCAATCTTCAACGTCATCTTCGCTTCGTTGGCGCCCGGCGCGATCGTGACGGCGTCGGCCGTCACGCCCTTGATGTTCGGTGGCAGGATTAACTCCACCTTGAACGCGTCGGCGTATTCGTACTGCCTGGCGACCTTCACGGTGATGACGCCCTCTGCGCCGACCTTGATCGTCGGGGCCGCTGGATCCACACTGAGGGTGGCAACCTGCTTGGGAAGCACCGTCACCTTGACCGGCGTC
Source organism: Gemmataceae bacterium (assembly GCA_009692065.1). Taxonomy (GTDB): domain Bacteria; phylum Planctomycetota; class Planctomycetia; order Gemmatales; family Gemmataceae; genus SIAQ01. The sequence continues at coordinate 5,413 of SHZY01000202.1, forward strand.
GAGGTGACAATCGTATTGACTGGCTTCCCCTTCGGATCGGGCGAGATCGTCGCGAAGCCGCGGAACACGACGTTGTAGGTCCCCGGCGGCACGTTGGCGGCCACGGTGAGGGCGGCATTGACGTCGTCCTTGCCTGCTGCGAAGGTGAGGTTGGCGAAGGCCATTCCCGCTGGCAACTCACCGGGAATCGGCGCGACCACGAGGTTGGCCTTGAACTCGGGAAAGACGCGCGACAGCTTGAGCGGGATGTCGATCTTATCCCCCAAGGAGACGACCACCTGGTCCTTGACAGCCGTCAGCCGGCCCGGAGCCTTGCCGCGGACGGCAAGCACCAGGTCGCGATCGAGCCGGGTCACGGTTGGAATGTTTTGCTGGATCGGCACGCCCCAGGTCACCGTTGCCGGGCGAGCTTGTTGCACGACCTTTTGGCCCGCGATCACCGCGGTGCCGGTCACCTTCACGGCGCCGGTGAACTCGGCGGCGTTGTCGGCCGCGAGCACCACGAGCTGGGTAAGCTTCATGGCGCCGCTGAGCATCTGCGGCGGGCAGGTGACGCCGGCGGGGAGGCCTTCCATCGTCAGGAGGATCTCCCCCTTGAAGCCATCGCTCCGCTGGGCGTACACCGTATAGTAATGCGTGCCCCCCTGGCCTAATCGGCACGCATCCGGGCGGGTCTCGTCGGCGGGCATCACGAACAGCCGGAAATCGGGCAGTTCTTTCGTGATGCGCACGCGGTAAACATGGGTCGGGTCGGCGTAGTTGTCGCCCGTGTGGCTGGCGACCAGCATGTGATACTTGCCGTCAGCCGGCACGACAAAGCGGAACGGGGCCGGGTCGCGATTGTTGGCGGTGAAGTAACGCAGGCTAATCGAGTCGGGGTTGTCGTCTTGCAGGGCAAACTCCTGCTTGGTCGCCAGGTTCTTGATGATCGCATACATGTCGGTCGGCGCGCCGAGCCGATGGCTGTTGACCTCTACCATCAACACCTGGTCCTTCTTCGCCTCGAAGACGTACCAATCGCGGTCGCGTTTCTTGTCGATGCGCCCGGCAAGCTCGCTCGGCACGGGGATGGCTTGTGCCTTCTCCAGCGTGTCGTTATCGTCGTTCTCGAGCACCACCGGCGCCTTGGCGTAGGTGATGAGCACGGGGTTCGACAACCCGGTCGGCCCATTCAAGCGATACTCGAAGCCGTCCAGCGTGCCCAGGAGCGGTGTGATCAACCCGGAGTAGTTGAGCTTGCCAAGCGACGGCGGATCGCCCGGGGCGGCGACGTTGACGGTCAGCTTCTCCAGCGCCTGGCCGTTGAGGATGGCGGCGGGATCAATCTTGCCCCCCGGCAGATTGCGGCCATAGAGCGTGATCGCGCCGGTCTTGCCCGGCTCGATCATCGGCGGAAAGACGGCGTCGATGTACGGCGTGGCGGCGATGCTGAGCCGATAGAAAAACTCGGCGCCGCCGCCGATGTAGGTGAACTTATTGAGCCGAATCAGATAGTCGCCGTCGTCGGCGAGCGTGAGATCGACGAGGCCGTCCTGTCCGTAGGCGGCGCGGTGGTAGTCGATTTCATTTCCCTTGGGGCCGCGGACGGTGATTTCGGAATCGAGCCGGCTGTCAATGCTGGCGGTGAGGCAGGTGATGATGACGCGCTGGCCTTTCTTGCCAGGGAAAACGAAATAATCGACGTCGGTGCCAGCTGTGATAGCGCCGATGATCGTGGTGCCGACCTCGACTTTGTGGGCTTGCTCGACGTCATTGTTCGGTTCTTTCTCGGCGACCTCGTTGAGATCGCCGACCACGAAGCGGCGCGGGTTGGAAACGCCATGCTTGTTGACGAGGCGGACATCATAGAAGCCCGGCGGCACGTCCTTGGCGATGGTGACGTTGAACTTGGTGACCGGGGGGCGAACCGGGGCCTTCTCTTTCGGGTCAGGCAGCTTGGTCTTCGGATCGAGCTTGGGCTCCGGCAACGGGGGAATGACGGCCGGCCCCTTGATGCCCGGATGGCTGAAGATCAACTCGGTGGGCTCCTCGATTTCGGTCCCCGCGAAGGTGACTTCGACGGACGTGCCGATCTTGCCGCCGCTTGGCGTCAGCACAGTGAGCCGGGGTGTTGGCCATTGATGCCCGTTGATAATCTGGGCGAACGACGGTGTGCTGAACGCGACAAGGGCCAAGAGGCCGAGAGTCAAGCGAAACGCAATGCGGGTACCGAGCATACGATCACTCCGTTTAGCCGTTCGCTTCAGGCGAACGCAAACAAAAAGGTGAAGCACAGTAATGTGCGTACGAGGCGGGAAAGCAATCTCGAACGGGCGAGGCAGGAGAACTAAGAGATATGGTAATGCGGCGGCGCGCCAAGGTCAAGCAACTTCCGGCGGGAATTTCCGTTTGCCGCTTGCGGCGTAGCGATTGCGTCGCGCCGAGCGAATGCTACGCCGCAAGCGGCAATGTCTCTCTTGCCGCGACGCTTGACGGCTCTGTATCATGAGAAAGTGCGGCGGGGTAGCTCAGTCGGTTAGAGCAGGGTCTTCATAAAGCAAAAAGGCTTCACAAACCCTTGTAAATCCAGGGGTTTTTGCATTTACGACACCCCTTCGACACCCAGCGACACCCGCTAACGGGTGTCGTAACGGGTGTCGTCGAAGACGGTGCTGTAGTTCGTCGTCGAGGTGCTCGTCGTCGAGGTGCTTTCCTGCCCAGATCATGCCGCGATGCCCTTCCCGTTGCCCTGGGGCTTCGCTGGGGACGTTGGGCGGCGGTCTACTGGCCTTCGATGGCCTCCTCGCCTTCCGACGTCAGCTTCACGTTAAACCACTTGGCACCCTCTTCGCGGCTCGTGACGACAAGTTCATCGCCGATCAGCGAATCCATGCATCGCGTCCAGCGCATCCGCTCGGTGTCGTTGCCTTGGCAATCGAACCAGCGGGCGGCGGAGAACAGTGGGCCGTGCTCGATCTCCGATTCCCATTCGGCCTGGGCCCAGTAGGAGGGGCTGATGTCGGCAAGGGCGAGGTGTCGCCGTT
>SHZY01000043.1 GCA_009692065.1 Gemmataceae bacterium
TTGACAACCGAGACCGCACTCGGGTCGGCTTGCAACTCGTGCAAACCGACATGAATTGCCCTCCGCGAAATGCCCGGGCTTCTGGACACGAGCGAGACGCCCCCGTAGCCCCAGGTTTTGGCTTCCGCCGCCGCCCACAATCGTCTTTGGCGCTCATCCAACGACGAAGCCAGGCCTTCGAACCGTTGGCGTATCGCAGCCTCCATGCTTGCGAGTCGCATGGAGCAGGTGTATGAAACAGTTGCGAAGTTGTAACACTAATTAACGGACGGCACCTAAGGTTGGGAGTGCCGATTTCGCCAAGCACCTCAATGCACTTGAGTCGACAGCCGCGATCGTTGGTCATCGTCATCACTTCAATGACAGATGGTTCCGCAAGGTCGCCGGATTCCTTCAGAGCCTTTCTGGCTTCCCCACCATTGAAGAAATTCGCTCCCTGACGAGCAATCGCCTTGACCCCGTCCGGATCGCGCATCTTGGCAAGGACGCGGATCGTCTCATGGCCGGGAAGTTTATTGGCTTCGAGAATCTCGATCAGCTTTTTCGCGTTCTCGCTGGTGCCGTACTTTTCGAGACATGCCACCAAATCCCTGTTCCGCAGGCTTCCTTCATTCTCGATCGACTTGTTCAAGGCAGCGGATATGTCGGCCTTGCGCTGGTTGCTGACTTCGCTTTGGGCGATCCACTGCAGCGCGCCATTGCGGCAATTGCCGTCCGTGGAGCCAAGATCCTTGATGCACTGCGTGAACAAGAGCTCGGAGCGTGTGTTGTATGCCTTGAGCAGTTTGCGGGCAGCATCGCGCTTGCTGCCGGGAAAACTGCTGTCATTCAAGAAGGGCAGAATTGCGATTTCAGCGACGGGCCCCATCTCCATCAGGGCATCGATGGCGACGCCGTTTTCAAAGATGTTGCCCAATTTCTTGACGATGGTCTCGACGCCACGCGGGTCCTTGAACTTGCCCAGGTGCCTCATCGCGTCCTGGCGGTAACGGTTGTCCCAGACCGTGAAGCGGGTGCTGTCTGACAACGCGGATCAGCGTGGGTACGTTGTCCTTGGTAATCCATTTGAAATAGGGGTTGAAGAGGCCATCATTGCCGAGGGCCGGCGGGTTATCCAGGTACTCGCCAACCAGGCCATCGAGCATCTGGGCGACCTCCGCACGGCGCGGGTGCATGGGATTGGCGCCATTCAGCCAGTTGAGCGCCTGCCCACGTTCCTGGGGACTGCCCTTCAACATCGGCAAGACGCGGTCGATATGTTTCGGATTGCCGGTGTCGAGGTTCTCTTGCGCGGGCGGCGGGTTCGGGAACGGATTGTTCGGAAACGGATTCTGCTTGGGAAACTGGTTCTGGTTCGGAGGCGGGTTTTGATTCTGATTGGGAGGATTCGGATTGCGCCGCGGCTGATCATCGTTCTGCTGGTCGCCGTGCTCGTGATCATTTTGGGCGAACGGCTCGACCGCTCTGGGGCTAGAACCGATGAGGAAGTAGCCGCCTAAACCCAAGCTGCCGCACAAGAGCATGACGACCAGCACCACGCCGCCGGCAATGCCGATCGACAGCAGGCCGGCCGAACCCTCGCTGGCCGGGCGCGGCCGCGGTCGGCTTTCGTCAGCGTCGCCGTCCCGGTCCTTTGCTTTCTTCGACTTGGGCGAAGTATCTTTGCTCGCAGGCGCAGTTCTGCCTTTCTTGTCGCTCGTCGCGCCAGTCACCCCAGTGGCCGACGGCAGGCCGGCCTGAACGCCGTCGGGGCTGGATTTTTTCTCGCTCGGTGCTGGCGTTGGCATGGACGCCGCCTTTTCCGGAGCGGCGCCGACCTTGATTTTGTGATGGCAGATCTTGCACGGGACCTCTTGACCAGCCTTGCTGTCGTCAATCTTCTGCTCGTGCGAGCAGCGCGGACATTGAAGCGTGATGGCCATGCTTGTCAACCTCGCGGGAGGTTATGGGGACGACGGATCGTTTCACTTATTATGCGCAAGAATCGACGTTGTTGTCAGCAGGAATTTGCGAATTTCTTGAGCCGTTTGCGGCATAGCAGTCCGCGGGCCCTACACCAACCCCCACCAACGCCTCAGGCCCCATTCACTGCCGACCAGTGCGACGAACAGCAGCAGACTCATCAACGCGAACGAATTCCACAAGGCCGGCAGCTGATCGCGAGCCGACTCCGACGCGGGTACCTTGCGCCAGTCCGGCCAATGTACCGTCTTCAGACGCGATTCGCGGTTGACCTGGCTCTTCAACTCGTCGAGATACTGCAAGAGTTGCTGTTCCTGAGCGAGATGAAAACGCCCGTCCGCACTGGCGGCAATCTTTGTCAGCGTCTCATGCTCGGCGGCGGGCCTTAGCATCTCGACGTCTTCGGACGCCACCAGAAACCGCGCGATCTCCGTGACTTCCACCTTCTGGCCGCCATCCTCTGCAGTGCCTGTGATGACCAGTTGATACTCGCCCGGCTCCTTGGCCCCTAGGAAGGAGCCTCGCTGGTGCCGGCCCTCCGCCACATGTTGAACGGGCAACTCCTGCTTGTCGCGCACTACCTTCGCCGTGAAGCTCGCCTTGGGCAACTCTTTGCCATCCCTGCCCTTCAAGCCGAAGGTGAAGCCGAGGACGTCCGCGGCGTCGGTGTTCATGCGGCGTTTGTCAAGCGTGATCCAGAGCTGGTTGGCCTTGTCCTCCTGCTTCGCGAGCCAGAAAACGAGGTTCTTCCAGAAGTGGTTGTAGCCGCGGATAGCGTCCGGGTTGTCGCGCCAGGCCGTGTGGGTGGAATCGCCGGCGAAGACGACGACGCGCCCTGCCCTTCCCGCACGCGTCGCTGCCATCACGACTTCGCCCTTGCCCCCCTTTAGCAGCGGCGTGGCATCCTTCACGATCTCGCCGACCGGCGCAATCCCTTCGAGCGGTTCAAAGTTCTTCCACATTTGCACGTTCTTGGTAGGGTCCGCTTCGAGCCGCAAGAACGGATAATCTTTGCCCTCCACGGTGGGCGTAGGCTGCACCTCCACGGTGGAGAACTCCGCCTTGTCCTGGGTCGCGTCGAACTTCACCGGCAGTAGGCTCATGAAGTCCGGGTATCTACTCCAACCGCCCTTGCAAAAGGTCTGGGTGCCGCCGAGCATCAACAGGCCGGTGTTCTTTTCCTCCACCATTTTCTTGATTGTTTGGAAGAATTTGTCGTCGCCGAGGGCAAAGTCCTGCGCGGAGATGTCGCCGATGACGATGACGTCATAGTCCGGCTTGTCGAACTTGTAGAACTTGTGCGGATCGGCGTCTCCCTTGGCTGGCACGGTGACGAAATGCACCGCGAGGCGCTGCTCGGGCGCGAGTGCATACCGAATGGCCAGCGTTGGCTCCCAAACGCGGAAGCGATCCACCCACAGCACGTTGATCTTCTTCTTGATGACCTGCACGTAGGTGCTGATCTCATTGTTCTCCTTGTTCGCCTCATCCGGGTGCGGCGTGATCTTCAAAGTCACCTTGTACTCGCCCGCTTCCTCCGGCGCCGGCCCCTTGACGACGATATGCTGGTCCTTCTCCTGCTTGATCTCGAAATCCTTGATCTCCTTGAAATGCAACGGCTTCCTGTCGCTGACGTTCTCGAGCCAGACGTTGATATCGACCTTCACCTTGCCGAACCCCGGCGCCTGAGCGACCGCGTCGATCACCAACTCCTCGCGAACTGCAACGGGGGACGGCCTCACCTTCAAGTCGGTCAGGCCGATGTCCTTCTTGAACTTGGCATTCTGCGGATCGCCCACGCCGAATGCGTGGATCGGCGCGAAGCCGCGCCATTGCCGGGCCTTTTCCTGAGCGGCAAAGCGCGTCCCGTTGTCGGCCCCATCGCTAAGAAGAACGATGCCGCGCACGTGCTTCTCGTGGCCATGCTTGAGCCAAAGCTGATGCAACCAGGCGCCCACATCGGTGCGCTTGCCGTCGGCGCTCGCTTCGGGCTGATCGGCTTGCAAGTCCGCTGCACCGAGGTATTTGACGACCTCGATCTTCTGCTCCGCTGCGAGTTGCCGCAGTCGGCTCTGCACCTCGCGCGATGCCCATAGCCGATTGACATGCTCCCAGCGCGACGGCTGGCCATCGACATCGGCGACGTTCATGCTTGCCGACTTATCGAAAATCACGAACAACTTCGTAATTTCGACACCCTCAAGCTGCGTGGTCGCAAACGATGGCCGCAACATCATGCCGAACACCAGAGCCAGTGCAGCCAGACGCAGCAGCAAGACGACGAGGACCCGCCGCCACGTCGCCTGCTGGACGCCGAGATAGGTCCAGAGCGTCAAGCCGGCGAGAACCAGCGCAACGCCCAGCATCGCTGCTGGGCCGACCGCTGGGAGCGACCAGGGCGTGACGGGTTCCAGGGATAGGCCGGTGTCGGCGAACAGCATTCGTTTCCTCGTGGGGTGCGTGAAACGCACCGTTTCGTGATCTCAATAGGCAAGAGGGTGCGTTTCACGCACCCTACGATGCCTCCGTTTGTTGCCGATAGAATTTATTCGCGATAAAGTTCTCCATCGCGAGAAAGAGTAAGACCGCGATCATAAGCCACGGGAACAGGTCCATCGGCTCACTCCAGTTATCGCCGATGCTGTCGAGCAGCGACGTCCGCCGGTCCAGCGGCACAAGCGAATTCTTGCCGAGCACCGCCTCGATGTCATCCTTCGCGATTCGGGCCAGATCGCTCTCCGCGCCAGGCACGTTGATGCTGAATCTGTGAATCTCCTCGGTGCGGGCTCGTTCCGGATCGCTGCCGAACAGGGTGTAATTGCCAGCCTTACTCAGACGATCGCCGACCCAGCGGTCCTTCTCGTCGAACCGGACTTCCTCGGATGAATCGCCCGCTGACAGCAGAAACTTCGGAAATGCGTCCTTCAGCGATTTTTGGACAACCGGCGGCTCCGGGCCGAAGTGAAAATTCAGATTCGGATTCTCCGCGTCGCCGCCGACATGTTTCGCGCACAGCATCGTCAACGCAAGGTAGAACGAGGTCAGCTTTGCGCCGTAGTTGTTCCATTCTGGCGAACGCGCATCCATCGGCGTCGTCAGTAGCAGCACCTTGCCGGCCTTCGTCGCTACACGCTCGACCACCGCGGGCCGAGACTTGTCGTCATCGTAATGCACGATGACCCTGACGTGCTTGTCCTTTTCCGGCGGCAGAACCTGCCAGTAGGCGGTGGCACGCCGCGGTTGAGTGAGGAAATCCACATTGCCTCGCTCCAGCCAGCCGACAAACGGCCGCATGAACGGGTGCTGCAGATCGTTCCCGTCGATATCCCACTTGCTGCCCTGTTCCTGCACGACCTTTGCGCCGATACGCGCCGGCAACACTTTCTGGGCAAGCTCATTGTTGTACGCCTTGGGCTGCAATTCATGTCCGGAGGGAATGACGCACAGGCCGCGGCCGGCTTCTACATGAGTGGCCAGCTCCTTCCAGAGCTTGTCGTCCGGCGCCGCCACGCCCGCGAGGAACACGCTCTGATAATCGTTGAAGGCAACCTTTTCGGTGACGATTTCGTGATCGACGGCGTAAAGCAATGCCTTCAGCGCGCGCGCCAGTTGCTCGGTCCGCTTCAGGTCATCGGCCAGCACCAGCACGCGCGGCTTGTCCCGAATCTGAAACGTCACGTGACGCTGATCGTTGAACGGCAGCGAGTCGGTGGCCGTGTCGAGCTTGATTTCCGCCTGGTGCAGTCCCGGCTTCAAGCTCAGTTTTTCCGAATCGATCGCCAACGTCACCGTCTCCTGCCCGCCGGCCTCGACGTTGAACGTTTGCCGTAACTCGTTATTGCCAACCTTGCAAATCAGCGTGCTCGTGACCTTCTGGCCCGTCGCCTTCACGACCGCGCGCACCTCGATCTTCTCGCCTTCGCTGAATGCTTGCCGCATCTCGCCCTTGTAATTGCGTGGCAACTCGACGTGCGTGATGGCGAGATCAACGGAATCGTCGATGCCGACGTCGAAATACAACAGATGGACCGGCTTCTCCGCTCCGCGTTTAACGCTCGCGCCCGAGTCCCAGGAGCCCCGCGTCCGATCCGAAAACACGCACACCAGCCGCGGCATCGTATCCTTTGCCGCCTCATCGAGCCGATCGAAGCCACGCAACGCCTCGTCGAGCGCCTTCGTCACCGGCACGCTGTTTGGCCGGATCGTCAAACCCTGGATGCGCTGCCGGGCCTTTTCGAGCGAATTGAGCCACTCCTCGCGCGCGAAGTTATCCTGGGCCGACGTTTCGAGAATCAGCACGCGGCACTCGTCCGGCAGTTGATCGAGCAGTTCAAGGCTACGCTGCTTCGCCAAGTCGAGCCGCGTCATCTCGTTGCTCTTGTACTCCATGCTCGGGCTGGTGTCGAAGATGAGCACCATCGCGACCGGCTTCTCACGGCTCAGCAGCCTAAACGAATCGTACGAGAGCCGCGGCCGCGCGAGCGCGAAACAGACGAGCACAACCAGCGCGACCCGCAACAACAAAAGCAAGAGATGCTTGAGCCGCAGGTTGCGCGTGTTGGTGCGCCGCTTCTGCACCAAGAAACGAAACGCCGGGAACAGCAGCGACTTGGGCTTTTTGCGAATGAGAAAATGCAACAGCACCGGCAAACCGGCGAGGAGGAGTCCGCCCAGGAGAAGGGGGTAGACGAAGGTCATGACAAAACCGGTCACATGATATGCATTGATCACCTGGGAGAACAGAGTACGCTCGGCGGTTTCGCGCGCAACAGCGGACTAAGTCACCGAGTGTACCACACTCCGCAACACTTTATACTCATCTCTAACGATAACTGCATTGGCGGCTGGAGTAAAGGCGGTTCCGCACGCTACTTCTTCGCCCCCTTCCGCCCCAGCCCGAACTGATCCCCCACGAAGACAGGGACGCCGTCGATCCAGATAATCTCCACGACTTTCTCCGAATGCACCTCGCGCCCGTCTTCGTCGGTCAGCGTCAGCTCGACCTTCTTCGTCTGCACATTGATGACATCGCCGGTGGACGGCCAGGCCCAGCGGCCGTCGCGGCTGAAGGTGATCCAGCCGGGTTGCTCGCGCACCTTGATGCTGGTGACTTGTTTGGGCGGCATCACCGTGTTATCGAAGACGTGCATCTGACTATTGGCGGCATCGCAGCACCAGACCTCCTTCTCGTCCGGCGTCAGGCCGACGCCGTGGCTGGGGCAGCCATGCCGTTTCACGGCACCCTTCTTGAAGCCCTGGACCTCGATGCGATGCAGCAGCTTGCCCGTCTTCAGATCGCCGATCTCGAAGCCGAGCAATTCGTTGACGTTGACATAGACGAGCGACCGATCGGCGTTCACCGTGAAAGGCCGAATGCCGTGGCCGAACGGGCCGACTTCCTGGATGATCTTGTGCGTCTTCGTATCGGCGACGGGCAGCATGGGCGACTTGATGCCGGCTAGATACATGCGCGTTCCGTCGAGGCTGACCACGGTGTTATGAGCGCGATTCTTCGTCTCAATGCGTGTGATCAAGTCGCCCGTCAGTGCATCGACGACATTCCAGTGGTCCTTCTCCAGCGTCGGCACATAGAGCGTCTTGCCATCGGGCGTCAGCGACATGCGGTCGCAGCCGTCGGGAAGGGTTTTCTCCCACAGAGTCTTCTCGGTCAAGAGATCGACGCAGTAGAGCTTGGTCAGCGTCGTGAAGTAGAGATTCTTCGTCAGCGCGTTGCCGCAAACGCCCTTGATGTTGCTCGGCTTCCCTTCCGCGCTGGCGGGCGTCTTGATGCGCTTGACGAATTTGTGGTTGTCATCGATATCGAAGACGAGGATGCCGGCCCCGCCGCGTTCGAGGTAGTTGCGGACCCCGGGCGCGACGACGTAGAGGTAGCGTTTTTGCTTTTTGTCTTGAGCGTGGGCGGCGTCCGCAACGACCAGGGTGACCATTAACGCGGCGAGGATTCGGTATATCATGGCAAGACTCCTCTTGTTTGGCTGCCCGCCTTGGGCGAGCCCTCAAATGAGCGCTTTCGCGCGTTTCACCAACTGAATCGTTACATTCCACGGATCGCGCACAAACGTCATCACGTCCCCTGTGTCGGTCGTCACGATCTCACCAGCCGGCGTTGCGCCGGCATCCAGCAAGCGCTGCCGCTCGCACGCAACATCGTCAGCCGTGAACGCGATGTGCAGGGTCAGCGGATCGAGCTTCGCATACTCCGGCACGACGGCCTTGGTGTGATGGTACAACTCCAAGACGACGCGCCCTGCCTGATCAGCAATGAAGTGCGTGAACGGCGCCTGCTCCTGTTTGCGCAGCACTCGCAAGTCCAGATGGTGCACGTACCACGCGGCCATCCGCATCGGATCGGGGACGTTGAGGGCCAGGTGCTCGATGTTCATTCCAAACTCCCAAGGTGCGTCTGGCGTCTGCCGGGGCCATGCGGGCGCTAAACGGGGAAGCGACATTACCGGTTCATTTTGCCAGGCGTGGGCGGATTTCCATACGATTTCCGGATGGACTGATTGTGTTCTACGAGAAATCCAGGTAGCTTGGGCTGATATTTCTCGGGCAGGCGTCCTCTCAGGGAGACTCACTCGATGAGCGCGACAAACGAACCGACCGCTGCGAAACCGACGCCGACGTTCATGGAAACCCTCCTGAACCATCCTGCGGGTTTTTGGTTCATCTTCTGGGGCGAACTGGCAGAACGCTGCTCCTTCTATGGCATGATGTCGATCCTGGCACGCTTCATCTCCGAAAAGCTCAGCTTGGGGGATGACGCCGGAAGCCTGTGGGTCTCGCTCTTCAAGGCCGCTTCGTATTTCCTGCCGCTCCTTGGTGGATTTCTGGCGGATCAATTCCTCGGTAAATATCGCCTCATAGTCATATTCTCGATTCCGTACATCTTGGGGCACCTCATCCTCGCTGGCGAGACGGAGATGTACACGCTGATTGCGCTCGGCTTGCTGGCAATGGGCAGCGGCGTCATCAAGCCAAATATCTCAACCTTGATGGGCCTGACCTACGATCAGAAACGGCCGGGCAACGACCAGCTTCGCAGCATGGCCTTTGGCATGTTCTACATGGCGATCAACATCGGCGCCGCCATCTCCTATGCGGTTCTGCCCAAAATCAGGGATACCTATGGTTACAGCATCGCCTTCATGTGTCCGGCGGTGTTGATGGCCGTGTCGTTTGTAATCTTTGCGGCCGGAAAGCCCTTCTATGCCGTCGAGAAAATTGAGCGCCGCTCTGACACGCCAGACGAGCGGGCGGAAAAATGGGCGACATTGCTGCGGATCTCGGGGCTCTTCCTGATCGTGACATTCTTCTGGGCGATGTTCGACCAGAGCCATACCACGTGGGTATATTTTGCGCGCGACTTCATGGATTTGAACCTGTTTGGCTGGAACTGCTCGCCGGAGCAGCTAGGCACGCTGAATCCGGTGATGATCGTCCTCTTCGTGCCGATCTTGCAATTGGTCTGGAACGTGCTCGACCGCAAGGGCTTGCGGATCAGGGCCACCGACAAGATGATGCTTGGGCTGATTCTCACCGGCGCGGCCATGGGCATCATGGCGCTGGCAGGCTATCTGGCCGGACCTTACACCGAAGCTCTTTTTACTGAAAATAATCGCGAAGTGCTCCGCCGCTCCGTACCGGATGCCAGCAGGGTGACGATTTTCTGGGAGGTGCTCGCCTTCGTCCTACTTACGATTGCAGAGGTGCTGATCTCCGTCACCGGGCTGGAACTGGCGTTTGTGGTCGCTCCGAAAACGATGAAGAGCTTCGTGACGGCGATGTGGCTGCTGACCGTCGGCCTGGCGAATCTCTTCATCAACGCACCCATCGCCGGGCTTTATCCAAGCATGGCTCCGGGGCCGTATTTCGCGCTCATGGGCGGAGGGATGGTCTTCGTGGTCATTGCCTTCTATTTCGTGGCCCAGCGATTCAATCAGCGGACCGCGGAGCACGCCGAAGCCCAAGCTGCTGCCGCCGCGAGCTAGCCGGCCGACACCTACCGTCGCTCCGTGTCCGAGCCGCGCGGCCCCTCGCGCAAGTTCTCAAGTTTCGCGCATTTATGTTGCAACCAATGGACCCGCGTGCCCATAATATGGGTGCCGTCACATCTTCGCTGCCGCGGAGGTTCCCATGCGCCATCATCACCGTCGCCCGGCTTTCACCCTCATCGAGCTACTCGTCGTCATCGCCATCATCGCCATCTTGATCGGCTTGCTCGTGCCGGCGACGCAGAAGGTCCGCGCGGCCGCCTACCGAACCCAGTGCCAGAACAACATGAAGCAGATGGGCGTCGCTTTGCACAACTATCATGGCAACTATGGCAGATTCCCCAAAGGGACCGATACCATCTGGGGAGACCACTGGTACCTCTCCTGGATGGGATCCATCCTTCCCTTCGTCGAACAGAACGCGCTGGGCAAGACTGTCGATCCTGAGTATCGCCGCTCGATGTCGCCGTGGGGCTACTGGTGGTCGCCGGGCTGGGGCGGGTACGCGCCGCATGCCGCCCTTGGGATGGTCGTGTCGATTTACCGTTGCCCGGCGGATGTGCGCGAACTCGTCTCGCCGATTGACATGGGCAACGGCAATGTCACGCCGATCGCTTTCACCTCGTATCTGGGCGTCAGCGGCACCAACGGCTCGGCCTATGACGGCATCCTTTACCACAAGTCCACCGTCCGGCTCACTGACATCACCGACGGCACCAGCAACACCTTCATGGTCGGCGAACGACCGCCCAGCCTCGATCTCTGGTTCGGCTGGTGGTACGCCGGCGCCGGCTATGACAGCCTGGGCACCGGCGACGTCGTGCTTGGCTCGCGCGACTTCGGCTACGCCAACAGCATGGGCTGCCCGACATCCAAGGTCGGCTATCAGGTCGGCACGGTCAATAACGCCTGCGATCAAGTGCACTTCTGGAGCTTTCACGAAAACGGCGGCCATTTCCTGCTGGCCGATGGATCGGTGCGCTTCGTCGCCCTCACGGCCAACACCGTGCTCCCCTTCCTGTGTACTCGCGCCGGCAACGAAGTGATGAATGATTATTGAGGGATTCCATGCGCCACATTCTGGTGTTGGGGTTGCTGCTGGGCCTGGCATTTCTCGCCGGGTGCAGCTCGGAGCCAGCGGAACCGCCGCCGATCAAGCCCAAGCCTCCCGCCGAGCGGCTGCCGAGGCCGCCGATTGATAAGACTTGAGTTTGCCCGCTCGCCAAAGGCGACCGGGTAAATGGGACGACCGCGAAAATTCGCCATTTCCACTAGATTCACGCGCCGGACTGTGCGATAATTAAAAAGCGTGGTTTTTCCAGTCGAGAGCGACAAAATCCCGTTGACAGATGCAAACCCTCTCGGCATACTCCGCGCCTCATTGTCGGGGAGATAGTGTACACCGAAATGCAACCATCGAGCCCACCTCGTAAGAGGCGGGAGAGCTGGTAGCCGGAGTGTGATTCGGGGCCCCGCAAGCTTTCCTTGCGGTGAGTCGCACAGTTGGGGGATGGATCATGAACACGATCGGTAAAATACTGGTTCTGCTCAACTTCCTCTTTGCCATTATCGTCGGCGCCCTCGTGGTCATGGTGGCAGCGACCGGGAATCAATGGAAAGAAGCCTACTTCGCCCTCAAGCGCGAAGCCGACATCATGAAGATTGGCCGCGACCAGGACCAGAACGTACGGAACAAGATCCTCGCCGAAGCTACCAAGGAAAAACTCGACAACGAGCAACTCAAGCTGAAACTCAAGGAACAAAGCGATCAATTCGGCGTGACGGAAGACACCTACAGGCTACAAATCGCCACGCTCGAAAACACCAACAAGGAAGTGCAGATCACTCTCGCCCAGGCCCAGGCTGCCTTGAAGCGCACCGCCGATGAAGTCACGCTCTTGAAAGGCACGCTGACGGAGCGAGAGTTGCTGATCATCAATCTCGAGGCCGGAATCGCCAAGTCGAACCTCCGAGCCCAGAACTTCGAGCAGATCGCGCGGGCGCATCAACTCCGCAATGAAAACCTGACCGACGAGCTTCGCGCCATCACGCTGGCCTACACACGCCTCAAATCGGGCGTCAATCCCGACGCGATGGCAATTCGCAATCCCAATGATCCCAATCCCCCCGCCGTCAAGGTCGAGGGTAAGATCGAGAAGGTCGAAGGCGATCTTGTACTAATTTCCCTCGGCACCGATCACGGCATCAACAAGCACAACACCCTCGACGTCTTCCGGCTGCAGCCAGACAGCAAATATCTCGGCATGGTCCGCATCGTCGAGGCCAATCACCATAGTTCGGTGTGCCGGCTGATCCCGAGCGGCAACCCGGCCTTCCGGCCCCAGCTCAAGACCGGCGACGTGGTCAGCAGCAAAATTCGTTAGTCCCTCCCCTCTCCCCTGTGGGAGAGGGGAGAGGGGAGATCGACCGGAGCAAGCTCTCATGGCAAAAAAACAAGACAAAGCTGATACCGAACCGGAAGAGAGCTCCGGCGGTTCCATGGCCGTCAATGACGCCTGGACCGGCCTGTTGGCGATTTCACTCTTGGCCCTCATGACTGGCGCCGGTTTTCTCGGCTGGGACTACTGGCAGTATTACGACGACAAAGACGTGCCAAGACCGCCGTACCTGTCCGGCAAGGGACCGGGCGCACCCGCCGTCAACAAGCCGCCGGAAAAGAAGCCCGAAGAGCCGAAGGACCAAAAGAAGGACGACAAGAAGGACGCCGCACGGCGTCACCGTCTGGAATCCTTCTGCCTGCAATCCCCGACAACAGCCATACCCACGCTTTCGGCCCGAACTCGTTCGCCAATTCCAGCATCTCTTCTTTAGCGTTGCGCTCTATACTACACTCGGAGCCCGACGTGCAAGCAAGGTATGCGCAATCCTTGCTTGCGCTGCGGGCTCGTCATTCGAGGCACCATCCCAATGCCGGCCCGTGTCGTCTTGGCCATGAGCGGCGGAGTTGACAGCTCCGTCGCCGCATACTTGCTCAAGAAGCAAGGCTACGACGTCGTTGGCCTCTTCATGCGCACCGGCGTTCATCAGCCGGAAGAAAGCCCAGGGACAGCCGTCCCTGGGCTTGATCGCAAAAAAGGCTGCTGCAGCGCCGTGGATGCCGGCGATGCCCGCCGTGTTGCCGATCGGCTCGACATGCCGTTCTACGCTCTCGACTTCGAAGGTGACTTCACGCGCATCATGGATTACTTCGTCGATGAGTACAAGAATGGCCGCACGCCCAACCCGTGCGTCCTCTGCAACACCTGGCTCAAGTTTGGCAAGCTCTGGTCGTACGGCAAACAGCTCGATGCCGACTTCATCGCCACCGGCCACTATGTGCAGATGGTGAACGGCGCCGTCCATCGCGGCGCCGATCCGGCCAAGGACCAGTCGTATGTCCTCTTCGGTTTGCGCAAGAACATCTTGCCGCACCTGCTCTTCCCCATCGGCGGATTACACAAGGACGAGGTACGCGCCATCGCGCGTGAAGCCGGCTTGAACGTGGCGGAGAAACCCGACAGCGTCGAGATCTGCTTTGTGCCGAACAACGATCATGCCGCGTTCATCAAGGAACGCCATCCCGAACTGCAAACCGCCGGCAACATCGTCGATCGCGCTGGCAAGATTCTCGCGCCGCACGATGGCATCGAGAAGTTCACCATCGGCCAGCGCAAGGGCCTGGGCTTCGGCTCCGCATCACGCCGCTACGTCCTGGAGATTGTTCCGGAGACACATGACGTCGTGATCGGCGACCGCGAAGAACTGTTGGCCTCGTCACTCGTCGCATCGCGCGTCAACTGGCTGATCGATGCACCAAACCAACCACTCGCGTGTCACGCCAAGATCCGCTACCACCACGAGGCAGCCGCGGCGACCGTTGTGCCCATGGACGACGGCGACGTACGCGTCGATTTTGCCGAGCCGCAAAGCGCGATCACGCCGGGGCAGGCGGTTGTGTTTTACGATGGCGATCGGCTGCTGGGTGGCGCGTGGATCGAATCTGCGAACCACCACGCCGACTAGAAAAAAATAGCATTCGACTCTCATGCGGCCGATGTGGTATCATCAACACTCTCACCCCCCCCGCACTCGGGAGCCTTCATGTTTCGCGTTCCCCTCCTGATCTTGAGCCTCGCCTGCGCCGCGCCAGCCATGGCCCAGGACGCCGTCGATTACGCCAAGCAAATCAAGCCGCTCCTCAAGGACCGCTGTTTCACCTGTCACGGCGCCCTCAAGCAAAAAGCGGGGCTGCGACTTGACACGGTCAAGCTGATGCGCGACGGCGGCGACAGCGGTCCCGCGATTGTTGTCGGCAAGGATGCGGAAAGTTCGCTCCTCCAGCGCGTCAATTCAAAGGATAGTGCCAAACGCATGCCTCCGCCGAGCGAGGGCGACCCGCTGACACCGATCCAGATCGAGCTGCTGCGTACCTGGATCAAGCAGGGCGCAAAGGGTCTCATCGACGAGAAGCCAGGGCCAGATCCACGCGACCACTGGGCGTTTCGCAAGCCCGTGCGGCCCAAGGTTCCGGCCGTCAAGAATCAGGCGTGGGTGCGTAATCCGATCGATGCGTTCATTGCCGCGGAACATGAAAAGCAGGGACTCACGCCGATGCCGGAGGCGCCGAAGGGGCTGCTATTGCGGCGACTCTACTTGGACTTGATTGGACTACCGCCGACGCGGGAAGAACTCGCGGAGTTTCTGAATGAGTGCGCGAGTGCGAAGCCGCAAGCGGTAGAACTTGCGTACGCAAAGGTCGTGGACAAATTGCTCGCCAGCCCGCATTACGGCGAGCGCTGGGGCCGGCACTGGATGGACGTCTGGCGTTACAGCGACTGGTATGGCAGGCGGCACGTGCCCGACGTCTGGAACAGCGCCCCGCAAATCTGGCGCTGGCGTGACTGGATCATCAAGTCGCTCAACGACGACAAAGGCTACGACCGCATGATCCAGGAGATGCTCGCGGCCGATGAGATTACGCCCGCAGACGACGACGCCCTGGTCGCGACCGGATACATCGTCCGCAACTGGTACGCCCTCAATCCGCACCAATGGAAGCGTGACATGGTCGAGCACACGGGCAAGGCGTTCCTCGGCCTGACGCTGAACTGCGCCCATTGCCACGATCACAAGTACGACCCGATTTCGCAGGAAGAGTACTTCCGCTTCCGCGCGTTCTTTGAACCGATCGAGTTGCGCCAAGACCGCGTGGCAGGCGAAGGGGACCCGGGGGAGTTTCAGAAGTATGATTACAGCAAGCTTCGCAAGATCATCAAGCTTGGTGCAATTCGTGTATACGACGACAAGCAGGACGCCAAGACGCTGATGTATGTCGGCGGCGACGAGCGCAGCGTCATGAAGGATCGGCCCCCGGTCAAGCCTGGCGCTCCCGCCTTTCTCGGCGGCGATCGACTCAAGATTAAGCCCGTCGAGTTACCGCTGACCGCCCATAATCCAGCCCTCAAGCAATTCGCAGTCAACGAAGAAATCGCTCGGCTGAAGCAGGAGGTCAAAGCAGCCAAGGAAGCTCTGACCAAGGCCGACGTCCTATTGATCGCCGCCACGGTCGAGCAGAAACAGACTCTACGGAAGGCCGTTGCACTAGCGCAAATGCGCGTCGCATCGACTGAAGCTGAGCTGGAATCCTACCACGCACGCTTGACCGCGGCAATCGAGCGTCGCGCGGAGTTGCAGGCAGTAGATGAGCCTGCCCACAAGGCAGCGAAGCTGGAGCGACACGCGACGTGGCTGCGAGCCAAGATACTTCTCGCGCAAGCCGAACACGACCTAGCGCACGTGAAACAACAGGCCGAGGTCACAAAGGGAAAGGAAAAAGATTCCACGTTCGTGTCGATCAAAAAACTCGAAGCCCAATTGATCGTCCTGAGGAAAGACGCTGAACAGGCCGAGAAGAACCTCAAGTTGACGGACGCCAAGTACACACCAGTCGGACCGATGTACCCCAAGACCTCAAGCGGCCGCCGCAAGGCCCTCGCCGAGTGGATCGCGTCCAGCAACAATCCGCTCACCGCCCGCGTCGCCGTCAACCACATCTGGCTGCGCCATTTCGATCAGGCACTCGTGGACACGGTCTTCGATTTCGGCCGCAACGGCAAGAAGCCGAGCCATCCTGACCTGCTCGACTGGCTCGCCTTCGAATTCATGAATCCCACGGCGAGCGGAGGGCGTAAGCCCCCGGGTTCGTGGTCCATGCAACACCTCCACCGCCTCATCGTCACCAGCTCAACGTATCGCATGCAATCGTCGCCCGCCGAACCCAACGCCAAACGCGACCCCGACAACCGCTGGTACTGGCGAGCCAACGCCAAACGCATGGAAGCCGAGATCGTGCGCGACAGCCTCCTGGCGACCTCGGGCGAACTCGATCGCCAGATCGGCGGCATGGTGCTGGAGAATGCACAAGACGCCTCCAAACGCCGCGGCCTCTACTTTTCCGTCTTCCCCGAGGACGGCGGGCACTTGAAGTTTCTCGAAATCTTCGACGCCCCCGATCCGTGCGACTGCTATCGCCGCTCCTCAAGCGTCATGCCACAGCAAGCGCTGGCCCTCGCGAACAACCAGCTCGCCATCCAGCAGAGCCGGGTGCTGGCACGCAAGCTCTCGGAGAAAAGGAACGCGGATGCTTTCGTCGTGGCCGCGTTCGAGCATCTGCTGTCGCGTGGCCCGACCGCGCAGGAATCGGCAGCGTGTCGGGAATTTTTGCAGAAGCAGGTTGAACTTTATCGCAAAACGAATCCGAAGGAACTTGGCAGCGGCGCATCGCCCGACCCGGCGCTGCGGGCTCGCGAAAGTCTGATCCGCGTGCTGTATAATCACAATGATTTTATCACGGTGCGATAACATGAATCGACCGCTACCACGCCGAACGTTTCTAGCCGACATGGGCCTCGGCTTCACCGGCCTTGCGCTCGGCGCCATGCTGCAGCGTGACGGCGTCGTCCGCGCTGAACCGGAGACTGCACACCAGCCGCCGAACGGCCAGCCACACCACGCGCCCAAGGCGAAGTCGGTGATCTGGATCTTCCTCTCCGGCGGCTACAGCCATCTGGAGACGTTCGATCCCAAGCCAGCCCTCAATCGGTATGCCGGGCTGACGTTTGACCTCGCGCCGTTCGCCAACCCGCTGACGTCGCCGCTGCACGATCGGCGTTCACGCTCCGTCGTTGCGGAGGAAATCAACCGGCGCGACACCTACCCGATCATCTATCCGATGCAGGTCGGCTGGCGCCGGCACGGGCAGAGCGGCATCGAGGTCAGCGATTGGCTGCCCCACATCGGCAGCTGCGTCGATGATCTCGCCTTTGTGCGTTCGATCTACACCACCGACAACGATCACGCGGCCGAGAATCAGATCCACACGGGCCGGCATCGCCTCGACGAGGTACAGCCGAGCATCGGTTCCTGGATCAACTACGGCCTCGGCAGTCTAAACGACAACCTGCCGTCGTTCGTGGTCCTCGGCGGACCGACACGCTCCGATACGCGGGCGTCCATCGATTCGAATTACCTTGGGCCACGCCACGCCGGCATCCCGCTCAATCTCGATCCGAACAATCCGCTGCCTAACGGCCGACGCAGCCCCGACCTCTTGCCCGAGGAGCATCGCAACGAATTCGACTTGATCGGCCGGCTCAACGGCCTCGCCGCGGTCGAGTATCCGCAGGACGCTAACCTGCGAGCGCGCATCCGCGCTTACGAGTTGGCCTATCGCATGCAGACAGCGGTCCCCGAAGCGGTTGCCTTGCCGAGCGAATCCGAGGCTACGCGCCGGCTCTACGGCATCGATCAAGCCAACACGCGCCTGGCCGGCGAACGCTTGCTCGGCGCGCGCCGCCTCGTCGAACGCGGCGTGCGCTTCGTGCAGGTCTTCCCGTCCCCCGACGGCGTCTGGGATTCGCACCAGCAATTGCGTGCTAACCACACGCGGCTATGCGCCACCATCGACAAGCCGGTCGCGGGGTTGCTCAAGGACCTCAAGCAGCGCGGCCTGTGGGACGATGTGCTCGTCGTCTTCTGCACCGAGTTCGGCCGCACGCCGGGCCTGGAGCAGCGCGGCGGCGGCCGCGACGGACGCGACCACCACCCGCACGGCTTCACCGTCTTCTTCGCCGGCGCCGGCATCAGGAAAGGCATCGCCCACGGCGCCACCGACGAACTCGGCTTCCACGCCCTCGAACCTGGCCACTACGTCACCGACATGCACGCCACCGTCCTGCACCAGCTCGGCCTGGACGCACGACGACTGGAGGTGCCGGGGCGGCGCCGGTTGAATGTCGATTTCGGGGAGCCGATTAGGGAGATCATGGTGTAGCGCGGCGAAATTGGGGATTCTTGTTGAGATTCGACTCGCCGCGCGTTGTACGGCCGTGGTACTATTACAGTGATAAACCTAAGGCAATCGACCCCACCATGAGCACCATCATCCCAACACTGCCGCAGACCGCTGTCGCCGTGCCGCCAGCAACAGAACCGCTGCGCCGCGCTGATGTCGTCGTCGAAAACAAGATCACCATTCCGGGTTGGATTGGCACTCTCCAAGAATACCGCCGCTGGGCCGAATCGGACGATTATCCGCAGAGCGGCTGGGTTGCGTACCTCAACGGCGTCATTTTTGTGGATGCCACGAAGGAAGAGCTTCTCGCACACAACCAGGTTAAGTATGCCTTCACGGGAATGTTCTATTCTCTCCTGACGCAACAGCCGACCGGACGATTCGTGGTGGATCGGATGTTGCTGGTCAATGAGGCCGCCAATCTTTCCACCGAGCCGGATGGACTCTTCTTTCTCTGGGATACTGTGAAGACAGGACGCTTGCTGCTCGTACCCGGCAAGACGACCGGCTACACACAACTCGACGGCACGCCGGATGTCGTGTTGGAAATTGTGAGCGACAATTCCGAAAAGAAGGATCTCGTGCAATTGCGCAAACTGTACTGGAAAGCCCAGGTGCCGGAATATTGGCTGGTCGATGCACGCGGCGACACGATCCGGTTCGAGATTCTACGCCACGACAAGGACGGTTACCAGGCGATGCCGTCTGCGGACGGCCGGGTGCGATCCGAGGTACTTGGCCATTCGTTCCGAGTCGAACGCACCGCCGATCCGCTTGGGCTTCCACAATTTGTAGTGCAGGTGAAGGCATAAGGACGATGTCATTCGCATAGGGGGTAGATCATGTTCACCATTGGCAACACCACCGTTCGCAATTGCAGCGGCGTCACTCGCCGCGAGATGCTGCGCGTCGGCGGCTTGAGTCTCGCTGGGCTCACGCTCGCGGACTTCCTCCGCTCCACCTCGGCGTCGCCCGATAGCGGAAGGCGCGAGGCGGCGTGCATCTTTCTCTGGCTCGACGGCGGACCGAGCCACTTCGAGACGTTTGATCCCAAGCCCGATACGCCGGACACCGTTCGCGGGCCTTATGCTCCGATCCAGACCAACGTCAACGGCATCCAAATCTGCGAGCTGTTGCCGCGGCTCGCGCAGCAGATGGACAAGTGCGTGCTCGTCCGCTCGATGAACCACGGGATCGACGCCCATTCGCCGGTGCCGATGCTGACCGGGTTTCAAGGCGAGACGACCTCCTACGGCGCGGTCATCGCACGAATCCAGGGCTATCGCGGCAACATGCCGCCCTACGTTCATGTCGGCTCGCGGCTCGGTGTCGGCGGCGGCCGATTGGGCGCACCGTTTTTCCCCGTCGAAATCGCCGACCCGACCGGCAATCGCGTCCAACTACCCCAGTTCGCCCTTTCCGCGGACATTCATGCCGATCGCTTTGGCCAACGCCGCGAATTGCTCGCCGCTGTCGATCGATTTCGCCAGGGGGCGCACGGCAACGATGCCATCGAACGCATGGATCAGTCGTATCAGCGGGCCGTCGATATCCTGACCTCGACGCAGGTGCGCGACGCCTTCGACGTGGCCCGCGAACCGGAAGCTATGCGCGAACGGTACGGCGCCAACCTCTTCGGCCAATCGTGCCTCTTGGCTCGCCGGCTGGTGCAGGCAGGCAGCCGATTTGTCGAGGTGAAGTGGTACGACGGTCCCGCCTGGGACGCATGGGACGTACACGGCGCCGATCTCGGCGGCATGGTGCGCATGGAGCAACATTTGTGCCCACGGCTCGACCAGGGGCTTTCCGCCTTGCTCACCGATTTGCAAGATCGCCGCATGTTACAATCGACTCTCATCGTGGTCGGCGGCGAGTTCGGTCGCACGCCGCGCATCAATCGGCTCGGCGCCCGCGATCACTTCCCGTACTGCTTCACGTATCTCCTTGCCGGCGGCGGCTTGCAAGGCGGCCGCGTCGTCGGCGCCAGCGATCGCGCCGGCTCACGCCCTGCCAGCACGCCAGTCAGCCCCGCCCAGTTCGCCGCCACGCTCTATCGCCTGGTCGGCATCGACACGACCGACGCCCGCATGCGCCCCTTCCTGCGCGAGGCGCTCCCGGTGCCGGAGATTGTTGGATGACGCGCTGGCTCCTACTACTGCTGTTCGGTTCCGCTCCACTCCTGGCGCTTGCGCATCAGCCCGCTCCCCAGCCATCCAATCGCCTCGTCATCGCCTTCTCCTCCTACCGCGATCGACCCAAGCACGCCCAAGTCTACTTCTACGAGCACGACGGCGTCTCACAGGGCAAGATCGTCGGCAACATCCCGACTATCACCAACCGCCAGGACTACCATCCCATCCTCTCGAAGAACGGCAAGATCTGCGTCTTCGCGTCAGAGTTGGAGAACGAATCAAGCAAGATCTTCGTGTGGGACATGGCCGAGAAGAAGCTGGTCACGCCGCCGAAACTGAACGCGGGCGCCAATGCCATGCTTCATCCAACGATCAATGCCGAGGGCACGCAGATCGTTTTTGCCGCGTGGGACAAAGCCGGCAGCGGCAGCCAGCGTTGGAGCCTGTTGGCATTCGATCTGGCGGGTCAAAAATTTCTCGAGTTGCCGAATCTTAACACGCCGAAGTTCGACTCGCGCATGCCGGCCCTGAGCGCTGACGGCCGCTGGCTGGCGTACGTCTCCAACCGCAAGGACGTCGTAGGCGCCGCCGACCTGTGGCTCCACGATCGCAAGGAAGCGAGGATGCTGGCCGTGACCGAGATCAACTCGCCGTTTACGGATATCACGCCGTCATTGAGCGAGGACGGCGCCCTGATCGCGTTCGCTTCGGATCGTCCCGGCGGCCAAGGCGGGCGCGACATCTATCTGTATGACCGCGCCAAGAAGAGCTTTCTGCCGCTCCCCGGCGTCAACTCAATCGCCAATGAGCAGTCGCCGTCCTTGAGTCCCGATGGCCGTTACCTGACGTTTGTCTCCGAGCGCATCAAGGGCGACGGCGAGCGCGACATCTATCTGTACGATCGCCAATCGCAAAAGCTCCTGCCGACGCCCGGGTTAAACTCGAAGCGTGAGGACATGGACCCGTGCGTGATCGTGCTGGATTAACGCGCCATAAGAAATCCATTTTTTTGTTCACACAGTTGCCGGGCCTCGTTAGTGCTCACATGGACACACGTGCCGCCGATGGCCACGTTCAGCTTGTGACCATGGCACCACCTTCATATCCCGCACCAAGGAGATTCATCATGGCCGTCGCACCGATTCCCCCCGGATTCACGTCCGTCACGCCGCACTTGGTGATCCGCGGCGTCGCCAAGGCTATCGAGTTTTACAAAAAGGCGTTCGTCGCCGAAGAGATCATACGCATGCCTGGCATGACCGAAGACAGCATCGGACACGCCGAGATCAAGATCGGCAACTCGATCGTCATGCTCGCCGACGAGTGGCCTGGCATACGCGTGGCGTCCCCCGAGAAATTTGGCGGCACGACCGTCTCGATCATGCTGTACGTGAAGGATTGCGATGCCGCCTTCAATCAGGCTGTGGCCGCCGGCGCCACCGTGTCGATGCCCCTCATGAACATGTTTTGGGGCGACCGTTTCGGCAAAGTGACCGACCCGTTTGGCCACGAGTGGGCGATTGCCACGCACGTTGAAGACGTGACGCCCGAGGAGTGTGCCCGGCGCGGTGATAAGGCGATGAAGCAGATGTGCGCCAAATGATCGCGGTGTCTAGCCGTTGTCCTTGGGACGGCGCGAACCGCATGCCACGCCCGTGTGTCAGGGTTGGCATGCGTTCACGCCGTTTCTCCAATAAGCCGCCCGCCGACCTCTGCTCCGAATGGACCGCAGACGATGGCATTGATCCTCGCTTGCAGCCGCGCGGGGCGGGCGCCAAAGTCTCGAACCGCAAGTCGCTGCAGCTTTGCCGGCAGGTCGAGCACGCCATGTGCTTTGCCCTCGAAGGCGAACTGCTGCGCGATTTGTCGGTGAAGTCGGTCGTACCCGCGCCCGATTCAAGCCGGCTGCTGGTGACGCTGGTTTTTCACGGCCTCGATTCGGTCACGACGCCCGAGATCCTGGCCTCGCTGCACGGCTGTTACGCCAAATTGCGTGCAGAAATCGCCGCGTCAATCCATCGCAAGAAGACGCCGGAGTTGACGTTCCACGTCATAAAATCCGAGCCGGAAGCGTAAGCGACGGCCATCGCCTCCGTCGCTTACGCTTCCGGCTCTAGCTGTCTTGCCTGATTTGCCCTGCCGATTCAATCTGGCACGAAACGCGAAACCATGCTATCAGCATCGCCTTGACCTGGATTCTTCTTGTCCCCCGCGGAGGAAACCGGCGATGAGTGTATCACTCGCGAGCATATTTGTTCTAATGGCCACAGGATGCGAATTCTTCGGTGGACATCCTTACGACGTCCACGAGGCCCGCTTTGGTCATCAATACCCCGGGATATGGGGGGTGATGGAGGGCACCGAGTGGTTCTTCAACAGGCCGGGGCCGGGTTACATGGGCATCAGCCAAGTTGAGCGACGGAAATACTGGGCACAGCATGGCGACTACGTATGCTTCCCAAGTGAAGAAGAGTGGAGGCGCCGCAGGGCACAACGGGCCGAAAATCGCGTCATCGTCAATCGAAAACTCGATGCCAAGACGCCGACGTTGGATGGCTATACGCACGCCACCATCGTCGATCCATTGCTCTGGTATTGCGATCCCGATCGGGGAATGTGCGAGTTGAAGTTGTTTGACTCCTGGGCAACACCTACGCAAGGTATCACGCGAACCGATCAGAAGGATCGACAGCTAGCCGCCCGACGAAACTTCCTGGAGTTCGTGCTTGAGACGCCGCGCCCACTTCCCGTTTTTACCTCCCAAATGTTTCGCTAACTCATGTAACGCGGGCTATCACGCCCAGCGCCGCGTTCAACCCAACCAAGACCAACATACACGCCCCCGCGATGCGAAAGCGACGATGGATCGCGGGCAACTCGGTCTCCAGAGCAAACAGCCTTGCCGGCCACCAGTGCCAGGAGATGCGCCAGAAGAACACCACGCTCGTGATCAGGAGCGCCGCCTTCACGCCGACGAGAATAAGCCAAGCCGCGGTCATCCTGTCGCGAGGCATCAGCAATAATCCCAGCCCGCTCAACGCCACCAAGGTCATCGCCGCGATCATGTGCAAGCGGGCGCCGTGGCTCAGCACGAGCACGAAGCGTTCACGCTCGCCGATGTCATCGAAAAATCGGCACAGGCGCGGATAGAGCACAAAAATGCTGTAGAACATCGAACCGAACCACGCGGCCCCGGCGAGGACGTGCAACGCCATCAAGGCCACTCGCAGCATGTCGGCGGTATTCATAGACGGTCGCTCCGCAAAAATCCCGTCCGCTGGTCTCGCCGTAATCGGGAGGGCGAGGCTCCCGCCGAGCCACGCAGTAACGCCTGCGCCGGCTCGGCGGGAGCCTCGCCCTCCCGATTCTCGCCATCACCCGCAATTTCTTGGAGATGATCGAGCGCCGCTCGCGCTGCCCGTAGCTGAAACATTCGCATCACGGGATAGGCGAGCCTCGCAATCAACAGGCCCGGGCGCGACCATGACCGCAGCGCCGCGGTGACCGTGCCCGTCGCCAGATCCTTCTCAACGACAAACGTCTCCTCGCCGCACGCGGGGTGGCCTTTGAGCGTGCGATAGCTGAAACCGCAACGCCATTCCCGATCGTCCTGCGTTTCAAAGCAATCGATCACCCGCGAGGCAAACAGCAGATCCAGACCCAGCAGAAAAGGATAGCGGAGACCAAGCACGTCGCCGACCGCAACCGGGCGTCGCCGTAGAACGCTCGTCAGCAACCTTGGCGGGAAAACATCAAACCGCAGGATCGCGTCAGCCAGTCGCCGAGCGATGCCGTTCGCAACCGGTGGCCCGATGGACTCCGTACCGATGACACGCTCGTGAGTGTCACGCTTGTCGTTGAGCCTCGGGCCGAGTTCCACACCCGTCGAATACGGCCGATGTTCCCAGTTACCAAGATCGGCGTCGGTTGATCGCCATAGCCATTGCATAGGTATCTCCTGGCGGTTCAACCGCGAGGCCTCGGGTGTCTTAACCAACAATCCAAGGCGGACCATGAAACAAAAGCTTGCACATCCGGCGCTATCGCCATAAAATCCTTGCGTTGGCCCCACCGCGGTTCTCGATTCGGAGAATAGCTTCCATGACGTTTCGACTCTCACGCTCCACCTTCATCATTTCACTCGTGGCCAGCCTGACGATCGCGGCCCCCCCTGCCCTCGCTGGCGGCGAAAAAAAACCGATGGCGCCCGCGGTGCCCGGCTTCGCGCGATTTTATCAAAACGACCAGGCGAAGGCGGCTGAAGGCGGGCATCTGCTGATGGGCGCCTTGAATTGCATGCAATGCCATCTGCCGAAACAGCCGGAATTGGTCATCGACTTTCGGCCCGCGCCGATCCTCGACACCGTCGCAACCCGCGTCAAGACAAGCTACCTGCGCGAATTCCTGAGCGATCCGCAGAAAGCCAAGCCTGGCACGACCATGCCGAATCTGTTCGCGAGCCTCGAAGCCGACGACAAGAAGGCGAAAGTCGAAGCCCTCACCCATCTCCTTGCCTCCACCGGATTGCCGCAGCAGATGCGCCCCGACGGCAAAGGCATCGTCAGCGGCCGCGACCTTTACTCCAAGGTCGGCTGCGTCGCCTGCCACGGCACGCGCAACGCCAAGGGGGATCAGGACAAGCTCTTCGCGACCTCCGTCCCGCTCGGCAATTTGAAAGCGAAATACCATCTCGCGGGCTTGAAGGCCTTCCTGGAAAACCCGCACCAGACGCGGCCGTTGGGCCGCATGCCGGGCATCCTGATCGGCAAGGAAGCAAGCGACGTCGCCAAGTATCTGCTTCACGGCAGTACCCCCGGCGTCTCGGCCCACAACATGAAATACAGTTACTACGAAGGCGCCTGGAAGAACCTGCCCGACTTCGCCAAGCTCAAGCCGATCGCAACTGGTGAAGCAAGCGACTTCGACCTTGGCGCCGCGCGGCGGACCAACAATTGTGCTTTGCGCTTCGAAGGCTATCTCGACATTGAGAAGGACGGCACCTACTCTTTTCACGTCACCAGCGATGACGGCAGCCGGCTGTGGATCGACGACAAGCTCGTCGTTAACAACGACGGCGTTCATCCGCCGCAACTCAAGTCGGGAAACAGCAAGCTGACCAAGGGCGTGCACAAGATCGTCGTCGCCGTCTTCAATGGCGGCGGCGGGTTCGAGCTCGGCGTCGAATTCGAAGGCCCCGGCGCCGGCCGCCAACCGCTGGGCCCGCGCATCCTCCTGTCGTCCGAGCCCGCCAAGGTCGGCGTAGAACCAATCGGAGATGAACCGTTGACGCCGAACGCACAGCTCCTCGCCAAGGGGAAAGAGCTCTTCGGCTCGATGGGCTGCGCCAATTGCCATCAACTGCCCAACGAAAAGAAATCGCTTAACGCGACGGCTTTCGACGCACTCAAGGGCGAAGGCGGCTGTCTCGACGCGGCCCCGAAGAAGGGCATCCCCTGGTATGGGCTGAGCACCACGCAGCAAACGGCATTACGCGCCGCGATACAAAAGCCGGCGGCGGCCATCACCGAGCCGAAGGACGTCATCGCCTTCACGATGAAGCACCAAAATTGCTACGGCTGCCACGAGCGCGACAAGATCGGCGGCGTCGAAATTGACGTCAATCCGCACTTCCAGGCCACGTTCAAAGAATGGGGCGACGAGGCCCGCATACCTCCCTCGCTCACCGGCGCCGGTGCTAAGCTGAACGCAGCCTACCTCAAAAAGATCCTCGAACAGGGCTCCCACGATCGGCCCTACATGCACACCCGCATGCCGAGGTTCGGTGCGAGCGCTGCGATTCTTGTTGCTCTTCTTGACAAGGCTGACGCGGCCGAGACGAATCCGAAAGTCGCGTTCGCCGACCCGTTGACAAAGGTCAAAGCTGCCGGCAGACACATGGTCGGCAAACAGGCCTTCAACTGCATCAATTGCCACAACTTCGGCGGCGTCAAGACTGACGGTGTCCAGGGCATCGACATGGCGATCATGGCGGAACGGGTCAAGAAAGAGTGGTTCCACAACTATCTGATCAATCCGACGAAGTACCGCGCCGGCACCCGCATGCCGTCGTCCTTCCCAGACGGTACAACACTGCTCAAGAACGTGCTTGACGGGAAAGCCGACACACAGATTGAGGCGATCTGGCTCTACCTTGCGGACGGCAAGAACGCGATGCTGCCGGTCGGCTTGAACAAATCATCGATCCCGCTTATTCCGATCAACGAAGCGATCATCTATCGCAACTTCATTCAAGGGGCAGGCACGCGCGCCATCGGCG
Organism: Gemmataceae bacterium; assembly: GCA_009692065.1. Classification (GTDB taxonomy): domain Bacteria; phylum Planctomycetota; class Planctomycetia; order Gemmatales; family Gemmataceae; genus SIAQ01. The sequence continues at coordinate 26,740 of SHZY01000043.1, forward strand.
TCGGCTTCCCTGAGCGGGCTCACCTTGCGTTCGACGCCAACGACATCCGCTTGGCCATGATCTGGCAAGGCGGGTTCATGGACGCGAAACGTCACTGGACCGGCCGTGGCGAAGGCGCCGAGGCGCCGATGGGAGACAACATCCTGAACCTCCCCGCCGGCGTCACCTTCTTCGTCCTCGCCAAGGACGACGAAGCGTGGCCGACTCAGAAAGCGAAAGAACTCGGCTACAAATTCAAGGGCTATCGCTTGACCGACGATCAACGGCCAACGTTCCTGTACTCGTTCAACGAGATCAAGATCGAGGACACACCCAACGCGTTTGAAGCGAAGGGCAACCCAATGATTCGCCGGACGTTCGCGATCTCGACCGACAACCCGATCGACAACCTCTATTATCGCGCCATCGTCGCCAACCAGATCGACCCAGAAGCCCAAGGCGGCTGGTACCGCATCAACGACACCTGGCGCATGCGGATCGAAGCCAACGCGCCACCGGTGATCCGCAAATCCGCGGGCAAGATGGAACTACTCGTGCCAATTCGTTTCAAGGGCAACGATGCGAAAATCGTCCAGGAATATCAGTGGTAATCGTGCGAAGACACGCTCGCCCAAGGCGAGCGGCTAAACAAAGTGGAGTCTCCCCCATGCGTAGATCGCTTATTTTGCTGGCGATGTTTGTCATGCCAACCGCGTTCGCCGCGGCCCAAGACAAACTCCCCACCGAGAACGATTACTACAAGCTGCACATCTTCACCATTCCCGAAGGCGAAGTCCTCGAAGGCGGGGCTCTCGAAACGCTGCCCGGCGGCAAGATTGCGCTCGGCACCCGCCGCGGCGATGTCTGGATCATCGAGAAGGGGCTCACCGACGATCCGAAGGACGCCGTCTTCACCCGCTTCGCTCACGGCATGCACGAGATCCTCGGTCTCGCACACAAAGACGGCTGGCTCTACGTCACCCAGCGCTGCGATGTCACTCGCATCAAGGACTCCAAAGGCAAAGGCAAAGCTGACACCTTCGAAGTCGTCACGGATGGCTGGGAGATCAACGGCGATTACCACGAGTATGCCTTCGGTTCCCGCTTCGACAAGAGCGGCAACATCTGGATCACCCTCTGTCTGACCGGCTCGTTCAACTCCAACAGCAAGTTCCGCGGCTGGGGAGGCAAGGTCACACCCGACGGCAAGTGGGTCCCCACCACCAGCGGCGTCCGCTCGCCAGGCGGCGTCGGCTTCAATGCCGAGGGGGACGCTTTCTACACCGATAATCAAGGTCCGTGGAACGGCCCGTGCGGCCTGAAGCATCTGGCCGTCGGCGGCTTCGTCGGCCATCCCGATAGCTTCAAGTGGTACAAAGAGCCCGAAGCCAAATACCTCGGCGCCGCGCCGCTCGTTCCCAAGAGCGGCGGCCGCATGATGGTCGAGGCCAAGAAGATTCCGCAGCTCTACCCGACCTGCGTCATCTTTCCCTACGGCAAGATGGGCCAATCGGCCGCGGGCATCGACAGCGACCTCTCCGGCGGCAAATTCGGGCCTTTCGACAAGCAGATGTTCGTCGGCGATCAAACGCACAGCACGGTCATGCGCGTCACGCTCGAAAAAGTTCAAGGCAAATACCAGGGCGCCTGCTACCCCTTCCGCCAGGGACATAGCTGCGGCATCGTGCCGGTTTGCTTCGCTTCCGACGGCTCGCTCATCGTCGGCGGCACCAACCGCGGCTGGGGCTCGCGCGGCAACAAGCCGTTCTCCGTCGAACGCCTTGCGTGGACCGGCAAAGTGCCGTTCGAGATCCACGAGATGAAGGCGGAAGCCGACGGCTTCACCGTCAACTTCACGAAGCCAGTCGATCCGAAAACTGCCGGCGAAATCGCCTCCTACAAGATGGAAACCTACACGTACATCTATCAAGCCAGCTACGGCAGCCCCGAGGTGGACAAGACGAAGCCCGACATCACCAAGGTCGTCGTCGCGGCCGATAACAAGAGCGCTCGCATCTGGGTCAGTCAGTTGCAAGAGGGGCACGTCCACCAGTTGACCGCCGCCGGCGTACGCTCGGGGGATGGCTTGCCGCTGTTGCACAACATCGCCTATTACACGTTGAATTACATTCCGACGGCGCGATGACCATAGGGTGCGTGAAACGCACCGTTGACCGATTGGACCCTCTGCAACAGTGCGTTTCACGCACCCTACAACGTCCCCACCTTGACCCCCGCCCCAACATTCGCGTTACCCGGCCCGTAGTAATCGCGAGGCCGATTGAGGGGCAGAATCATCGGCTCCTCGAAAGGCCGAAACGGCACCATCGCCGCGATCTCGTCGAGCCGCGTGAGCAGATCGCCCGACAACGGCCCTTTCTCGACCGCGTCTACCGACTCCTCCACCTGCTTCGCCGTTTTCGGTCCGATCAACACCGTGTGCCCATCCGGGCATGAGATCGCGAATCGCAAACACAATTCGACGATTGACAGGCCAGCGTCGTCCAACAACTGGTAGAACGCCAGGAACTGCTGCTGCCTCGCCCTGGAAAGCCACGCCGGCTTGGCGCGAACGACGTCGTCATAGCGCCTCCCCAAGCCGCCCTGCTGTAGCACCGAACCCAGCACGACACCCATGCTGCGTGCTTTAGCCTCGGGAAAAATCTCGACTGTCGCTTCACGGAAGAGGGCGCTGTAATTGAACGCCGTCAGGACGACGTCAAAACGATCCGAGCGCATGCGATGCGCCATCTCGGTCGTGGTCGTGCCGCCTAGACCCGTGAAGCGAATCACCCCTTCCTTCTTGAGTTGATCGAGCACGTCAATCACTGGCCCGTAGACGGCTTCCGGATCGCTCCACCAGTCGTATTGAAGCGGCCGATCCGGCTCATGAACGAATAGAATATCGATGACCTCACGATGCAGTAGCCGCAGGCTCTCCTTCACGGATTCGAGGAGTTGCGCTCGGTTCTGTGGGTCGAACGGCTTGGGCCGGCCACCAAGCTTGGTGGTCAAAATGAACGGCGTCTTGACGTCGGCGACGATCTTGCCGAGGATCTCTTCGCTGTTGGCATACGCCGGCGCCGTGTCGAAATAGTTGATGCCGAGTTCGAGCGCCTTGTGGACGGCCGCCCTGCTCTCCTCGAAGCCGGGCCCGAGCGACGAGGTGAAGAGGCTGCCGAAGCCCAACTCGCTGACTTCGATGCCGGTCTTGCCTAGAATGCGTGTACGCATGATGGTCCTGCCGAAGCGAGTTTGCTCTCTTCTTCGCAGAATGTTGTAATGATGGCAACTACAAAACCCGTTTGGCGCTCGCGCGGCGCCGTGCGGGCGCTAAACGTGAACCTGGATTGCACCATGAAATCGCTTTTGATGTCCACCCTTGCATTCACCCTTCTCGGCCTCGGCATGCTCGCCGACGCGCAACCCGCCAATGCGCCGCCCGGCAAGCTGTCGTCGGCCAACGCCGCGAAAGCGTTCAAGGTCGCCGACGATCTGCGATTCGACCAAATCTTGGCCGAGCCCAACGTCAAGCAGCCGCTCTCTTTGAGCTTCGATGAGCGCGGCCGACTCTGGGTCGTGCAGTACCTTCAGTATCCGCACCCCGCCGGCTTGAAGATCATGAGCCGAGATATGTTCTGGCGCGTCGTTTACGACAAGGTCCCGCCGCCGCCGCCGAACCACATTCGTGGCAAGGACATCATCTCGATCCACGAGGACACGCAAGGCACGGGCGTCTACGACAAGCACACCACCTTCCTCGAGGGCATGAATATCGTCACGTCAGTCGCGCATGGCCGCGGCGGCGTCTGGGTGCTGAATCCGCCCTACTTGCTGTTCTACCCGACGAAGGATGACAAGCCGAGCGGCGATCCTGTCGCTCACCTGCAAGGCTTCGGCCTCGAAGACACCCACTCGTGTGCCAGCAACCTGCGATGGGGCCCTGATGGCTGGCTCTACGGTGCCCACGGCAGCACCGTCTCCGCGCATGTCACGCGGCCGGGTATCAAAGAAACGCCCGTCCAGATGATCGGCCAGCACATGTGGCGCTATCATCCGGAAAAGAAACGCTTCGAAATCTACGCGGAAGGCGGCGGCAATGCCTTCGGCGTCGAGATCGACGCGCTGGGCCGCGTTTACTCCGGCCACAACGGCGGCGACACGCGAGGCTTCCACTATGTCCAGGGCGCCTCCTACCGCAAGGGCTTCGAGAAGCACGGCGTCCTCGCCAACCCGTTCTCCTTCGGCTACTTCGAGGCGATGAAGGCCAACAAGTCGCAACGCTTCACGCACACTTTTGTCATCAACGAAGCCGATGGCCTGCCGGCGCACTATCGCGGCAGGCTCTTCGGCGTCGAACCGCTTAGCAGCCGCGTGATGATGAGCGAAGTAAACGCGGATCGTTCGTCGTTCGAGACCAAGGACCTGGGCGGCGTGGTCACGTCGAGCGACACCTGGTTCCGCCCCGTGGACATCAAGCCCGGGCCCGATGGCTCGCTCTATGTCGCCGATTTCTACGAAGCGAAGATCGCCCACCTCGGCCACAACGACGGCGTCATCGATCGCGAGACGGGCCGTGTTTACCGCCTTGCCGACAAGAACGCGAAGTTCAAGAAGCCTGTCGATCTCAGCAAGAAAACATCGAAGGAGCTGGTCGAACTTCTATCGGGTGACAATCGCTGGGAACGAGAGACGGTGCTGCGTCTGCTCGGAGATCGGAAGGACCGCTCAGTAATCCCGATGCTCATCGAGGAAATCCAAAACACCCGTGGGCAGACTGCGCTGGACTACCTCTGGGCACTCAATCTTAGCGGCGGGTTCACCGCCGAAGTGGCGGAGCGATTGCTGCGTCATCCGGAACCGCAAGTTCGCCTGTGGACGATTCGCGTGTTGGCCGATGACCACCAGCTTGGCGCCAAGGTGGCTCCGCAACTGGCCGAGCTGGCACGTATCGAGAAATCGGTCCACGCGCGCAGCCAGTATGCCGCGAGCGCTAAACGTCTTGGTGCCAACGAAGGATTGCCTTTGGTCCAGAGCCTGCTAACACGCGACGAAGACGCCGCCGACATCCATATGCCGCTCCTCTTGTGGTGGGCGATTGAAGTCCATTGCGCCAAGGATCGCGACAAGGTGCTCGACATGTTCCGCGAATCCTCGTTGTGGCGAGCGAAGATCGTAGAGGATACGATTCTGCCTCGCTTGATGAAACGATTCGCGATGGCTGGCGCACAAAAAGATTACCAGACGTGCGTCGACTTGTTCCGCCTCGCCCCAGAAAAGAAGCACGGACAGATTCTGCTCAAGGGCTTCGAGGAAGCGTTCAAGGGACGGTCGAGCGCCGGCTTGCCGAATGAACTGCTCGCGGAAATCGCCAAGCTCGGCGGCGGCTCGGTCGCGTTCGGCGTGCGCCAGGGCAAGGAAGACGCCATCACAAAGGCGCTCGCAATGATCCAGAACCCGAAATCAGCGATTGCAGATCGACTCGATCTGATCGACATCTTCGGCGAATCGAAGCAGTCGCGCTGCGTGCCACTGCTACTCAACCTGCTCTCGACCAAGGAATCAGCGTCGATCCAGAAGACGACACTCGGCGCGTTGCAATCGTACAAGGACGACAAGATCGGCGCCGAGGTAGTCAAGCTGCTGCCGGCCATGACCAGCGAAGTGCGCGAGGTTGCCGAATCGTTGCTCGTCGGCCGGCGCGAATGGAGTCGGCAACTAGTCAACGCGGTGGACGGCGGCAAGGTTGATTCCAAGTCCATTCCGCTGGCCACCCTGCGCAAGCTGCTGCTGCATCGTGACGACGAAATCGCCAAGCTCGTCAAGAAACACTGGGGCGAAGTCAAAGGCGCGACTACCGAGCAGATGCGCAAGGACATTGACCGCCTCGCCGCCGTCGCCACAAGCGGCAAAGGCGATCCCTATCCCGGCAAGAAGATGTTTACCGTCAAATGCGCCAACTGCCACCTGTTCCATGGCGTCGGCAATGCCATCGGCCCGGACCTCACCCCCTTCAAACGCGACGACGTGCCCAACCTGCTCCTGCACATCATCAACCCGAATGTCGAGATTCGCGAAGGCTACGAAAGCTCCGTCGTCACCACCGAGAGTGGCCGCACGCTTTCCGGGATCGTCGTTGAAAAGGATGCCCGCGTGGTAGTTCTGCGCACCGCGGAGGGCCAGCGCATCGTGTTGCCCAAGGACGATATCGAAGCAATGAGCGTGACCGGCATCTCGTTGATGCCGGAGGGCTTGCTCGTCGGCATGAGCGATCAGGAGGTGCGCGACCTGTTTGCTTATCTGCGCTCGGGCCAGCCGCTGAATGAGCGGAAGTGACTCGGTTAGCCGCGATCGATGTTATTTGAGATTCCACACCAACCCTGCCCACCCATCGCGCGTAGCCGCCCGAGGCGCGGAGAGTTGTAGCTTCGAAATCAGCGCCGGCATCGGGAGGGGGGCCAGGGTCAGGCGCTCCTTGAATATTTCCGCGAATAGCACTTCCTGCGCGAAAACGAATGTCGGCGGCGCCGCCTTGAGTTGCTTGGTCGGCTCGGCAAGCACAAACTGGATCGGCCCCTTGCGCACGGCGTGGACGCCTTCCTTGGTATGCTCAATCCGATACGCGGCCTTGACTCGGCTGCCGGCATAGGCCGCCCTGGGCGAAGCAATCGAGGCAACGTGAATCTCCGCGGTGAAGGTCTGTTCGCCCAAGGACACAATCAGCGGATCGTTCTTGGCCAGGGTGATCATCGTCTCCTTGCCCACGAGATCGGTGAGCACCGCTTCCAGGTTCTTGAGCAGATCCTTCTTGTCGTGATCCGAGCGCCCGTCGAGCAGCAACCCCAGCGATACCTTTTCGTAAAATCTGTTGACTTCATGCACGCCAAAGGACTTGCCGCCGGTCATGATTCGTGCCGCCTCATTCAAGACCGATTCGTGAATACGCACGCCAAGGTCAATCTCCGCCGGCAGCGTCGGCACTGCGCTGGCCTCTTTTTTTCCCAGCGTGCCGACGCGCACCTTGGTGTGAATCGACGTGGCCGTGGTGCTGAAGTTCATGTACTCCACCGCCAAGCCGGTCTCCTGAATGGCCTTAACCACTTTACCCGCGGCGGTAAGCGTCGCCGACAATTCATCAGCTAGATATTTGGAGGCGCGCCAGGCCGCCTTGCTGGCGCTTTCCGCCTCCGCATTTCTCTTGCTGCGGTGGTAGCCTTGCTCGGCTACTCGGATAGCGATGAAATCCGGCTCCGCACGGCTTGATATATCCAGCAACGTCGTCGTCGCTGTTGCGGAAGCCGGGCCATGGTAAATGCAAATACCCTTCTCATCGATCAGGACGCGGTTGCGAACTTCCAACGGCGTCTCGGTGGCCGTGTTGATAAGCACGAAGGGCCGCGTGGCAATGGTGCGTGAGTAAACATTTCCGCGCAAAGCGACATCAATGACACCGTGCGACGTATTCGGGACCAATTCGGCCCAAACGGCCCCGATCGTGCGGCTCGTACCCTGGACCGGCGTATCCTGGATCACTTCCCGCACTGGTCCGGTGCGATCGATAGAGCGCTGCACGGCCGCGTTGATCAGGCCCGCGGAAACATCAATCAGCAGGTTGGGCTGTTTCCCCGGCGTTTTCGTAGGCTCGTCGCCCCAGGAGGGGGTCAGCAAGCCTCCCTGCAAAGCCAAGCACAACAACACGAGCACGAGCGGCTTGATGCGAGTCATGATGTTTCCTTCGGGATGTCGGCCAGCAATGGCGGTATGACCGACGCCTTGGAGTGAACCACTTGAGATTAACCAAGATAGAAATCGTTGCAAACGAAGATCGGAGAGATCTGAACTAAACGTCGCATCGGTCGGCGGCAAAGTCGGATCGTGCGGAAAAGGCGTCGTATTCCACAGCTCTGCGAACTATCCGGTCCAGCGAAACCACGCGTCGAATAACCACTGCACTATCGGCGTCAGGCGGGTCTTGTTGTACGCATCGCCGACTTTCTTCAAGGCTTCGCCATGCGTTGGATACGGAACGATGGTTTTGGATAACGTCTTGAGACCGAGCTTGCCGGTCATCGCGAGCGTCACCGTGCCGATCATGATGCCGGCGTGGGGACCGACGATGGTGGCGCCGGCAATCTTATCGGTGCGCGCGTGGACGTGAATCTTGACGAAGCCCTCGGCATCGCCGTCGAGGATCGCACGATCGACATGCCGAAACTCCTGCACGAACGTCTGAATCGGGATGCCGAGCGCGGCGGCGTCCCGCTCGCTCAGACCCACGTGCGCGATCTCCGGGTCGGTGTAGGTGCACCATGGAATAACCAGGGCGCTCGCCTTGGCGAGGCCATAGAAAATCGCGTTTTGCACCGCGATTCGCGCATAGGCATCGGCGGCGTGCGTGAACTTGAAACGCGAGCAGACATCACCCGCCGCGAAGATACGGCCACCGCTTGTTTGCAGCCGATCGGTCACCTCGACGCCAGCCTTGGCATCAAACTTTACCCCTGCGGCTTCGAGACCCAGGTCTTCGACATTCGGAACTCTCCCGGCCGCGACGAGGATCGCATCGACTTCAAGGGTGCGTTTTTCTCCGTGCTGCTGCATCGTCAATGCCTTGGAATCCACGCGCGTTACCTGGCTTGACAGCACCAAGTCGACGCCATCGCGCCGTATTTACCCGGCGATCAGCGCAGCCGCCTCTCCATCCTCGCGAGGCAAGATCTGCTCGTGATTACCGATCAGCGTAACTCGCGACCCGAAACGGGCAAACGCCTGCGCCAGCTCGCAGCCGATCGGCCCCGCTCCGATGACGGCCAGGCGCGGCGGCAACGCCGTCAGCGAAAAAATCGATTCGTTGGTGAGATAACCAGCCTCGCCCAACCCAGGAATCGCCGGTACGGCCGGACGGGGCCCGCTCGCCAAAATTGCGCGACGGAAGTGCAACGTTTTCGCGCCGACGGCAACGCGATCCGGCCCCGTTAACCGCGCTTGACCAAAGAACATATCGACACCGAGGTCGGGAAAACGCTGCGCGGAATCATTTGGGCTGATCTCCGCACGCAAACGCCGCATGCGTTCCATGACGGAAGAAAAATTCACGCGAACCTCGCCCGCAACCTCCACGCCAAATTCGCCTGCACGCCGGACGTCGGCGACCGCCCGGGCAGCCCGAAGCAGCGCCTTCGACGGCACGCAGCCGAAGTTCAGGCAATCGCCCCCCATCAACTTGCCTTCGATTAGCGCGACCTTCGCCCCCAGCGCGGCTGCCCCAGATGCGCTGACAAGACCTGCCGTGCCCGCGCCGATCACGACGAGATGATAACGCGCCTTCGGCTCCGGATTCACCCAGTCGGCAGGATGAATGCGTTCCAGCAGTTGCCGATCGTGTTCATCGGGAGGCGTTAGCGCAGGTTCAGTCGGCTCGGCCAAGACTGGCCTCATTCTTTCGATAGGGAGATCGTGGACGCATTCGTGAGCGCGTGCAACTCCGTCGGGGAAATCTCGATTTGCAATCCGCGCTGCCCCGCACTGATGAAAACGGACTCGAAGAGAAATGCCGTCTCATCCAGAAACGTCGGTAATGACTTGCGGCCGCCGAGCGGGCTGATCCCGCCAACCACGTAGCCCGTGGTTTTTTCGGCAACCTTCAAATCAGCGAGTTCGGCCTTCTTGCCGCCGACTGCAGTCGCAAGTTTCTTCAGATCGAGCCTGGCTGCGACCGGAAGGACCGCCATCACAATAATGGTCCCATCAATCATTGCGACCAACGTCTTGAAAACGCGTTCAGGGACAACACCCAGCTTCGCGGCCGCCTCTTCGCCAAACGACTCCGCCTTCGGATCGTGATGGTAACGGTGAACGCGATGAGCGATTCCTTTCAACTCCAGCAATCGAACTGCCGGCGTCATAGGCATGTCCCCCCGCGCTCACTTCTCCTGGACGACCGGATTACGCAAGATACCCAACCCCTCGATCTCGACTTCCGCGACGTCCCCATCCTTCATGTACACCGGCGGCTTCCGCGCGACGCCGACGCCCGGCGGTGTCCCTGTGTAGATCAGATCGCCCGGCTCCAACGTGACAACCTGCGAGATGTACGCCAGCAAATCCTCGACGCCGAAGATCATCTGCTTCGTGTTGCTGTCCTGCATCGTTTGCCCGTTCAGACGCAAGCAAATCCGCAAGGCGTGCGGGTCGGGCACCTCGTCCCTGGTCACGAGATATGGCCCAACGGGAGCGAAGGTGTCAAACGTCTTGCCGACCATCCACTGCTTGCCGTCTTTTTTTAGCTGCCAATCGCGTGCGGAAACGTCATGCCCTACGGAATAACCCGCCACATGATCGAGGGCGTTTTTCTTGGTGATATGCCGACCCTTTTTGCCGATCACGATGACGAACTCCGCTTCGTAATCAACCTCCTGGCTGACCTTGGGCAGCACGATGGCTTGCCCGTGGCCGATGAGAGCCGTCGAATACTTGCTGAAGAGCACGGGATCCTTGGGGATCGGCGAACCGCTCTCGGCCGCGTGGTCCTTGTAATTCAGGCCGACGCAGATGATCTTGTGCGGATCGACGATCGGCGCATGCCACTTCGCCGCGCTGACCGGGTGCTTCACCGCCTTGGCACGACTACTCAAATCAGCAACGGCCTTCAGCATGTCAGGCCCGCCTTCGAGAAGTTGCCTGACGTTACCCGGCAAGTTCGGCTCCGTAGCGTGAATGTCAAGAAACTGATCGCCGCATACAAGGGCGGCCCGCGGCCCCGCCCAGGTTTCAATACTCGCTAAACGCATGGTACCTCAAGGGTTGGTCCCCTCTCGCCTTACGGCAGAGCAGGTGGGGGTGAGGAGTGATCGCAACGCGAACCTCAATCGTGAAGTCAACGTCCATAGAGTATCCACGCACGCGGACGCGGCAAGTTTTTTCCGCGGTCGCCACCGATCAATCTTGCTGAATTTCGAGCGTTTTACTAAGAATAAAATGCATCCTGAGGCAGTGGGACCTTCTATTCCCCGATAGCTCAATGGTAGAGCGAGCGGCTGTTAACCGCTAGGTTCAAGGTTCGAGTCCTTGTCGGGGAGCCTTTATCTTGTCTACGAGCGATAGCCGCTCAGGAGTTAGCGGCCGACGCCGAGAGTTGATCCTCTCGGCGTTTGTCTTTTTCCGTATTTCTTGCGATCTCCCGCCGTTTCGATCGCTGCTGCCCTGCCCTCTCTTCCAGGCGAGAGCAAGCAAATCAGCCAACATCCGTCGCGCCGGGTTTTGCCACCACCTTGATTTCTGAGCGACCTCTCGGCTCTCTGGCCAAGATGCACCCCAGAAGTTACCACATCGTATTCCGTCGCCGTGCTACGATGCGGCAGACCATGGCAGGAAAAATCGGCCTTTTGAGAGCCTCAACGAAAGTCGGCGTTCGAACCTTTTGAAAACCGGCTGGCGCTTGGGAATGCGGACCGGAAGTCCGTATCGGAAGCCATTCGATGAGCACTCGAAAACCTATTTTGGCACTAATTGTCAGTAAAATCGACCTTTCGATCTGGTACGCCGCCCGGCGCCTTCGCGAGGTATTTTTCGTAACCCATTTTGTAATTCACACTTATGGGTTTTTGGCCGGTGGAATGATTGAGGCCTGCTCGGCCTGCAATCGGTCGATCGAATGGCCATAAATTGCCGTAACCACTTTCTCCATAGCCGGTTACATTTTGGCACAGAATTGGCGCAATCCGTGCCAATTTTGGCAAGTTTGAGTCCGAATTGGGCGTTACGTGTTACCCCCGAGCCATTTTCGCCGCTTTGCAAGGACGGCTGCCTTGATTCCGCCGCGCGAGCCGTTCATCGCTGCCACGGTCGCGGTCCCAGCGGCCGCCGCTTGCTCCAGCGTTAGCGGGTCGCCGTCTCGAATAGAATGGGAACCAGGTAGGCGACCAGGTATCGCCACGCGGTTGGCCGATTGAACAGAAACATCATTTGCCGGTTCGCTGGCTGGCCGGCTCCTTGCCGACAGGAATTGTGTCGCATGGTTGACCAGATCAAAAACCTGATCTCAGATTGCGACAAAACCTTGAGCCATTTGCGCGCCATAGACCTGGGATCCCGTTGGAACGTGGGAGGTCAATCCTCGGGGGATGCAGTCGTGCAAGTCAGAGGATGGTTGGAAGACCTGACGGCCACGGCTGCCCGGATAGACGTCGCAGAAGCGCCGCCCTCGCCGCCGACGCTGGCAGAGTTGTACGTCGGTGGCATGACGACAAAACGCGGCGTCCCAATGGCGATTGGCTATGTCCAGAAGCTGCGTTGCTGGGGCACGTCCCTGCCGCTGAATGGGAATTTGCCGGAAGCGGAGAACAAGTCGCACCAGGCCGAGGCCGAAGCCAAGGGCGAAGCCGCCAATCCAGCCTTCCTTTTGGGCGCGCCCCTCGACGAACAGGCACCGGCTGGGAAATCCGGAAATGGGCCCGCTGAAGTGACCGGGAAAAGGGAAGAGACTGAAAAAAATGGCAAAGGCCGCCGCCCGCGAGGCCGTCCCCGTGGAAGCGATTCCGCAGCAAAGGACCTCAAACTGTACCTCGACTGGAAAGCCGCAAACCGGGCAACGAAAATCACGAAAGCGGAGTTTGTACGGGAGCGAGGCCTCCCTGCTACCGCTGTGGACGCCATCGAACGCGGCCGTGCGCAGGATAAGCGAAGGTCTGGACAAAAATAGCTGGACGAAAACCTGTCAAGCCCTCCGAATTTAATCCAGACCGAAATCAGATGCCCATTTTTTGCCAGCATTCCCCTCGCAATTGCCGATCACGTCAGGAAGGCAATACTGGACGAAAATCGAAAGTCCAATCCTCCGGGACAATAAGAGCACTGGCGGCCAACCGTAGCACTGCCAATTCAAACCCGAAGGAGTACTGCTCATGCTTGTGGAAATGCGAAACATCAACGACATCAAACCGTACCAAAACAACCCCCGCGTCAATGACCTGGCGGTTGACGCTGTCGCTGCCTCGATTCGCCAGTTCGGCTTCCGCCAGCCGATCGTGGTCGATGAAGAAAGCGTCATCATCGTCGGCCACACACGCTGCAAGGCGGCGCTCAAGCTCGGCCTCATCGAGGTGCCGGTCCATGTCGCCATCGGCCTTTCGCCGGCGCAGGCCAAAGCGTATCGGCTTGCAGACAATCAGACGGCAACGCTGTCGCAATGGGATGAAGAGCGTTTGCCGTTGGAGTTGGCCGAGCTTCAGAAGATGGACTTCGACCTCAACATGACGGGATTCTCCTCCGAAGAACTATTGCGGTTGTTGGAGCCGCTGAAGCCGGACGGTTTGACCGATCCGGACGACGTTCCCGAACCGCCGGACGAAGCGATCACCAAGCCTGGTGATCTGTGGACGCTTGGGAACCACCGACTCCTCTGCGGTGATTCCAGTAAGCCCGAGGACGTTGATCGCTTGCTGGGCGGCCAACCGATCCATCTGGTAAACACTGATCCGCCTTACAACGTGAAGGTCGAGCCGCGCAGCAACAACGCCATCGCGGCCGGCCTGTCGTCATTTCCCGTCGGCGCCAAGCCGCACTATCACGGGTTCGATCTGGCGCGGGACAAGCAGAAAGGCAAAGCGACCCACAAAAAACTGCGAGCCAAAGACCGGCCGCTGGTCAACGACTTCGTCACCGAGGAAGCCTTCGACCTTCTGCTCGATGCCTGGTTCGGCAATATGGCCCGCGTGCTCCTGCCGGGCCGTGGCTTCTACATCTGGGGCGGCTATGCCAACTGCGGCAACTATCCGCCGGTCCTGAAGGCCAAAGGCCTTTACTTTTCCCAGGCGATCATCTGGGTCAAGGAGCATCCGGTGCTCACGCGAAAAGACTTCATGGGTAATCATGAGTGGTGTTTCTACGGTTGGCGGGAAGGCGCCGCTCATCGATTCTACGGACCCAACAACGCGACCGATGTTTGGCCCATCAAAAAGATCAATCCGCAGTCGATGATTCATCTAACGGAGAAGCCCGTCGAGTTGGCCAAACGTGCCATCGAGTATTCGTCAAAGCGCGGCGAAAACGTGCTGGACCTATTTGGCGGCAGTGGCTCGACCCTGATCGCGGCGGAGCAGACCGGACGCAAGGCGTACCTGATGGAGATCGACGCGCTGTACTGCGACGTCATGGTG